>NZ_JBHLWN010000114.1:0-8540 GCF_042432825.1 Paenibacillus chartarius | reverse complement strand
TACATTATTAGTAAATATTTAATGTGGGTTTTTCGTGATAACTTTTATGCAATGCCAGTGGTCGCATGAGCCTTCTCCGGCATCATCCAACCCCTTATCGGCAAGCATTTTAATACAAATGACAAGCGACAAAATGATCTTTTTCAACTTCCTTCAGCGGCGGCATCGCAGCCGCACATTCCGGCATCGCCTTCGGGCAGCGCGTGCGGAACGGGCAGCCGCTCGGCGGCGCAATCGGACTCGGCACGTCTCCCTGCAGAATGATGCGCTCGCGCTTTCTCGCTTGCTCGGGATCCGGAATCGGAATGGCCGACAGCAGCGCCTGCGAGTACGGATGAAGCGGATTTTTGTGCAGCTCGTTCGAGCCGGCCGTCTCCACCATCTTACCGAGGTACATGACGCCGATGCGGGAAGAGATGTGCTTGACCATCGCCAGATCGTGAGCGATGAACAAATACGTCAGATTGCGCTCTTCCTGTAGCTTCTCGAACAGGTTGACGACCTGAGCTTGAATCGACACGTCGAGCGCCGAGATCGGCTCGTCGGCGATGATGAACTCGGGCTCGATCGCCAGCGCGCGGGCAATGCCGATCCGCTGTCTCTGTCCGCCGGAAAACTCATGCGGATAGCGCGTCGCATGCTCGGGATTCAAACCTACCGTCTGCAGCAAATCGTGCACGCGCTCTTTTCTTTCCTTCGCCGAACCGATGTTGTGAATGTCCAGTCCCTCGGCAATAATATCGCCTACCGACATCCGGGGATTCAGCGATGCGTACGGATCCTGGAACACCATCTGCATCTGCTTGCGGAAGTCTTTGTCCGCCTTGCCCTTTAGCTTATGAACGTTCTTGCCGTTAAACAGCACTTCCCCGTCCGTAGCGTCGTACAGCCGGATAATCGTACGCCCCGTCGTCGACTTGCCGCAGCCCGACTCGCCGACAAGACCGAACGTCTCGCCGCGCTTAATCGAGAACGACACGTCGTCTACGGCTTTCAGAATCGTATTGCCGCCCAGATGGAAATGCTTCTTCAAATTCCGGACTTCCAATATATGGTCTGTCATCCTACGCGTCCCCCCACTTCTACCGGACGCTCTACCTTCGGAGCGTTCGGATCGGTCAGCCAGCAGGCCGCAGTATGCTCGCCGCTAATGACCGTATGAGCCGGATCGTGCTCCAGGCACACCTTCATCGCATACGGGCAGCGCGCAGCGAAGGCGCAGCCCTTCGGCGGATTGATCATGCTTGGCGGCGAGCCTTCGATCGGAACGAGCGGCTCGCTCGAATCCGAGTCGATGCGCGGCATCGAGCGCAGCAACCCCCACGTATAAGGATGGCGAGGATTATAAAATACGTCCTCCACCGTGCCGTGTTCGACGACCTTGCCGGCGTACATGACCACAACCTTCTGCGCGATTTCGGCAACGACGCCAAGATCGTGCGTAATCATAATGATCGACGTGTCCAGCTTCTTCTGCAAATCCTTAAGCAAATCCAGAATTTGGGCCTGAATCGTGACATCAAGCGCCGTTGTCGGTTCGTCGGCGATCAGCAGCTTCGGATTGCAAGCCAGCGCAATGGCGATCATAACCCGCTGGCGCATGCCGCCGGAGAAATGATGCGGGTACTGCTTCATCCGAGCCTTCGGATTCGGAATGCCGACCAACCCCAAAATTTCTATGGCGCGCTCGTTCGCCGCCTGCTTGGACAGCCGCTGGTGCTTGATCAGGCCTTCGGTGATTTGATCGCCGATGGTCATTGTCGGATTAAGCGACGTCATCGGATCCTGGAAAATCATGCCCATCTCCGAGCCGCGGATTTGCTCCATCTCTTTGTCCGACAGCTTCACGATGTCTTTCGTCCCTTCGAACATCACCGTACCGTTCTTCACTTTGCCGATACCGGCCGGAATGAGCCTCATAACCGTCTGCGCCGTAACCGACTTGCCGGACCCCGATTCACCGACGATCGCCAGCGCTTCCCCCTTCTTCAGCTTGAAGGTGACGCCGCGAATCGCCTGCACTTCACCCGCATACGTATGGAAGGAAACGACGAGGTCCTTTATATCCAGAATGACGTTATCTTTCATAATTATCCCCTCCTTACTTCCGCATCTTCGGATCCAGAGCGTCGCGCAAGCCGTCACCAAGCAAGTTGAATGCGAGCATCGCAATCGAAATCAACGCAGCCGGGAAGAACAGCTGATAAGCGTGCCCTTGAATCAATGCGCCGACCGCATCGCTGGTCAGCGTACCGAGGCTGGCCTTCGGAACCGGAATGCCGAGACCGAGGAAGCTGAGGAAAGCCTCCGCAAAAATCGCATGAGGAATCGTAAACGTAATGTTAACGATAATGACGCTCAACGCGTTCGGAATCAGATGCTTGAAAATAAGACGCGTCTTGCTTGCGCCAAGCGTTGTTGCGGCGAGCACGAACTCCTGCTCCTTCAGCAAAAGAATTTGACCGCGCACAAGACGCGCCATCCCCATCCAGCCGAATGCCCCAAGAGCGATAATAATCGATTTCAAGCCCGGCCCCATTAGCACCATCAGCATAATGACGACGAGAAGGTACGGAATCGAATAAAAGATTTCGACGATCCGCATCATGATCGTATCGGTACGTCCGCCTGCAAGCCCTGCGATACTGCCGTAAATAACCCCGATAACCAAGTCAATGAACGCCGCGGTAAACCCGATAAGCAACGTATAGCGGGCACCGTACCAAACGCGCACGAACAAATCCCGTCCCAAATCGTCGGTACCGAACCAGTGCGCAGCCGACATGGACAAATTGACGTCTTTGAAGGATTGCTCTGAATACGAATATGGCAGCAGGAACGGTCCGATTATCGCCATTATGATAAGCAGCACGATTAAGTAGATCGAAGCGATAGCGAGCTTATTTTTCTTGAGCCTGCGCCATATATCTTGCCAGTAGGACAAGCTTTGCTTGTTGATCTGCTGAGCAGAGCCTGACTTTTCGGCCGGCTGGAACATATCACGGCTAATGTTTGTTGACATTTTAGCGGCCTCCCTTTCCAGGCAGCTTCACGCGCGGATCAACGATCGTATACAAAATATCGGTAAGCAAATTGATCACAACGAGCGCACTGCCGTAAATAATCGTTGTGCCGAGAATAAGCGGATAGTCGCGGTTTTCGATGCTCTGTACGAACAGCTTCCCTGCACCGGGGACGGAGAAAATTTTCTCGACCGCAAACGTACCCGTAAGCAATCCCGCGGCAATCGGCCCGACCAGTGTGATGACGGGCATGATCGAATTGCGGAGCGTATGCTTCATAATCACGCGCGCTTGAGCAAGACCTTTGGATTTGGCTGTCTTGATATAATCCTGCTGCAGCACTTCCAGCATACTGGAACGCATCATCCGCGTAATTTGCGCAAGCGGCAGGAAGCTTAAGGCAACCGTCGGCAGCACCGTATGCTTCATCGTCTCCCACCTGGCGACAGGGAACCACTTCAGCTCCATCGCAAACACTTGGATGAGCAGCGGCGCCATCACGAAGCTCGGCACGGCGGCGCCGATCACGGCAACGACCGATACAATGCGGTCCGGCAGCTTATTATGGAAAAATGCTGAAATCATACCGAAACTAAGGCCAAATATAAGAGCTACAATAAGAGCTTGCAAACCAAGCTGAATCGATACAGGCAGTGTGTCGGCGAGCATCTGGTTGACATCACGCGTCGCCGATACCATCGAAGGGCCAAGATCGCCTTGGAGCAAGCTGCCCAAATAACGGGCATATTGCATAAGCAGGGGCTCATCCAGATGGTAGGCACGGTTCAAGTTGGCAAGCACAGCCGGAGGAACCGGTCTTTCCTGCGTGAATGGCCCGCCGGGTACGGCGTGCATAATGATGAACGTGATGGTGACGATTATCCATATGGTCACCAGCGCCAGAATACCCCGCTTTATAATAAATCGAAGCATGCGTATGCTCCTTTCTTCTTTTCGGAACCAGGTTGTTTCAATAAGCGAGGTATGCCACCGCCAATATGGGGCATACCTCGATTTTCAATCTTGCTATAACAGCTTCAAGCTTACTTCACAGTGACATAACGGAATTGCGGGTAACGGTTCGCCGGAACGTAAATACCTTCCAGCTCTTTCTTCGATGCATCGGCGTTCGTGTAGAAGTAAATCGGCATAAACGGCATATCGTTTATCAAAATCTTCTCAGCGTCGTGCAAGATTTGATCGCGCTTCGCCATGTCCTTTTCCACTTTCGAAGCAGCAACCAGCTTGTCGTACTCAGGGTTCGAATAACCGGTGTTGTTGTTCGTGCCGCCGGTTACCCACATATCGATATAGGTCATTGGGTCAAGGTAGTCGCCTACCCAGCCGGCGCGCATAATTTGGAAGTCAAGCGCGGATTGGCGAGCCAGCCATACCTTGGACTCAACGTTCTCGATTGTCGATTCGAAGCCCAGGTTCTTCTTCCACATTTCTTGGATCGCTTGCGCGATCTTCTGGTGGCCGGCGTTCGTGTTGAACGTGATCGTTACTTTCGGCATTGAAGTCATGCCGAGTTCAGCCAAACCTTCTTTTAACAGCTTTTGCGCTTCTGCAATGTCTTCCTTGAAATAAGCGGGAGTTTCGTCGCGGAACTCCTTGTTCTTGCCGTCTTGAGCAGCGATACCGGGGCCTACGATAGCGAAGGCAGGCTTCTGTCCGCCCTTTGTAATCGTATCGATGATCGCTTGACGGTCAATCGCCATCGCCAGAGCTTTACGAATCTTCACGTTATTGAACGGAGGCTTCGTTGTGTTGAAGCGGTAGAAGTACGTAGCCAGCTGCGGCGAAATTTTCAGCTCTCCGCTAGCTTTCGCTGCGTCGATACCGGCAGGCGGAACAGACTTGATGTAGTTCAGCTCGCCGTTCTGGAACATTTGCCATGCCGTGTTGTCGTCCGTGATGTTGTTCCACACGATTTTGTCCGTCGTGATCGTCGACTTGTTGTAGTAATTATCATTCTTCACTACCGTGATAACTTTGTCCTTCTGCCATTCCTGAAGCTTGAACGGACCGTTGCCTACATAAGTGGATGCATCGGCCGCCCAATTCGGGTTCGCTTCAACAACCTTCTTCGGTACCGGATAGTACGTGTAGAACGCAGTAAGCTGCTTGAAGTAAGGCGTAGGAGCCTTCAGCGTGACGACCAGCGTCTTATCGTCCTTCGCTTGTACGCCTACGGCGTCGCGCAGCTTCTTGATTTCGTCGGCGCTCAGCTTCTTCGGATCGGCGGAGTTGTACTCTTTAGCGCCTTTCACATAATCGGCGATCTGGTACGCGTACTCGGCAGCCGTAGCCGGATCAAGAACTCGCTTCCAGGAAAATTCGAAGTCGGCCGCCGTGACCGGATCGCCGTTCGACCACTTCAGTCCGTCCTTCAGCGTAAACGTATACGTCAGACCGTCTTCGCTCACTTGCACTTCTTTCGCTTGTCCCGGCTTGACGCCGTCCTTGTCGTTGACGAACAAGCCTTCGAACGTATGGTCGATAACCCAGCTGGAGTAGCTGTCCTTCGCAATGTTTGGGTCAATCGTCGGAATCTCACCGTTAATGTACGTGTTGACAACCGCTGCTTTTTTGTTTCCTTGCGTTGTCGCCGACCCTTGTTCATTCCCCGACGTGCTTGTTTCAGTCTTGCCGCCCGTTGTCGTACATCCGGCGATCAAGCTGCCGGCAAGGACGAGGGAAGCTGCGGTTGTGAACCACCTTTTAGCTTTCATACGAGTCCTCCTTAAAAGAATCGTTTACATATTTGGCAAGATGCTAGGCAATAACCTTAACCTCACATCGATAACCCATGGTCAATTGAACTGGATGTTGAACATTTTGGCACAGCATTTTCAATCCGTCAACATATATGTTAGCATTGTGTGATGTTTTAATGGAACACCTAACATCGAATGGCAATATATTCTGACACATACCTGACTGTCGAAAAAAAGAAACCGCTGCAATTTCTCATTATACAACCACTGGTCAATAAAATCCACATGAAATATTTTGACTTTGTAAACGCCCTCCCACACTGTGTTTCTTCAAAACGCAAGGTCGCACAACCATCATGTAAGCGTTGCCTTTTCGAGACAGTCGAACTCTGCAAAACGAGCTTCAAATCAAACTGTATATATTACATATACGCCTAAATTCACAATTAAGAATAGTACGTAGAGCAGCGAGAGACAAACGAAGCCGACACGCCAAATAATGCGGGCGATCTTCGTAAAATCAATGGCTCCCTTAACGCGATTCTGATAGCCGCCGAGCAGTCCAACAGCAATAAGCAGCACCAAGACGATCAGCCAGAAGCCGAAATTCGAGCCGAAGAGCAAATTCCACAGCTTTGCTACCGCTCCGATAAGAAGGAGCGTTGTGACGTCCATCGCGAGACGGATCGACTTCTTCTTGTCGCGGAACCATGCGTACCCGATTCCCCAGCCGAGGGCGAAACCGATAAACGGAATGACGGCCAGCAGTTCATACAGTGATTTGATCTGCGCAATCAACCAGTTCATATCCGCTCACCTTCCCCTCTCCCATTCGCGAATGATTCGATAAATCGTTTCCGTTGCCGGCACGCTTAAGCCATGCTTTGCGGCCAGTCTTGCGACCGCGCCGCTAACCCATTCGTTCTCCGTACGCCGTCCGGCGTCAACGTCCTGCAGCATCGACGAGCGATTGTCCGCCGTACGCCGGCATACGTCCTGTATACGTCTCAGCACACTGTCTTCGTCCAGCTCGGCCCCTTCAGCCAAAGCAACCGACAGACCTTCCTTCGCCAGCGACCGGATTAACGTTGCCGTTTCATCCGATGCGAGCAGCTCGCCGTTCGGCTTACGTACGAGTGCGGTGAGCGGATTAACGACGGCATTCACTAACAATTTGTACCATATGGAACTAACGATATGTTTCGACACACTTGCCTGAAATCCTGCCTGATTCAATAAACCTTCAAGTATTTTTTGCATCGGTTGCGACGCATTGTCCAAGACCTGGCCTGCAGCGGCGCCAAGCTCCGTATGTCCCGTACCGGTATGAGCAACTTCCGAGAGAGCGAGCCGCCTGGCTCCTTCCGTAGTAACTGCAATATATATGCGGTCAAGCGGAAACACATCGGCGATCCGTTCGATATGCCCCACCCCGTTCTGCCAGCATACTAACCCATTCACAGGCCGGTTCATCGCACCTAAGGCGTTCAGCATCAAGCTGTCAATCGCCTGCTGCTTGACGGTCAGAAATACCCAATCGTAGGGCAGCTCCAAAGCTTGCGACGACGACCATACGGCGAATGGTATCGCCGTTACGTTACCTCGCGCACTTGCGCGGCCGCTTGTAACCGTAATCCCCTTCTCGTTCAGTGCATCCGCCTGCTCCTTCGCCCTCGTAACGACCGTGATTCGCGCCGCGCCGGATGCCGCAAGCTTGCCGGCAAGCAGAAGCCCGACCGATCCCGCTCCGATGATCGCTATATGCATGCTATCGTTCCCCTTCATAGCGGTGTTCCATTCCAATATAGCAAATTACCGGGCAAAACAAAAAAAGCGAGATTCCGCGCATCGGCTGACGGCGGAATTCGCTTGATCGTCGTTTATATTCAGCTGCTTAATCGATGCGCTCCAGATTGCCGTTCGCATCCATCTTAAAGCGGGACTTGATCTCTTCTTCTTCTTCTGTCAAGAAAGCGAGTTTCCGGGCGCGATCCATAATTTGAATCAGCGCTTTGTAATCGTCATTGACTACCCGGTAATCGGTTTCCGCTTCACTGACTTGCTTGCTGAGCTTATCGTTCTCGCGGCGCACTTGCTCCAGCTTCTCTTGCGTGTCCTGAAGCTCGCGCTCCAGAAGCTTGATCTGTCTCGTCATGTCCTGGTAGGTGGTTTTCCAGCCGCGCAGGAACCGGATTACCGCGTCGATGGACAGCGCTTCTTCGCTGAACGAATCCGCCTTCGGCGCCAGCGTGTCGGGTTCTAGCACGGCAATCGACGAGCTGCCCGAAATGGATGCGACGACCCCCTGCTTCTTCATATGATTCCGTTTTTGACGCTGTGCCTTGGCAATTTGAATCGCAGCCTCGTATTTTTTACGAACGAAGCTGTTCCAGCGGAAGCCGCATGCCGCAGCCGTACGGCCAATTCGCTCTCCGACTTCCTCGAAAGCGGACAACTGAGTGCTTCCTTCGCGAATATGACGCAGTGTTACCTCTGCCAAAATCAAATCGTCTTCCTCGCTCCAAGCGTCTTGTCTGATTGCAGACATATCGTGTCCTCCCTACATTTTCCACAAAGTCCGATGGTTTCTCTGTATACATATGCTTATTTCAACTCTATGCCCATAGAAGAGTTCATAGAATCTATTTCATCCTGAATTTCGAAAGCGCATAAGAATGCGGTGGCGATCATCCAGGAGCGGATCAACAACTGTGAATAAGTGGGAGTGGGACCAGTGAAATTTTGAAACCAATATCCACATGGGGATAACTCCCCCCTCCCCAGAAAAGGGGCATTG
>NZ_JBHLWN010000113.1:0-11936 GCF_042432825.1 Paenibacillus chartarius | reverse complement strand
AAACAAGACCCTGGCCGAAAGGCCAGAGCCGATGCGGGAATTTTTATTCCGAGAGGCTTAAAATTAATATAGGAGGGATATATTCCCATGTTAGGAGCACGACTTTCACGAATATCGCGAGTATTTCTTGTTTTGATAGTAGCCGTTATCAGTTTCATAGAACATTCAAGCGTTACACGAGCCGCTACGTATAATGGTCCTGTAGAAGATATCGCTCACAGAGTAGTTGCGTCAGTGCCTGGTACCATTCTAGATTTTGATTTGAACCGAATTTTATACTCCAAGGGCGGTGTACTCTACATAAAGAAGTTAGCTGCCTCCACGAATGACATCATGCTGCCTACCACGACTGCAACGAAAGGCGCATTAACGGACAACGGTGCGATTTATGTGGAGAATTCCGTTCTATACGCTTGGAGTGAGGAAGGAACCGTTCATGAAATAACTAACAATTTGGGTCAATTATTTCAAAAGTCGCGAAATTATGTAACCTTTTCTACGAAAGTTCCTCAAAGCACTTCCTTCCAGATCTGGCTATTTCATTTAAGCGATAACAGTTATTACAATGTTTCCGAACTTAACCAGTATGACTCTAAAGTTGATGATGCGCGCGTGTCGAATGACGGGCATCTCATGTATCGAAATGCTGTCGATGATTATTTGATTGCATATCATAATGGCGTAACCAATAAAACACCTCATAAGCTCTCGAGAAATAGTTATCAAGACTTTTATGATGGATTTCAAATCATTTACTCAGAGCAAGAGAACCACGAATACGATTCATGGTATCTAAAGCGATATATCGACGGTATCTCACAGCATCTAGTTTGGTATCGTCAAATTCCTTATGCATTTGCAGGGAACAATGGTTGGACTGCCTATCGTTCGGAATCTGAAGGCTTGGTTATCTATTCTCCTGAAGGCACCAAATATACCTATCCTATTGAGGCCAGTGCGCCTGACACACATATTCTGCAGATATCGGATACCGGTGATGTTATCTTAGAGACTGGGATTGGTTCTTCCCCTAAACATTGGTTTATCCGTCCGGGATCAGAAAAAGTTTATATGTCTGATAATTTATCATACGATATTCAACTTTTTTTAAGGACTCCGTTCTGGAAGCTCGAAGATGGGAAGTACTATCGCTTTGAAGACGGTACCCTATACGAATTTGTTCCAAATTTTTATGTCCCGGTGGAAAGCATTTCCTTAAGTGAAACCCCATTGAATTTGCGGGTTGGACAAACTGCGAAGCTGGACCTTATTTTTCATCCGGCGAATGCATCTTTCAAGAGTAGCTTGGGGTTGGAATGGCATTCTAGTGACTCAAGAATTGCAGATGTGATTCCTTATTACCATGATGTGAGAGGTATTTCACCAGGAACCGCTCAGATCACAGTCACAAGTCCGTCGGGGCATTTAAAAGCTGCTCAGACTGTCAACGTTACCGGGACCAAAGGGATTGTCGGCTTGGGATCGGCAGCTTATACACGCGATCTAGTCCAATGGATGGATGAAGGCAATGTCTACGTGGATGTTCCGGTCTATCGGACCGATGGAAGCGATGGGGAACTTCGTGTGTTCTATACGACCCGAGCAGATACTGCTAAGGAAAATTCCGACTTTGACTTAGCTACGGGCTCTATTACGTTCAAGGATGGCCAAACGAGTGCGACTATACGAATTTTCTTGAAAGACGATTCGATCAAGGAGTCTCTGGAATCCTTCTCACTGAAGCTGGAAGGTTCAGCAGAAAACATTTATGAGCCGGGATCGGCCATGTTCTTTGTTATCAGAGACAATGACTGACAAGGAAGCCCACATCCCCCACTAACGATACGATATGTATCAAAAACATTTTGATTGGAGGTTGTTTTATGGCCGTTTCAACAAACATAAGTGTATGGCGTACAATTTCATTGCTTTTGTTTTTCCTATGTATATTGTTGGGTCTTGCTTCAGTAGCCAAAGCCGAAAGTATAGTCGTAGCGTCAGTACCTGGAACAATATTGGATTTTGACAGTAATCGGATATTGTATGTTACAGATTCCTCCATGGTCATTAGAGATAGAAACACCCAGCAAGATTCCGCTATGACTCCACTTGAAGATTCCCCGTTCTACTACGCAGGTTATTTAACAAACAATGGTGCTATATTTCATTACTGGAAAAAGGGTTTGTTTTTATGGAAGGCCGGAACGGAACCGGAGTTTATTCCCAACTCTAATATTGGGATCTTCTCTAAAGCTAAAGATGGACATTTTATACCGTTCACGATAACTACAAATAACCATATAGAGGCTTGGCTATTTAATACTCTAGATAACAGTTTCAAGAATATTTCTGAGGAAAATCATTTGTATGTTCGTAACAGCTATTCAATTCGTGCTTCAAAAGAAGGCCGATTAATTTATATTAGCGAACAAGGGAAGGTTATCCTGTATGATAACGGACTGACAACCTCCCTTCCCATCGATGCAGTAGATTTGAGAACTATAAGTGAAAATTTGTTCGTTTATTTAGCACAAAATCCAGAGAATAATCAATACGAGTATCGGTCCTATAATATACAAGATAAAACCAGCAAATTTATTATCTCTGATGGTTTTGATGTCTCCGCATTCACATACAAGGGTTGGACTTTTTATCAAGACCTAAATTCCGCTTATCGAACTTCACCGGCAACTGGAAAGAGCGAACAGTTCTCAGGTCCACGCTGGTTCCTATTTAGCATAGAGGGATATTCCGATACCGGCGAAATGATCGTTTACGACCTTTATGAATATACTAGATTTTATATCAACGCCAAAGGAGAGATGAAGCAAATTCCCGAATCTGCAAGAACCGGGGTTATTTACTGGAATAAATCGGGAAAAAAATGGATTGGCTCCAGTGGATCTAATATATTTGAACTCATCCCCGAGCCTCAAGAAGAAATCGGAAAGTTCCGTTTTGATCCAAAGTCACAGATCATTTGGGCCAATGAGAATACAGGTACGGTAACAGCCACTGTATACCGTGTCGGCGGCAGCTATGGTGCATTGACTGTGGACTACTCAACTTTCGCCGATACCGCAAAGGAACATTCCGATTTCATTCCTGCTAAAGGAACTCTTACCTTCGCAGAAGGAGAAACCCAGAAAACGATCCAAATTAAGTTAGCGGACGATACGATAAAGGAGAATTTTGAATCATTCTCCTTATTACTTACCGGTCTTGAAGAACGTTTGGATGCCTTACATACGAATAGAGCATTTTTCATCATTCGAGATAATGATTAGATGTAAACGTAAAGTTGAAAAGGGAGCCGCTCACGCGGCTCCCTGTCAACCTCAATCGATTTTGTCGGCCAGTCGAAGCAGCAGATCCGCTTCTTCAGCGGTCAATCCTTTGCCGCGCTGCGCCACTACGTCCTTCTTAAAATCGTCTACGTCGTATTCCGAATTCCCCATTGTTTCACCGGTTGCAAGACCATCCAAGCTCTTCCCGGAAGTCTTGGGAACGGTGGACCCTTCTTCCAGCAGCTTCTTAAACAAGCGTATGAGGCTTTCAATAGAGATTTTCACTTCAAAACGAATAGTTGCGCTTCCAGTATTCCCTGCTTTGTCCACCGCCGTCGCCCTCACCGTGTTCATTCCAATGTTGAAGCGGTAAGCCGGGGCCGAAATGTTTTTACAAGTCGATGCTGCAATGCCGGAAGTCGCGTCAATTGCCTGACATGTGATGATAACATCCTCGTCGATCCAGTACACCTTGCCGTCATAGACGGAGAACGTTACCGATGGCGCTTTTTTATCGATCTGGAACGTCACGCTTTTTGCCGCTTCAACGTTGCCAGCCGCATCTTGCGTACGGTAAAGCACTTTATACTTGCCTTCCGTGCTGAAAGTCACAGGTCCCGTATAGCTCAGCCAAGTCGTGCCGTTATCGGTGCTATACTGTATCTTTCCGACTCCGGAGAGACCATCGGCGGCTGTGAGTTTCAGCGTTACATCGGACCGGTACCATCCATTGTTACCGTTTGGTGCGGACGGAGTTAGCGCGGCCGACGTTACCGGTGCTGTCAGATCCAATTTCATACTTAACGTTTTGGCCGTTTCCTCATTATTGGCCAAATCCGTAGACTTGTAGCTGACCGTATACATACCGTCTTGGCTGAAGGTGAACGGTCCCGAATACGTTTGCCATTGCCCACCGGCGTCAAGGCTGTATACCGTTTCCGCCACCCCTGCCGGGTCATCCGTCGCAGGCAGGCTGACCGTAATCGGATTGATGAACCATTGGTCGTTTCCGTCAGGCTGGGCAGGCTGTGTTACTGCCGTAGTTACAGGCGCCGTAAAGTCGGTCTTCACCCATTGGGCGGGCCGATACAAAGCAGGGTCTTTATATCTGCCAATGCCTGATGCCCATTCGTAATACCCTTTGCGGATCGTTCCGTCGTTATCGTTGACTAAAGTCGAGAAACTGAACGGCTCGCTGGAGAAAGGATCGACCGAACCTAACTCTTCCCACGGGATGGCAAGTTTATAAACGGTCTGATGGTCGGTTTCATTGCGAGTAACGGTTAGCCGCGAATTCGCAACCAATCCCAAAGCATTATTGTTGGAAGAATGGAACCGATATACTTGCGGTCCGCTAGGCGTCATGGATAATCCGAACTCGTCATACAGCTCCGTAGACTCCGGCAGACCGGGCTTAACGGCGAACTGGATGCTGTCATTACTCCATATCAAACTATCCTCTGACGTATGACTGAACGTATCGTCCGTAATCTGCGCGGTCAAGTAGAAATTGTTTTGATCCCAGTTAACCCATATTCGACCGCTCAAATCGCTTGGTCCGTGGTAAGACTGGTTGGCAAGAATCTGCATCGTACCGCTAGCGGCAAGATCGATACCGGGGACTTCAGCCATATTCAATGGGCCTGCCGGGTCGATCGTCTTTTGCAGTACTGGATTGAAGCTTATCGCTCCTTCACTGATATTCGGATTATGCCCTGTCGTCTTGACAGTCACTTTGTACGAATGATTCTTCCACAAATCCAGCGAAGGCAGATCAATCGCAATTTCGCTTGTGGTTAAAGCAGGAATCGTGACTTGCTGGTTCCAAACGCCCGATTGACCGCCAACCACCCAACTGATGCTTTCGGTCGTAAGCCCGCTATGCGGAGAATGATTTTCGACACTTAGGATCATTTGTTCGCCGGTGCTGGCTGCTTCTGTCAGATTCGGCCTAATCCGCACATCGAAGGCGTTCTGAATTGTAACATCGTCCACCATTCTTCCCGAAAGCCCGCCGTTGATGTACACGTCAGAAACGACCCGCACGACGCCGAGTTTGCCTGAACTGGACAGTTGAATGACTTGCTGAGACGTTCCCCCCGAAGGTGTGACCAACGAGTAGGACGATCCTAGAATATGAAATGCGGATTCCATAGTCTGAGCATGCGGATTAGACACGCTTAACGTGACATTGATGGCATCTCCACTTATCACGGGTGCATTCGCATTCAAACCAAGCAGCGATCCTTCGGTTATTTCCGTAACGTCTCCTTTCACGTACAGCGGATCACCTGAAAGCGTGATCATAACCTTGCCCTCGAACGGTGTATATTGCTTGCTGTTCCCCATCATATCCGTAATCGTTACCGGCGCATTCGTATGCAAGGTTACATCCGTAGTATCCTTGGTCCACATAATCCGGATCGGCTCGTTATTGAAGGTGAACAAGTAACTATAAACATTGTCTGTCACCGTATCCTTCCGTACAAACTGCGCATCCTGCAGCTGTCTGACCATCGTGGCATAAGTCGCATAGGCAGGTTTGGGCGTATAGGGTCCCAATGGGTCAGCGGCAAAACGGACGATGCCAAAGTTATGTTCCCTATCGCCTTTATTCAGGCCGTCATTCATGAAATCATATAAAAATACTTTCTCAACCCCTGCTGCAAGCGCTGTCACATAATAGCGGACAAGATACGCCGATTGCTGCAATTCCGTGGTGCCACTGGATGATTGATGGGTCGGCCATCCAAACTCCGTAATCCATATCGGCTTCATTTGGCCGTTATTATAGGTCTTGATCAGGTTCTGCAGCTGTACCAGTTCGTCTGCCAGCAGCTCAGGCTCGTCAGGATAATAATACGGATGTACGGAAATCGCATCCATATATTGCAAGCCGCCAAGCTTAAACACTTCTTCGATCCATTCCAGATCAATATGGGCAACCGACATACCGAGAATCTTGACGTTAGGATAAGCCGGTTTGATGGTTTCGTACGTTTTTTTCAACATCAGATAATAATAGTCGGGGCGGGAGTCAGCCGGACCATTTCCGATATCTCCGAAATGTGCGTTATATTCATTGTATACTTCCAGGGTTTTGATCTGATCGCCATAATGCTGAATCAAAAACTTCCCGTAATTGGCAAATCCTTGCCGCCCTGCGTCGGTGTAGACCGTACTATTGTTATCATAGTTGGGATTCGTATAATCCATAATGATCATCGGTTCGATATTGTGTTGTTGCAAATCATTCATATAGGTTTCACTATAGGCAGGAGGCGTGTACACCCCTAATTGCGGTTCAACCGACGACCAAGTGATCTCGTCTCTCACTTGAGTGGTCCCGCTCTTCTTGATCATCTCGAGCAGAGTCTCATTGTTTCCTTGACCGAAATTTTTAAAGTGAGTATTGACTCCAAACGGTCCATGCCCAGCGGCGTAATCGCTCATTGCGCTTAATCTAACGAACGGGGTCACATATTGATCGATGGCCACATTGTTCTGCATGCTTTTTATTTGGATTTGGAAGTATCCGTAGGCCGTGATCGGCACATTTACGGTGGCCTTTCCGTCTTGTACCGGCTGATTTCCTTCCAGCAACCAGTTGTCCCGCTCGTCTCTCACTTCCCAATGGACCGTATCGCCGTTTGAGCGAACATCGAACTTGACAGGCTCAGGATCTACAAAGACGTTGCCCGCCTTCGTTTGACTTACGTTGAAAGGCAAGGGTTCCAGTCTCACTTGATCAAACCACACGGTTCCTTCAACACCCGCGTCGAGCCGTATATACACTCGAATTGCGGCTGTGCTGGGCGTGAAGTTTTTTACCGCCGCTTTATATTGGGTCCATTCCTGCGTGCCGCCGGTTGAAAACAACTTCATTTGCAAATGCAGATAGCCTAATGATTGATTCGAACTGTTAACTTCCATTATACTTACGCTTACTGCTGAATCGTTCGTTACGCCATCGGTTTTGATCCAGGCCGAAAATTCATATGCGTTTTTTATATCAACAGGAATAGCGCCTGTCGCCATATATCGCCTTTCTGTCGGGTCTCCAGATGTTCGCATAGAAGTGGTACCTTCGTGAGCTACGGTCTGATCCATGACAAAACCGTCTGTACGTTCCGGCCAAAATCCGCCTTGAAATCCGCCATTGACAATCATATTTCCCGTATCAATGGTTCCCGGCCCAAGCCTTACATCGTCAAACCAAACGGTGCCGCTCACACCGGCGTCAAGTCGGATGTAAATCCTGATTGAGACGGTTCCTTCAGCAAAATTGCCAAATGAAATCGCATACTGCGTCCAATCCTGCGTGCCTCCTGTTGTTATGATTTTCATTTGCGAGTTTACATAGCCCAAACCCTGATCTTGAGCATCGATTTGCAGCACACTCAGACTGACTGCGGAATTATTGGAAATACCCTCCATCTTAATCCAAGCCGATAACTGGTAGGTCCCGCTAGGATCGATGGGGATTGGTCTTGTTGCCATGAATCGTCTTTCTTGAGGATCGCCCGACGTTCTCATCGATGTAATCCCTTCATGAGACACGCTCTGATCCATATAGAATCCATCGGTCCGTTCTGCCCAGAACCCGCCTTCGAATCCGCCGTTAGGTATTGCATTATTCGTGTCGAGGCTCCCTGGACCCAGTACGATATCGTCGAACCATACTGTACCGGTCACTCCTTCATCAAGTCGGACATAGACCCTTATGTGGGATGTTCCCTCGATGAAATTGCCAAAGGATACTGTATATCTCGTCCAATCCTGCGTACCCCCGGTTGTAATCAGCTTCATCTGACCATTCACATAGCCCAGACCTTGATTTTTATCATCGACTTGCAAAACACTAAGGCTTACAGCGGAATGGTTGGATACTTGTTCCATTTTAATATATGCCGATAATTGGTAAGTTTCGCTGGCATTTATGGAAATTGGATCGGTTGCCATGAACCTTCTTTGTGTCGGATCCCCCGACGTTCTCATCGATGAGGATCCCTCACGCGACACGGTCTGATCCATGATAAATCCGTCTGTCCGTTCCGGCCAAAACCCGCCTTCGAATCCTCCATTGAACAGCAAATTAGCGGGACTCGGGCTGCTTGGTACAAGCGAGACGTTATCGAACCATACCGTACCTGTCACACCGGCATCAAGTCGAATAATGATTCGAACAGCTGCTGTTCCATCGTCGAAGTTTTCAACCGGAATGGAATATTGCGTCCAATCCTGCGTTCCTCCGGTTGCAATTAATTTCATTTTTGAGTGCAAATAACCCAAGGCCTGGTTATTAGCATCAACTTGCAGAACGCTAATGCTGACTCCAGAGTTATTGGAAATTCCGTCCATTTTTATCCAGGCGGAAAGTCGATAAGCATTATCAGGATTAATATTTGATGCCAAAACAGACATAAACCTTCTGTTCACCGGGTCGCCTGTCGCTTTAGCGGAGTAGACACCTTCTGTAACTGCCATTGAATCCAGAGTCCATCCATCCGTCTTATCGTGCCACAATCCGCTTTCAAATCCGCCGTTCGGGATCATCGCGGTTGATTCTGCAGATACCGCGGCGGAGTAGACATCTTCTGTAACTGGCGTTGAATCGTTCGGGATCTTTGGAGTTGATTCTACTGATGGCCCGCCGGAGTAAACACCTTCTGTAACTGCCATTGAACCGTTCGGGATCATCTCAGTTGATTCTACAGATGCCGCTACAGGGTAAATATCCAAACATGATAATACCAATAAGAAACTTAACCATGCTGCTATGGTTCTTTTTAATTGGAGCACCTGACTTCACCTCCCCGTATGCTTGACACCTATAAACGACATCGTCAGGGTCACATGGAGTTCAGCCGAGGATATGTTCCAATATAAGTTTGTCTATTGCCGAAGTGGACTAGTGTATCTTCTGCAGCATATCTTTCCATTCCATATCAATCGGCAGTGCCCGGTATGTGCTCCCGAATCGACGCTTCGACTGCTGCATCCTCTTTCCTTTGCCGCTTGTTGGAAAACTTTCATATTGGCTAGATCGCTTCCCATCTTCGTGAGCATCATCCCCCCCATATCATATGCGTCAAGCTACCCCAATTGCGCATAACAATTGGTAGCGCTTACACAATATATTTTGACATAAAAAAGGGGTTACGAATATATTCCAATCCGCTGTTTTTGATTCAATCTGCTTCGATTTGAGCCCAATTGTCTTACAATTTCCTGATCGACTGCCGCCGCGGCATTGAAGACCGCTGCGATGCCAAGCACAATCAGACTGTTTTTTAACAAGAATGTACATATTGAGCAAGGAATATACATGTTACGGATTTTGAATCGTTCGAACGACAGGAGGGAATGAAAAATGAGGATTGAAGTTGTTGCGGATTCAACTGGGGGAACTGATGTTTCAATCATTATCCAAAATGCTGTCAACCAGCTAACCAACGGTGGAACATTATTTTTCCCCCGCGGCAAATACCGGGTAGGCCGGACAGTATCAATTAAGAACAAAAATATTTCTTTATTTTGCGATGGTGATGTTGAGTTTATCGGTCCAGGCGCTTTCGTTCTGGATAGCGATATTTCGCCGCCGTCGCCAGTATCCCTTATTGAGTATAGCGGTACCTCGATCACAACCCCATTAATTATCGCTGCAGGAGACTATGTGGAAATAGCAGGCACAATCGTCCATCCTAACTATACCGTCACCCGCTACTCAACGTTGCGGTTTGTCGCCAGGGTCGTAAGCGTTCAGGGAGAGGTTCTCACACTAGACCGCCAAATCCAATATCAACTTACTAACGTAACCATATCCAAAATCCTCCTCCCATATCGGGCCAACATTTCTGAAGGCTTCCATTTCGCCCAGACAAATCTGGTCATCAATCGATGTATCGGAGGTGATTTCCATCTCATTTGTTCGGGAACCAGGGGACCTAACGGAAGCGGTGTTTCCATCAACAGCACGATTGATTTCCGGCTATATGCAAAAGCAACAGACTTACGGGCAATGTTTGGTATTTCAATGAATGATTGCAATAACTTTTTCATTCGGTTCATGTGCACAAGAGTCGGTTTATCCGACGGTTCCGGTACGAGAGCATTTCGCGGCAACGGTCTGCAAAGTGGTAAAATCGACGCTTCCTTTACCAGCTCTCTTGCAGGCGACATGACCGTATATGGCGGAAGAAATTTGCAAATCGAAATACAATCTATTGGCAATGGAAAGTACTACCGGGACAATCGAATCATCTCTGGAAATCGATCGGAAGCAGTTCATTTCTCCGAATGCGATCAGCTTGATGTAACTGCATACATGGATCACGTCGACGATCAAGCTCTAGAATTTTTGAACGTTGTCGGTGCTACCGTATACCCAAAAAGGATCGCAACTCTGGACAATTCCTCTGAGGGTGCTATCGTCATTAAAGAAGCTTCCTCCAATATCAATATTTATGACGCCGTTATTCGTTGCTACAACGATTACGGTATCAAGATAGAATGTTTTAGACGCGCCAACAACATATCAATCCATAATCTGGATCTGGTTAATCTGAAAAGCGGCAAGGCTGGAGTGCATATAAGGGACAGCGTCGTAGAATATGATGTTAAACTGCGCCTGCTGGGAGGATATATCCAAGCTTCAATGCCGGTTGTCATTAACCCGCTGCATAACGATATCCACATCAAAGGATTAACATTGGCAACGACGGCTTTTCACGCAGTTCAGTCTCAGGGAGATTACTTAATTGTTGACAGTCTTATAGCCCTTGGCTGCAATGATACGATAGTTCGAGCCATCATTAGTTCAGGTCCCAACGATCAAATTTCCAATGTCGTCTCTAACGGAGCCATCTATGTTCGGGACGGATCACGGCTTAGTTTCAATCTGAGGCGCTATACTCATAATAGGGTATCCAGAATATTCCTGGACCAGGATGCTTCTTTCTCAATCTACACCGAAAAAGGCAGCTACAAGACAATCGGCTCTCCAACCAACCACGTGTGGGAAAGAGGATGGATCCTGGAAGAACAGAATCCTTCCGCAGGCGGCAAAATCGGCCGTGTATGCGTATCATCGGGAACCTTCTACCCCAGTTCTTCTTGGGCCGCAAACACAGCATATTCCATCCCGCCTTATCCGCAAGCAACTTATATAAACGCTAATGGATCCGTGTACCGATGCATTTCGGCGGGAATAAGCGGTACGGTGGCGCCATCTCATACAAGCGGCATCTCTATTGATGGGACAGTGGCCTGGGAGTATGTGGGTCCGTTCGGAATCCCAATATTTAAAGCCTTTGGGGCTATAGACTCCTAGTCCAACTCGAATGTAATATTTTCCATAGCCACCGATTCGGCTTTCCCATTCGGGCTTATACCTCCCCTACATTGTCCGAGTTCGCATCGAGGAACCTACGTGACTTCCCTCGGTTATATGCACATTCTGTTCCCCATCCTGCTGAACACGACGAGATTTGAACCGCATTGATAGTGCGACTGCAAAGCGCACAACAAATCGTACCGCCATTACTGGTTGGCGGTACGCACCTTTTGTTTGAATTTCTTTAGTAAATCTAGAAGTCCGGTGAAAAAGTCCGCGTAAAGCAGGCCTTTATCACGGGTTTGTCGAATTTA
>NZ_JBHLWN010000112.1:0-567 GCF_042432825.1 Paenibacillus chartarius | reverse complement strand
GTTCCGTAATCTCTCGATACGGCCACTTTTCCTCCACATGCAACCGAATCGCTTCACGCTTTACCGATTCTGGATAGTGATGAAATTTTTGTCCTTTAACCGCCATAAAAATGCACCCCTTAGAATTCATCGGAATAACCAGGGGGTTTTTCCAATGTCTATTCTAAGGGGTGCACTTCATATTAATCGTCGGGACTTTTTTTTCTGTTTGTGACCGCATCAGATTTAACAAAGAATCTTTTGTTTTATCCTAATATCCCACATTTCCCATCAATCCCCAAAAGTTCATTATAAAAATAACTTAATTGTTTTTTACATATTTCAACATTTTCTTATGATGAAATATTATCAAATAATGAAATATAATGGTATTAGGTTGTGCCGGTTGTTAGGAATCCAGAGAGGGGTTGACGATAATAGAAAAAGAATGTCGTATTTAGAAAACAAAGATATCAAAAAAATATTGAAACTACACGAGGAGGAACTTTTCTTGAAAAAGCTACAATCTAGAAGTCCGGTGAAAAAGTCCGCGTAAAGCAGGCCTTTATCACGGGTTTGTCGAATTTA
>NZ_JBHLWN010000111.1:0-61992 GCF_042432825.1 Paenibacillus chartarius | reverse complement strand
CTACCAAAGATTTGGAGCCCTTTTTATGTTTTTAATGCGCAGTACTTTCGAAATTCAGGATAAATTCAGCTCATTCTCGATGCAATAGGTCTTCGAATGTATTATTGAGGAAACAGAGGGGCATATCTGTTTCCCATCGGACGACAGATGATCGCCCCCCCGCGCTTAGCTAGCGCGATCGTCGCCTCCTCGGAGCGACGCGGCGTAACCGGGATCGGCTCGTCATCTTCCGTCCCGATGCGTGCGGGCGCGAGCATGAGCGTCCCCGAGGTGACCACGAATGGTTTGTCGGAGCCCTCGAGCGCTGATCCGATCGCCTCGATCGCCTGTCTGTCGGTCTCGGCCGCGACCGCAAAGTCCGAGAAGTCGTGAATGAAGGTTTTCACCGAACGCTTGTGATCAATTCCGGCTCCAAACCCTACTTTTCGAGTAATGAGTTTGCTCATGCAAAAAAAGCAGGGGGCTTACGCCTCTGCCAATTCTGCAGGTAGAATGATTTTCATATTGCAGCTTGGTGCCCTGGGCCGTATTCATAGCTGTCGAGGTACCTTCCTGTTCACGGCGGGATTTTAATATTGAAATTTATTGCATTGTTCTTTCAGCTCCTGAGCCATTGCGTGAAGCTTGTCCACTGAAATGGAAATGCCGCCGATTGCGCTTTGCTGCTGGCTGGCCGATGCGGTCACGGAATGGAAACGCTCCAGCGATCCCTCCGTGATTGACTCAACTTCCACTACCGATGCGGCGATTTCTTCACTGCTTGCAGACATTTGCTGGGTTAGTGCGCTTGTTTCTTGAATTTGATGGACAATGCTGAATATGGAATCGGTTATCTTCTTAAAAGTAGCTCCGGCTTCTTCCACATAGCGTACTCCGTATGAGGTTACCTGATTGCCGTTCTCTACGGCTTTTGCCGCATTGGCCGAGCTCGTATGGATCAGCTGAATCATGGACTGTATTTTAGCGGCCGCTTCCTTCGTTCTTTCTGCCAGGTTTTTCACTTCGTTAGCTACTACCGCGAAGCCTTTTCCGTGCTCTCCCGCTCTTGCCGACTCAATTGACGCATTCAGCGCAAGGAGGTTTGTTTGATTTGCCACATCGGATATGAGAGTAATCATCTCCGATATAGCCTTCGAGTGCGTTTGCAAGTCCGAAATGGTAGTATACACTTCTTGCGAAGAAGCGTATACGATCTTCATCTGTTCGATCGACTTGTCGGCGGAAGCATTGCCTTCGCCTGCAAGCTTTGACGCCCGGTCGGCCTGTTCGTTGACCTCGGCGGTCAGCTGGGCGATCTGCTGGATTCCTGTAGCCATCTCCCCGACAGCTCTCGACGTATTGGATACGTTAGAGCGCTGAACCTCCGAGTCGTGCAGCGACTTTTGAATCTGATCGGTTACGTGCGAGGCGCCGAGAGAGACTTGATCGGCATGGTTCACTAATTCCGCCGAAGCGGCAAGGAGCATGTCGGAAGAGCTCTTCAGCCGATCGACCATCGACTTCAGACTGCCGATCATGTCGTTAACGCCCTCGGCCAAGCTGGATATCTCGTCCCGATCGTTCGTATTAAGCGCCACCCGCTGCGACAGGTCGCCCTGCGCCACGCTGCGCACAACGGCAAGAAGCTTGGTGAGCGGATGGATAATGCTTCGAATGAAGAAATAAATCAGGAATGCGCCAATGACGCAAATGGTTAACAAAACGATAACGATCTTGAGCATGAGGAGTCTGAACTGCCCGTTCAGCTCATCGCTCTCCCAGACTACGCCAATTCGCCAGCCGGTGGCGGGGTCGGTTCGGTACGTGATTTGCTCAGGCTTTTTATCCCATTGAAACTGAAAGCTGCCCTCCGGCTTTTGAAACAATTGAAGTAATTCCGCATCATCGAGTTTCGCTCCGGTTTTTAAATTAGGGTGATAAAGTACCTGAAAGTCTCTATCGACGATGAATGCATATCCTGTTTCTCCGACTTGAATCTGCTTGCTAATTTCTTTAATCCGGTCCAAGCTCAGGTCTATGCCGACGACGCCGTTTCCATGATCCAGCTGCTTGGCGATTGTAACGGCCATCGGGAAGTTTCCGTCCGCATCCGGATCGCTGTTCTGGTAAGCTCCCGTCATGACGGCCTTGCCTTTGTTGGCCACAGCCAGTTGATACCATGGCCTGGAGGTCGGGTCGTATTCGGGATCGCTGCCGCTCGTGCTGATGTCAATAAACCAACGGTTTTGAAAACCGATATATGGGGAAACGTCCGGGTTGGAGGCGTGATAATTCGCGAGCAATCGGATCGCTTCTTCCGAATCCGGTGTTGTGCGATCCAGATTCGGCTTGGGGCTGAAATTCGCGGACAAGAATTCCGCCGCTTGAAGCGAAGGCTCGTAAAATTCTTGTACCGAGGTGGTCAGCATGTCAATACTTTTTGCTGTTTCCGATAGTTGTTTGCTTGCTACGTCTTGTCTTACGGTAGTGTAGAAGATGGTGCTCAGAATAAGTGAAGGCACGAGCAAAATGATGAAGAAGCAGGCGAAAAGTTTCGCGCGCATGGATTTCGGTCTAAACCATTTCAAATGGAACACTCCTCTGTTTGGTTGGCGTTTGCGGTAGGGCACGATTATTGATTTTTGATAAACTTCTGTACGTGTTTTGCAGTTTCCTGTCGAAAAGGACATATAGCTGTTCTATGAACATGAATCGTTAGATTGAAAGAACCACTAAATCTATTTACATAAATCCCCAACTAGCGGATCATGTCTCTTCGATCCCAATGTGAACGTCCACAACCCGCTAGGATAAGGGAAAATCTCTTTCGAATCCTGGATGGCTTTACGATGGCTCCAACGGGTTACCGGTAAACAAAAGGGCAGCCTTTGAGGCTGCCGCGTAATCACTAGAACATATTCCCTAAATACATAACGAAATTATTACACATTGTTGCGTTACAGCCCGTCTAACGCAGCGGGACCAGGGAGATGTTTATCGGTGTCCTATTTGAAAAGTTCAAGAATTGAAAAGGACAAATGCATCGTGTAATCATTAACCCACGCTGTATATTTTGGCATGATTAAAGGATCACCAAGAAGTATTGCGATACTTACAAAAGCAAAAAGAAGCATTTTCCACCAACGATTCTTAAACTTGATTACAAATGCAATATTACCAATCAAAGGGATGAATACCACGAGCATGAATGATAAAATAATCCATATCCACGGTACATAACCCTCCATCAGCCAATAATGCAATCTGCTCCAAAATAAAAACAGATAGACTGAAAACATATTCAATATAATTATTAGAATATATCCGTACATTAAAGCTCTCACTCTTTTCCGCGAAGCATGGTTTCTAATAGTTCATACTCGCTATAGGGGGAAGAAGTTACGGTCAAGCTACCCGATTGTTTGGCAAATCATTCATTGTGCTCCGTTAGAACGCAATGAAGCCGCCGATCGATCTGCGGCAGCTTCGTTGTGTTGTTTATTGAGCTCTCATCCCTGCCCAATCGCTTAAGCACACCTCTTCGAACAAAATCTTATTTTCCCATTCTATTGCGATATACAAATAGGGTAGTTAGATTAAGAACAATAGTAAAAACGAGAAGAACGGCTGAGACGGATACCGTAGCACCCATAATGTCCATTAGGGCAGACCAATCCTCAGTCTTTACCCGAATATAGCTGGTAAAAATCTGGATAAATAGCGAAATCGCGCAAGCGCTTATGCTTGTCATCGAAAGAGCAGCCCAATTGTGAGCAGGTTTTGTAGGCTGCATAAGATTGGCAAAAGGAAGTATGCAAGCAATTAGTCCAAGCACAAGACTGACCAAATTAAGCCAGCCAATCATGTCAGATCACCCCTTTGTCATTGTACAACAAAGATAGGATCATATTGACCGACTATCTCTGTGCTTTATGGAGCTATCGTCTCCCGTTACTTCAAAAGATTTTGGTAATTGGGGAGGAAGTCGTCCTTATCGGGTCCTCTAAGATGTTCATAATGTTGAAGCTCGACTCCAGCCGGCGAGATCCGATAGGTAAGTAGATCTTCGCCGACAGGTATATGAGGACCGACAATTGGTTGAGCATTTATTGTGATTAGAAAATCAAAACCGCGGAAAGCGGCTGCCCTTTCAATGTTCTTCACATAAACAGAATCGGGATGAACAACGGGTGGTATCGAAATGAAATCTGCATATACCTCATCCAGCTTCTCTTTCATATGCGGAAGCAGAAGCGAGACAAGCATATCTTGTTGCTGCAGCTCCCTAGAGTCCTCAAGCGGCTTAGTGCCGGCTGCATTTGAAGCTTTAGTCAATGGATCCCCTTCAGAAGCAAAGTGAACATCGATTTTATTTTTGTTATCCGTTTCAGGAGAGGCTTGTGTGTATTTTACAAGAGCACCGCTGCTCTCAGCGAATAAACGAAGAGGCACATATGCCTGGTTGTTGTAGTTGAGCACCTCTTCACCTTCCTGTAGCTGTACTTCTTTAGAGAGACCGTCAGCTAGAAAAAAAGTAACTTTACTTGGAAAGATTGTTGCCTCAATTACGCTCGATGCAAATACAGAAGATGTAGCCATCAATAAGGCGCCGAACATCGCCCCTGCTATAAAATGTTTTTTCAATTCGTTATCTCCTTCTCAAGTGTTTATTCATACCCTTCTTAATAACGTTGGCAATGTACTATTTGTTACAATGGAGTGTAAAGTTGGAAAACTGCGTGCTGTCGAGTATGTAAATGGTACACTAATGTCATGATGGAATGTGCAACTGCGAGTCAACTTGCTGTCTTTTTGAACCTTTACTAAGTAAACTGTGGAAATCACGGCTTTTTATTTGTAAAAAAAGTGGGAAAATACACATTTGTTTTGTTAGCTGTGATACAGAATGTATCAAAGGAAAAGAGTATAATCTCAGTGTGAAAGATACTTCAATGAGAAAGGGGAAGGCTCGTTAACATTTTTAGCTTGAACTATTTATGTTTACAGGAGGAATTATCAATGAAAAGCTTATTATTCACTAAACCAAGACATCGAATCAAAATGGTTCTAGCCTCAACTCTAGCAGTTCTATTGTTTATTGGCGGTCAATCCGAAGTACAAGCAGAATCGGCCGGACAAGTGCAATTAGACCAGCTGGAATACTCGGCTGCAGAGAGTGACGGGTTCGTAAGCATTACTTTGTCTCGCATGTATGGATCGAGCGGTACCGTATCCGTTCCTTATTACTTATCAGGAGGTACCGCCGCAGCCGGCGTTGATTACAATTCGGCAAGCGGTGAAATAATCTTCTATGAAGGCGATACTTTCGCAGTCCTTCAAGTCCCCGTCTATGACGATCAAGAGATTGAAGAAGATGAAGGATTTGGTATTATGCTGGGATTTCCAAGCGGTGGGGGTGAATTAGGCTATAACACAACTGCCGGCGTTACCATTTACGATGATGATACTCCGAAACTGCCGAAGCCGGGAACGATTGCTTTTAGTCATTACGTGGCTGGGGTCGGAGAGGGTGAAGGATATAGGGCCTTGACCGTAAATCGTATCGATGGAAGCGACGGTGAAGTGAGCGTTGCTTACGCGACAAAGAACGGGACTGCGCTGAACGCCGATGATTTTGAGACTAGCTATGGTACGATAACATTTGCCAATGGCGAGACATCTAAGTCCATTAACGTTACGGTCTACGATGACACTCTTCTTGAAGACGATGAGTATTTTCAAGTAGAGCTCAGCCAGCCAACCAACGGTGCCGTTCTAGGAGAGAACAAAGCGATAGATGTAATTATTTACGATAATGATCAATTTATTCCGGAACCACCCGGCGAATTCGAAATTCAACAATCGTATGCACCCATTGAAGAAGGTAACACCATATACGCAAATGTTTTTCGTCGTCTCGGTACAAGTGGTACTGTAACGGTTCCTTATCAAATTAACAATGGCAGTGCCGTAGCCGGAGCGGATTTTACAGGAACCAATGGGGAGCTGATTTTCGAGGATGGTGAAACGGTAAAACAGATAGAAATACCTGTTATCGACGATTCCGTATACGAAGGTAATGAAGACTTTACTATCGCGCTGGGAACACCGAGCGGGGGCGCGACTTTAGGCACATTAAACAAACTTAAAGTAACCATTAACGATAATGATCAGCCGTCCGTATTACAATTTGGTGATAAATACTATTCGATTGAAGAGGGAGATGGAGCTATAAATATTTATGTAAATAGAATTGGTGACAGTAAGGGAAGAACGACTGTACAATATACAACTGAGAACGGTACAGCGGTCATGGGCTATGACTACATTGGTTCCTCTGGGGAAGTAGTCTTTGAAGATGGCGAGACAAGTAAATCAATATCTCTTGATATCATCAACGACATTCGAAGGGAAACCAATGAGAAGTTTACCGTTCAATTGTTGAATCCATCGTTCAATGCAGTGGTAGGCTCGTATGGTACAGCATCCATCATGATTCTTGATGATGAGCCACCCCTCGGTAAACCGATACCCAGATCTAAACCGGGCTCTATCGAAATCGAATAAGCCGCTAGATATGCTGCCCAAATCTGAGGCGGGTGAAATAACAAAAACCTGGCTGCTATGAGGAGAGCTGCCCAGAAAATAACGCATAACGTACTTTGAAAAAATGGAAATACGTAATCAGGCGCAGCTTATGTATTTAGTAAAGCTGCGTCTCGTTGTTTAAATCTGGGTTCAACGGCAAATTGAACTGAGGGCGGGTGCAACAACCAAAAAGAGGTTAAATCTACCCTGCGTGTTTCCATAAGGGATAGACATTCCTTGGTGCACCGAGGTCGCTTAAGTTAGACTAACGGATGGGTTCGCGACACCATAGCTACCCTCACCAGCTAAAAACGACGGCAGCCGGACAGACGTTCGGCTGCTGTTTGTCATTGAAGTAAAGGATAGATTCCGCAACATACGCAATTGAAGTTCGTCTATAATGAATATGATTAGCTGTTCAACACCCTGTAGATTTAAAGGAAGTCTTCCGTAAGTGATAATTTCCTATATTGGGTTGTTTGCATCACGTAAAAATACAAGTATGCCCAATTCCTTTGCAGTAGTTCTCATTCTATACCTGGTTTCAGCTATGTGGAAGAAGGATGTAAATCATGAAAAGAGGCGATCAGATAGGTGGGGAATTTGAAGTATTTAGCTAAGAACGGGTTTCTTTTGTTTACCGGAGTCCTTACAATAATTGGATTTCTAAAACTTGTAAATAGTGTTGATAATGGCGTAGAATCGGCGAATGAGTATCTCTTTATGGGAGGTAATATGAACTCGGAGGATTTCCGAATTATTACGGAAGGATATATTCTATCCAACATAACATTAGGTGGAATTATTTTATTAATAGGGCTATCATTTTTTTGTTTTTGCGTTTATAGAATCATAAAGAAATTTTACTAACGGGTGAACTGGCAATTAGTCTTAGAACAGATGAATTTGATGCTTTGCCATTTATCAAATATTCACAACTCGGTGACGTACTTACTTCCAGGAGCAGTTATGCTCACCTCCCTGCAAGTAAGGCAAAGGAATTAACGGGAAACCCTCTAACAGGAGCAACGACGACATGGTACTCATTCAATAACATGGGGGATCACACAAGCTCCATAACAGGTATAAGATAGATGATACGGCACAGGCCAATTGTGCGAGGTCAACAAATTGCACTATTGTCTTCAATATTTTCCATTTACTGCGCTTACAGCGATTCTCTATACTAACCTTGTAGCACCAATTCCATTTCCGGCAAAGGAGGTAACGGAGTCTGCGATAAACACGTGACTTGGCAAACAAACGACCAATATGAAGGAGGTAATGATGCATGTTTATTAGCAAATTAAGCACCACCCGTACCATGTTGAAACGAAGTGCGGCTGCACTGCTAACGCTGGCCTTGAGCGCAAGCGCTCTCATCATGGCTCCGGGCACGGAAGCGTCGACGATCCGCAGCGATTACAAGACTTATGTGATGGCCCCGCTGACAAAGATTACGGATTGGAACGCTTTCAAGAACCAATTGATCACGCTGAAAAATAACAACGTCTACGCCGTTACGACCGACGTATGGTGGGGCGACGTCGAAAGCGGCGGCGACAATGTGTTCAACTGGTCCTACTACAAAACGTATGCCGATACGGTGCGAGCCGCGGGCCTGAAATGGGTGCCGATCCTCTCGACGCATCAATGCGGCGGCAATGTCGGCGACGACTGCGATATCAAGCTGCCTAACTGGCTGTGGACCAAGGGAACGCAGGATCAAACGACGATGCGCAGCGAAACCGGTTACTACAATTACGAAACGCTTTCCCCGTGGTGGAGCGAAACGGCGAAGCAGTACGACGAGCTGTACGCTTCTTTCGCCTCGAATTTCACCAGCTACAAAGATATTATTGCGAAAATTTACTTGTCCGGCGGGCCGGCAGGGGAGCTGCGCTATCCGTCCTATAATGCCGCCGACGGCTGGTCCTATCCGGGGCGGGGCAAGCTTCAAGCCTATACCGAAACCGCCAAGCAGGATTTCCGCACCGCAATGCAGACGAAATACGGTACGATCGGCGCCGTGAATGCAGCCTGGGGCACCTCGCTGACGGCGTTCTCCCAGATCAGCCCGCCGACGGACGGCGACAATTTCTTCATGAACGGCTACAAGTCTAATTATGGCAAAGACTTTCTGACCTGGTATCAAGGGGTGCTGGAGAAGCATGTCAAAGCGATCGGCGCCAAAGCCCACAGCCGGTTCGATTCCGTCTTCAACGTTCCGGTCGGAGCGAAAATTTCCGGCGTCCACTGGCTGATGAACTCGCCATCGATGCCTCACGCCGCCGAATACGGCGCCGGTTACTACAATTACAGCACGCTATTGGACGCCTTCAAGGCCGCCAATCTTGATCTGACGTTCACCTGCCTGGAAATGACGGATAGCAATGCGACTACAAGTCCGTTTTATTCGGCTCCCAAATCGCTGGTTGCGCAAGTGGCCGGTCTCGCCCAGCAAAAATCGATCCGCATCAACGGCGAGAACGCTCTTGCGATCGGCGATGCCGGCCAATACCAGAACATCACGGAGATGCTGTTCAACTACAACTTCGTCGGCTTTACGCTGCTGCGGATGTCCAGTCTGGTGGGTGCCGATGGTTCGAAGACGGGACTCATGGATGCTTTCCGCGACAGCATTGCCATGACGCCGATCCCGGTCACTTTCATCGTCAAGAATGCTCCGACCTTAACAGGAGATTCGGTGTATGTGACGGGCTCGCGCTGGGAGATGGGCAATTGGACAACGGGCGCCTATCCGCTCAAGCTGAGCTATGACAGCGCGAACAGCGACTGGAGAGGAACCGCCTATATCGGCGCAAACCGTTACTATGAGTTCAAAGCGATCGTCAAGAACTCCGGCGGTACATTAAAAGCATGGGAACCGGGCGGCAATAATACGTTCACGACCGGTTCGACCGGAACTTCCTACACCATCAACTGGTAGCCGGCTTAACGAAAACACGGAAGCGCATGTCCAAAGCATGCCTTCCGTGTTTTTTCGTCCCTTAAGCTTGAGTCGATTTCCGGTATTGGCGCGGCGTGAGCTTCGTGTACTTCTTGAACACCTGCTGAAAATGGGACAAGCTCTTGAACCCGACCTGCAGCGCAATATCGAGCACGCTGTCTTTGCTAGTCAACAGCCTTCGCTGGGATTCGTGAATGCGGATCATGTGAACGTAATCGGTAAAATGGAACCCCGTACTTTTTTTGAACATCCGGCACAGATAGTAGGGGCTCATGTAAAAATGGTTCGCCACCTGCTCCAGCGACAACGGCTCCGCATAATGCTCCTTCAAATAGTGGACGATATCCGTCACCTTTTGCTTCGCCAGCGGCGTCTCTTTCAGCTGCTTGGCCGATTGCTCCGCTCCCCAGCGGCGGGCGGTTAGAAGCAGCTGCACAAGCAGCGCCTGCAGCATCAGCCGGGAGTCCGGCTCGCGGCGCTGAACCTCCTTGATCATCAGCTCCAGGAGCGGCTCCAGTACGGACTGCTGGGACGGATCCAGATGCAGGAGCGGATACGGCTGGCGGAATACGCTTAACGCATGCTCGTCCGCCGCCGAACCGCCCATGAGGAACGAGGGATGAAACTGAATCAGCACCCTCTCGTGATGATGCACACCGGGATCGGACGTCTTGTGGAGAGCATAGGACGGGATGAAGACGAGGTCGCCCGGGTGAACCGTATAGCTCGTTCCGTTAATAAAGTAGTGGCGTTTGCCCTCGACCAAATAATACATTTCGTATTCCTCGTGGATCTCGTTATCCTTCATATCGTATTGCTCCGATCGCTTCAGCTTCTCGATGATAAAGCTTTTCCGCATCACGGTCTACACCTCGATTCCGAATCTGTATAGTGCAATTTTAGAACAGTTTATAAGAATTGAGCAATAAAGAATTAGAAACCATCTTAAATTTGCGCTAATCTGAAATCAGGTAATGACAACTCCACAGAGGGGATGCGAAATTCGATGAGCAAGAAGAAATATGTATTGGTCGGTACCGGCAGCCGCGCGGAATTTTTCTGGGGCTCGATGGTCCGCGATTTTAGAGACAGCAGCGAGCTGCTCGCTTTCTGCGACGTTAACGAGACGCGCATGCAGTATGCAAACAAGCTGCTTCAAGAAAAATACAATCACCCGGCTGTCCGCACCTACAAGGCGGAGCAGTTCGACGAAATGATCAAGAACGAGAAGCCGGACGCCGTTATCGTGACGACGGTAGACCGCACTCATCATACGTACATTATCCGCGCAATGGAGCTCGGCTGCGACGTCATTACGGAGAAGCCGATGACCGTCGACGAGAACAAGTGCCAGGAAATTCTTGATGCAGTAGAGCGAACAGGACGGAACGTGCGCGTTACGTTCAACTACCGCTATGCTCCTCATAACACAAAGCTGCGGGAGCTGATCCAAGACGGCGTCGTCGGTCAAGTGACGTCGGTACATTTCGAGTGGCTGCTGAACACGAAGCACGGCGCCGACTATTTCCGCAGATGGCACCGCGACAAGCGCAACAGCGGCGGTCTGCTCGTGCACAAGTCGACGCATCACTTCGATCTTGTCAATTTCTGGCTCGGCACGACGCCGGATACAGTGTATGCGATGGGCGGCCTGCAGTTCTACGGCAAGGAAAATGCCGAGAACCGCGGCGTGACCAGCTTCTACCAGCGCGCTCACGGCAGCGAAGCGGCGAAAGGCGATCCGTTCGCTCTGCATTTGGCGGAGAACAAGCATCTGAAGGCCATGTATTTGGACGCGGAGCATGAAGACGGCTATCAGCGCGACCAAAGCGTGTTCGGCGACGGCATCAACATCGAAGATACGCTAGGCGTGCTGGTCCGCTACCGCAACAACGCGATTTTGACGTATTCCCTGAATGCATACTTGCCTTGGGAAGGGTTCCAGGTGGCGATTAACGGCACGAAGGGACGCATCGAGATGAAGGTTGTCGAGCAGTCCTACGTCAACGGCGGCGGCGACAAGGCGGATGAGGGTGCTGTCATCGGCAAGAGCATCACCGTATTCCCGATGTTTGACGCGCCTTATAAGGTGGAAATTCAGGAAGCGGCCGGCGGCCACGGCGGCGGCGATCCGGTGCTGCTGCGCGATATCTTCGCCGAGCCGGTGGAAGACCGTTTCCGCCGCGCGGCTACGCACGTCGACGGCGCGATGTCGATCTTGACCGGCATCGCCGGCAACATCTCGCTGCGCACGGGTCAGCCGGTAGCGGTGAAGAACTTGGTTCAGTTCCATTAATTTAGAGGCAAGATATAAACAAAACAAAGAGAGGCAAAGCTTCCTGCCGGGAGCCTGCCTCTCTTTGTCTTTTCAGTTCTGGTGGAAACGGTCATAGATCGATTGTGTCGTCAAGCTAGCAGGACTGGTTGTGTACGTGTAGACGTGGAACCTCGTTTTCTCCGTATTGATGGCTCCTGTATTGATGTAGAAATACCTCAGCTCTCCGGCACCCATGTTGTTCACCGTCACGGTATGGACCTCTCCTTCCCGGCCGTCTTCATGAATAAACCGCAGCTTCAGCGTGACATCGATTTTCGAGCTTACGCTTTGGTTAAGCGCCACATAGCCCTCCATATTGAAGCGGGATGCGTTACGCGACCCGCTCACCTCGTATAGAATGATCCCCTGATTGCCGACCTGATCGATCTGCCCGGTTATGTTCATTCTATACTTCGAATCGGGTCCCTGCTCTGGCTCCTTGATCCGCACCCAAGCATCCCCGCCGAACGTCGTATGGATATGTATCCATTCTCCGGCCGTTTCGTAGCTCTCTACCTCTTGTGGAGCCAGTGCGAATAAATACGTTGCATAGTCGGATGGATAGTTATAAGCGGCTGTTATGCGCTTTAAGCTATAGGCTTTTTTCTCCACTTGTATCTGAGGAAGCGAGGGCAGGCTGAGATCGATCCACTTCGGTCCCAAGTACGTATCGATTTCATACCACTGTGCTCCATTGTTCGACTGTGTATATCGCTTCAACGTCCGAACGGTCTGGGGGGCTAGCATGGCGTCGATTTTCAGCAGACTGTAATGGCTTCGGTTAAACGGATTGATGTGGGCAGGGCTGTCGAACAAGAGCGTCGGACCTTCCAGCTTCAGCTCTCTTGCATCGTCATAGAGGAACGGGATATGCGGCCCCTGCGGAATGATCCACCGCTTGCCGAGCCAGGTGTCGATCCGGTACGCCTTCTTCTTCCCCCCGTAGTTATCGAGCAGCTCCGCATACGCATCGACTTTGACGCTTTGAGCTCCAATCGTATCTTTCGTCGGCTGCTTTTCATCCGGAACTTTGTATAGCCGTTCTTCACCTCTCAGCTCCACCGTGAACGAATCGGTCATGACCGTATTGGGGCCAAGCGTGAGTAAAGGTGCGATCCATTTCGGCCCGAGCCATGTCGAGATCTGATACCAGGTCGTCTTGGATACTGTTTGCTCAGCTAACACTTGGACTTGCTGGGGGGAAATCGTGCCGGCCACTGCGGACGAACGGCTAGCTTCCTCATACAACGGGAGATCTTCGACAATCGAGATGGCTGAATCTGCTGCCGCCGGAGCCGGAGATGCCGCCGGAATTACTAGTGCTGACAGCAATATTGCGGCAACCACGGTGGCAAACATTTTCTTACGGAACAATGAACAGCACCGCCTTCGTATGTTTCTCACATAAACGTTAAAACTTTACAGAAGTTGCGCTGGGCAAACATTAAAAATTCATGTAGGATGAACCGTATTGACTTTGAAATTATCCGTATGGTATATAGAAAGAAGAATTAGCACTCGGTACAATAAAGTGCTAACACGATGGGAAGGGAGATTCACTCATGTCCAAGATTGAATTCAAAGCCGAATCGAAGCGCCTGCTTGAAATGATGATCAACTCCATCTACACGCAGAAGGAAATTTTCCTGCGGGAGCTCATCTCCAACGCCAGCGATGCGATCGACAAGATCTATTACAAGGCGCTGACCGATGAGAAGCTCGTCTTCAACAAGGACGATTACTACATTAAAGTGACGGCTGACAAGGCGAACCGGACGCTGACGATTTCGGATACCGGTATCGGCATGAGCAAGGAAGACCTGGAGAACCACCTCGGGGTCATCGCGAAGAGCGGCTCGCTTGCGTTCAAGAACGAGCATGAGGCGAAGGACGGCCACAACATTATCGGCCAGTTCGGCGTCGGCTTCTATTCCGCGTTCATGGTCGCCGACAAGGTGACGGTGATTACGAAGGCGCTGGACAGCGACCGGGCGTACAAGTGGGAGTCCGAAGGCGCGGAAGGCTATACGATCGAGCCTGCGGAGAAGGCGTCCGTCGGCACGGACATCATCCTGCACATCAAACCGAATACCGAGGACGATCAGTACGACGAGTATCTCGACCAATACCGCTTGAAGGCGATTATTAAGAAATATTCCGACTTCATCCGCTATCCGATCAAGATGGACATAGCCGGCAAGCGCTTGAAGGAAGGCAGCGACAACGAGTTCGAGGATTACGTCGAGGAGCAGACCGTTAACAGCATGGTGCCGATCTGGCGCAAAAACAAAAACGAGCTCAAGGACGAAGACTATACGAACTTCTATCAAGAGAAGCGCTACGGCTTTGACAAGCCGCTCAAGCACCTTCATATTAGTGCAGACGGCGCCGTCGTGTATAATGCGATTTTGTTCATTCCGGAAAATACCCCTTACGACTACTACACGAAAGAGTACGAGAAGGGGCTGGAGCTGTACTCGAGCGGTGTGCTCATCATGAACAAGTGCGCCGATCTGCTTCCGGACTATTTTAGCTTCGTCAAAGGTATGGTCGACTCCGAGGACTTGTCGCTGAACATCTCCCGCGAGCTGCTGCAGCACGACCGCCAGCTGAAGCTGATCGCCAAGAACATCAAGAGCAAGATCAAGGGCGCGCTGCAAAGCATGCTGAAGGACGAGCGCGAGAATTACGAGAAGTTCTACGGCTCGTTCGGCCGTCAGCTCAAGTTCGGCGTTTACAACGACTTCGGCGCCAACAAGGAGGATTTGCAGGACCTGCTGCTGTTCCATTCGTCGAAGGAGAAGAAGCTGGTGACGCTCGACGAATACGTCTCTCGCATGCCGGAAGAGCAGAAGTATATTTATTATGCAACCGGCGAGAATCATGCCCGCATCGAGAAGCTGCCGCAGACCGAGCTGGTGGCGGACAAAGGCTACGAGATCCTGTATTTCACCGACGAGGTCGACGAGTTCGCGATCAAGATGCTCATGAAGTACAAGGACAAGGAGTTCCGCAACGTATCGAGCGGCGATCTCGGCATCGAGGCTTCGGAAGAGGAGAAGAAGGCGGAGAGCGAAGCGGCGGACAACAAAGAGCTGTTCGAGCACATGACCAAGCTGCTTGAGGGCAAGGTGAAGACGGTCAAGGCGTCCAAGCGCTTGAAGTCTCATCCGGTTTGCTTGACGTCGGAAGGCGAGCTGTCGATCGAGATGGAGAAAATTCTCCGTGCGATGCCGAACGGCGGCGACGTCAAAGCCGACAAGGTGCTCGAAATCAACGTCAACCACGATGTGTTCCGCTCGCTGCAGAACGCCTTCGAAAGCGACAAAACGAAGCTGGACCTGTACACGCATCTGCTGTACAACCAGGCGCTGCTGATCGAAGGGCTGCCGGTGCAGGACCCGGTGGAGTTTACGAACGACATTTGCAAAATCATGGTGTAAAAATGGAACCGGAGGCGCTGCTTGCCTCCGGTTTTTTGCATTCGTGTCTTGACGCTGCATAGAGAAAAAGGGGGATACACGGCAATGGCTGATTTTTTCAACCCGCATGTCGCCGATCCGTTTGTGATGTTTTCGGCGGTTCACTTGCTGTGCGTGGCGCTGCTCATCGTCGCCGCGGCGGCGATGTATGCGTTCCGGCGTACGATTCGGGAGAGTCCGCCGCTGCGTGACGGGATACGCTTCCTGCTGATCGGCATGCTGCTCGTACCGGAGCTTACGTTGTACGGATGGTATACGTCGGAGCGGCTGTGGGACCTGCAGTACAGCTTGCCGCTCGAGCTGTGCAGCATGTCGCTCCTGCTGTCGATCGTCATGCTGTTTACGCGCAGCCGCCGATTGTATGAGATTTTGTATTTCGCCGGCATCGGCGGGGCGATGATGGCGATGCTAACGCCGAATTTGCTGTATCCGTTTCCGCATTTCCGCTTCTTCCATTTCTTTATTGCACATATCGCGATCATACTGGCGCCGCTGTATATGACATGGGTGGAGCAGTATCGACCTACGTGGCGGTCGCTCGGGACGGCGATGCTGTTCCTGAACGTGCTGCTCGTCATCGTGGGGACGGCGGATTATGTGCTGGAGGCCAATTACATGTTCCTGCGGCACAAGCCGGGCACGCCGTCGATATTGGATGTGCTGGGGCCTTACCCGTATTATTTGCTCGTGGAGGAATTGATCGCCTTCGCCGTATTCGTATTGATGCTGCTGCCGTTCGTATGGCCGCGGCGTGCAAAGCCGGTTGCTTAGGAACGCGGGGACCCGGCCGTGTGTTCGTTCTGCAGGAAAGCCCCGCCGCTCCGTCAACGACAGTGCTTTTGATTTTGTAACGTCCGCTCTGCGGCGGTTCGGCGTTGCATCAAGCACGTTGTCTGGCAGGTGCGCTCAAAGCAAGCCGGCGGTCGGCCGCTTCGGCAGCAGAACGACGACCTTGAAATAGTCGCCGTCAAGCTCGATCTGCAGCTTGCCGCCTTGCAGCTCGACGATGCTCTTGGCAATGGACAGGCCAAGCCCCGACCCTTCCGTATGGCGGGAGCTGTCGCCGCGCTTGAACCGCTCGAACAGCTCGCTCGCATCGAAGTCGAGCTCATAAGCGGATACATTCTTCAGTGAGAAGGCGATGCCGTTCTCGGTTTCCGTAAGCGATGCGTAAACCCGTGTGTTCGGAAGCGCGTATTTGACGGCGTTGCCGATCAAATTTTCAAACACTCTCCACGTCTTCTTCCCGTCGAGCTCCGCTTCGATGCGGTTCTTCCCGACACTAAGCCGCAATGTTAACGATCTCTCGGCGAGCTTGTCTTCAAATTCGGCGAGCGCCTGCTCCAGCAGCGAAACGACGTTGACGGGCTCGAGCTGCAGCTCGACGGCGCCGCTGGCCATTTTGGAGGCTTCGAACAAGTCGTCGATGAGCACACGGAGCCGCTGCGCTTTACGGTCCAGAATTTCGATATAGGATGCCGTTTCTTCAGCGGATAAGGTCGGCTTCTTCAGCAGATCGACATAATTCAATATCGAAGTCAGCGGTGTCTTCAGGTCATGCGAGACGTTCGTAATGAGCTCCGCCTTGAGCCGCTCGCTCCGCATCTGTTCTTCCAGCGCCAGCTTGTACCCCAGTCTCATGTTGTTGATATAGCCGGCGAGCTGTGCCGTATATCCGCCCCCAGGCAAGACGAGGGAGGCGTTCATTTGCCCTGCGGCGATCTGCTCCGTTCCGGCCAGCAGCTGCTTGAGCGTTTTTATTCGGCCTATACCGTAAGGTACGGCGACGAGTGCGTACAAGAGGATGTATAAGCCAAAGAACAATATGGTTTTCTTACCAAGCCCGGTCTGCATAGTAGCGAAGAAAACACAAAGGAATATGCCAAGCAAGACGGTGAGGGCGGCGGCCGTAACCATCTTCAACTCAATCTTCCGATTGATCGCCGAATCGTTTGCGCGCTCGCCGATCCGCCGCCATAAGCTGTTCCGCCAAGCCTCGCTTCGCAGTCCGCGATCTTTCTTGAGCGCCCACGCATCGATGGCGAGCAGAGCGAGGAGAGACATCATCAGCGTGTGTCCGAAAAGCAGCAGTACGGTGTCCGCGCCAATCGGGAGCCGGAACAGCGTCGTTTCGTTAGCCACGGACACCGTGACGGCGGTCAATACGGCAGCCAGCGCATACCGTACATCGACGGGAACAAGGCGGACAAACGTGAGACTTCTCCGAATGTAGTGACGGTCCCAGCCGGAGCTTCGGATCAGGACAAAGTACAGAAGAGTCGCTAGAACCGCGGACAGGAGCGCCAAATAGATCTCCTTCTCCACTCTTTCACCGATCGATTGGTAATACCGGTAATCATTGTGGATCACACTGTCCGTGCCGGAGTAGCTGCTCGGGATCATGAAAATGCCTTCCAGCTGGTTATCCTTGAAATAATCGTTGATAATAAACAACCTCGGGTCGCTAAGCTTAGTTTGCGGCAAACGGATGCTGTACAGCATGGATGCAATCGTTGCGGCCTCAGGCTCATAGGACCCGACGTTCGAGTAAGTGGCATTTCGTGATTTATCAACAATATAGTAAGAGAAGTACGATTTGCGCATGGACAAGCTCTTCTTTACGTCACTTACTTCCTTGTCTTTGTAAATCAAGTACTCTTTCTTACGGAGCTCCAGCCGTTGCTCCAGCTCCGCCAGGGGCAGATTCGGGTATTCTTTTCTCCATGCCGCGAGCCGTTCTTCGCCGATTTTATTGGCATCGGATAACACCATATAGTCTCTGTTGTCTACATGTACATACTTAATAAGATTGAAGTTAAGATACAACTGGTCATAGAAAGCCGAGCTTTGAAAATAATAGTTTTTGTTTAAATGTGCTCTATTCGCCGTTATATCGGCGGCGGAAAGAAGCGCGACGGACGTTAAGCAGAAGGCCAGCAGCCAGGCTGCCAGAGTAACCTGTTTATTTTTCCAATTTGTAGCCAACGCCCCACACCACCTTAACATATTTCGGATCCTTCGGATTGATTTCAATCTTCTCGCGGATACGCCTTACGTGGACGGCCACCGTGTTGTCGGCATTGTAGGACGGCTCCTTCCACACCTTCTCGTAAATTTCCTCGATGGAAAATACACGGCCTTTGTTCTCCATCAGCAGCTCGAGAATTTTGAATTCCGTCGCCGTCAAGCGTACTGCTTCTCCGTCTACGGTTACGGCTTTGGTGGCTTTGTCCAGCGTCAAACCGCGCACCTGAAGCATTGAATCGTTCGCCGTGCCCCCTCCGCCGTATGGACCGAGATGCGTATAACGGCGAAGCAGCGACTTCACTCTGGCGACGAGCTCCAGCGGATTGAACGGCTTGCCGACATAATCGTCGGCTCCGACGTTGAGACCTATGATTTTGTCCGTATCCTCCGTCTTCGCCGACAGTATCAGAATCGGAATGTTGCGGGACTCCCGGATTTTGAACGTTGTTTTGAGTCCGTCGAGCTGCGGCATCATGATGTCCAGGATGATCAGATGGACGTCCTGCTGTTCTAGCTTCTGCAGCGCTTCAACGCCGTTGCCGGCCTTGACCACGTTCAATTGCTCGTTGTTGAGATAAATCTCAATCGCGTCCTGGATGTCCGGGTCGTCGTCAACGACCAAGATCGTATAAGGGTGCTTATTCATGCGCTTTCTCCTCAAGTAATGTGCGGATGGGACGGCGGAGGCCGCCCGAATTCCATCATAAGCGAGAGAACGAACTTTTTCCCTACCCTATTTATTACGAAATTCTTAAGAATTTCCGTGGAACTTCGGACGAAGGAGAGCCGTACTACTTGGTGTACGGTTAAACATACAGAAATGATGGAGGGATCGGCATGTTTCCGGAAATGGGAAAGAAGAAGCAGGAAGCCCCAACGGCGGCACAGGCTAAAGGGCTCAAGCGGGCGATCGTAGGCGGTATTGCGGTTGTGGCGGCACTCATTATCGGCTTCAGCGGATTTTCAACCGTAGAATTCGGTCATGTCGGCTTGTACAAGACGTTCGGCAAGCTAAGCGACAATGTGTTGAATCCCGGTGTGCATTTTAAAATTCCGTTCGTGCAGTCGATCATTCAAGTGAATACTCAGGTAACGAAAGCCGAAACGGATACTTCCGCGTCCTCCAAAGATTTACAGCCAGTGTCGACGCACGTGGTCGTCAACTATTCCGTCGACAAAGCTGCGGTGTTTAACCTGATGAACAATATCGGCGCCAACTATGATACGGTTATTATCTCTCCGGCCATTCAGGAAATTGTGAAGGAAGTTACGGCCAAATACGCGGCGGAAGATTTGATTGCGAAGCGCGATGTGGTGTCGAACGAGGTGCATGATCTGCTGACGAAGCGGCTGGCAAGATACAATCTCGTCGTGAACGACATTAACATCGTCAACTTTAAATTCAGCGATGCGTTCAACGCGTCCATTGAGGCGAAGCAGGTGGCGCAGCAGCAGGCGCTGAAGGCGGAGAACGATTTGAAGCGGGTGCAGATTGAAGCGCAGCAGAAGGTCGCGCAGGCGCAGGCGGAAGCGGAGGCGCTGAAGCTGAAGAAGCAGGAAGTAACGCCGGATTTGATTATGCTGAAGCAGATTGAGATTCAAGAAGAGGCGATTGCCAAATGGGACGGTAAGCTTCCGAACGTAACCGGCGGTACCGTGCCGTTCATCGATGTCGAATCGATGACGAAGTAGTGAGGCTATGGGGAGGGGGACGCTCCTGCGGGCGCGTTTTGCGGTTCTGATTCTGGCCAGCCTGCAAAGCGGTTCCCGGTTCAACTCGCGCCGAAGGTGCGCAGGTGCTGTACAACTTGCTAAAGAATGACTGAAACAAACAAGGAAACTCGACGTTCCGAGCGGGAGCGTCGAGTTTTTTTGGCATGGAAGGCGGGTTACAGCCGGTTCACGCCAATGACATGAATAATGAGAAAGACTTCATGGACATCTTAACCAAGAATGCTATGTGAACGTGAGGTATACCCATGAACAATCGAGAAGCATCGGACCGTATTGCGGAGTACACGAACGAATTGCTGGAGCGGTTATTCGGTTGCCGAATCGAGAACTGTACGGTTTATGCCGACGGTGCTTACGTATGCATATATATTCATGGCTTTCTCACTTCGATGGAAGAAGTGCTGCTCAAGGACGGCCATCTGGACGTAGTCCGCGCTGCCCGCAGGCAAATTATCTCTGCACTGATGCCGGAGCTTCGCGGTGTCATACAAATGGTCATGGACTCTCCGGTCGACCGCTGGTTTGACGATTGGAGTTATACGAATAATACCGGGATGCTGCTGCTGGAGCTGCAAAATAAGCGGCCCGACAGGGGAGAAGGGGAAGTCACACATCCATTCTATGCGGCAGAGCTCAAGAGCGAAGTAAGCCGGTTGAGCGCCCTGGTCGAGAAAGTCCCCGACCGCATCGAGACGCGAGAGCTTCATGCAGACGTCGTCCTGGTCGTCCGCCGCGGGCTGCTTGTCCCGATCGAGAAGGCGCTCCATCGCAAAGGCTTTGACCACGAGCTGTTAATGACGAAGGAAGAGCTGGAAAAATCGAGCTTCCACCACAACGGTACGTTCAGCGACATTTTCCGCAGGCCGGTGAACGATATATTTTTTGACTGGCGGCTGGCCGAGGACATCGGGGTTATCGTATTTATGCTGAACCGGCAAAACATGTAGACGGAGAAGGGAGATTTCGTGAGCCGGAGCTTGAGATTACGGGCATCACACCGGTCACTACGAAATGATCTTGCGCAAACGAGTCATCGATTCATTCGTCGGCACGCCATTCGTCGACGTCTACCCCCCAAAAACCTGGATATTCATACGTATATGTATAGCACAGCCGCATCTCCACGCCGTCAAATGGACGACACTAACATCCGAATGCAAACCCAAAATTTGCCTAAGGTGGTGCTGTACATGGACATGGTTACTGGTATTTTGTTGCTGGTTGGCTTGGTCGCTCTTGGCGCATGGCTCTCAGTGCGAAAGTCGCAATGGAAAGTGCTCGAAACGGCTGCCGGACCGCGTACCGAAGATCTCGTGGCGAAATATGAACATCTGAAATCGAAACAAATCAAATGTAAACTGGTGACCGAAACGGATCCTATGATGGCTTCGGGCATCGCCCAGGCCGATAGTATGCCCGCTAACGGAGCATTGGTAAAGCTGAAAGTTCATCAAGCCCATATGGAACAAGCCAAAGATGTGCTGGCGCAATATCCGCAAGCGATGTAGTACGGCGGTTGGCGGCTTGACAGAGAGCAGGTCCCATGACAGGGGCCTGTTCTTTGTTTCGGAATTAAGGATGCGAATCGCTGCATTGACACATACTACGGGAGCATACAAATCTCTTGTCATTAGGGAGGGCATCTACGATGAGCAAGAAAACGTTGAAGCAGAAGCAGCAAGCTATGCTCGATGAGACGTCGTCGGCGCAAAGCGTCAAGAGCAATAAGCTGACGCAGAACGAAGCGAAATTCAAAGAACCGAATCGCCCGTCGATTTAAGGAGGCTGCTGCAATGATCGATAATACTCCCGATAATCATATTGAAGCTATGACCGGTGACGAGGTTGAAGTCGATGGCGTTTACGTGAACGAGGCGGGCAGGGAAGAGATTTTACACCGCGGGGAAAAATTTCCGGGTGATCTGACTCTCGGCCGCACGACGTGGAAGATGGTTGGATTCGCTCTGAATGAAGAAAATGTGGAGCATATCAAACGGGACAACACGGATCCGCGGACGCAAGTTTATATCGGCAGATAAACCAGCGGCAAAGAACGGCGATTCCTTAGCGGATATCGCCGTTTTTCCATTTTTGTTCGGGGTCCTACGTGAAAGACAGCCGGCGCAGCTATTTCCGTAACGGCAGCCAATCCAGCACGCGGCGAATTTGCTCATCCCAATATCCCCATTCGTGCGTACCGGGGCCCTCCTCGTACGTCAAGTCCAGCCCCAGACGTGCAGCGTGATCACGGAAACGGATGTTATCGTGATATAAGAAATCTTCCGTCCCGCAGCATTGATAAAGCTTAGGGAGTTCCAGAGCAGGCTGCGCTGCGCCTTGTTCGGCAAGCACAAACAGATCGTTGTCGGAAGCGGTGCTGCCTGGTTCGCCGAAGATGCGCCGCACTTCCTCCGCATTCAAGCCGTTCGATCGATAGGCATCCAACGCTCCGGACAAGCTGGCGGCAGCCGAGAATTGCTCGGGACGCCGCAGCGCGAGCTTGAAAGCCCCGTAACCGCCCATGGACAGCCCTGCGGCAAAATTGTCCTCTCGCGCCGAAGATAGCGGAAAGAAGGAACGGGCCAGCGCCGGCAGCTCTTCGCTGACAAATGTCCAGTAGTTAAGGCCTTCCGCCATGTTCGTGTAGTAGCTGCGATGAACGGCCGGCATGACAACGGCTAGTCCCAGGTGGGCAACATAACGTTCTATCGACGTTCGGCGCAGCCAGATCGTGTGATCGTCCGATAAGCCGTGCAGCAAATAAAGCGTCGGATGCTTGCCGCCCGCGGCTTTGCCCTCCATGCCGATCTGGGAGCGGGTTGATTGCGGTAAAATGACCGTCATCGACGTAGACAAACCGAGCGTTTCCGAAAAAAAATCGCATTGAATAAGTGCCATTGCGAGATATCCCCTTTCCGAAATGTGGTTGCCATACATCCATTATAGCTATAGCAAAAAAAACCGCATGCGCCTTCCGGCGGATGCGGTATCGAATCCTATGTCTTACAGAACCCGGCGTGCAGTCACGTATCGATCGGCCCAATAACCGGAAGTGATCGACGTGATGCCGACGCCGCCCTGATTGGACGGGCTGTTATGTATCATTTGGCCGTTGCCGATGTAAATGCCTACATGTCCGATTCCGGACGAGCTGCCGACACGGAAAAAGACGAGGTCGCCCTTCTGGAGATTAGAGCGGGATACGTAGCTGCCGGCGTCTTTCTGATAGCGGGTTCCCCAGCGCAGAGAGATGCCTTCTTGTCCGAATACGTACTTGGTGAAGGCGGAACAGTCCATAACCCTCGGTGCGTTATTCGTGCCGTATTCGTAAGTCACTTTGCCCAACAAGCTGCGGGCATTGCTAATGACCTGGTCGGCCTTTGTGCTCGAAGTGCTTGCAGGTGCAGGCGCTGGAGCGGAACTTGTTGAATTCAGCTTCACATAGCTTGGCGATACGTAACCGGTTTTGCCGTTTACGCTGATTTTGTACCAATAACTGTTTACTTTCTCAACGAGCGTAAACGTAGTACCGGTTTTCAGGAGCCCGTATACCGAACTGGATGTGGACGGTGCGGACCGGAAATTGACGGAGCGTTCCACGGTTCCAGTTGCGCCAAGAGCGGTAGTAGTCAACGATAAAAAGACGGCGACGGATGCAAACATAGTAACGATGCGCTTATTCATTTTCATAGTGATCTCCTCCCGAACCTATTGTAGCCTTGTTTGGAAGGAGCTGCATCCCACAAATGTTGGAAGAGCTATTCCGTTAATAGACTCCAGGAAGCTAAGAACACTATTTTTATACAAGTACGGGTTCTTTTCCCTTTTGTTCGGCCTGTTCTTTCTCTTGTTTCACTTCGTTTTCCCGGGCGTCAGCTTCCGACTTATCTTTCGTCTCCAGCTCCGCCGCTTCATTGTCCGAATCATGGTCCGTCGATGCCGCCAAATCGATTGGATTCGCTGTATCCACTATATCCGCTTCACTCGCTTCTTCCGTAACACATACTTCTTCTACAATATTCACTTCTTCTGTCGCAGCCGTTTCCGTTTCCGCTTCCGGTACCGCATCCGATGCCGTCAGTTTAGAGTGATCCTGTGCCGCAGGGGGTTGATTTTGACGAACATCCGACTCTACCGTGTCTTCCTTCTCAATCCGAAACTTGCTAATTTCGTTAAATAACTGCTGTGACAGCATATGGATCTCCTCGGATTCTTTGGCGATTTTTCGAATGGCGTTATCCTGCTCAATCGAAGTGGACCCGACTTCTTGCACACTCGCTGCGGTTTCTTCGGCAACGGCTGCAACCTGCTGTACCACTGCAACCAAATCTTCATTCTTCGACTTCACCGAATCGATCTTCAAGTGAATGTGATGGATTTGTTCCGCCAATTGCCCCATGGATGCGAAAATCGTATCGAATGCGGCAATCGTATCGTTGACCTTGTGGGTTTGCTCCGAAGATGCTTGGCTGGCATGTTGTACGGCAGACTGCAGCTCAATCATTTGGTTCTGAAGAGAGGAGATGATGGCTGCAATAGATTTGGATGACCGGCTTGTCTCTTCAGCGAGCTTACGGACCTCTTCAGCGATGACGGAGAAGCCTCTGCCGTGTACGCCGGCTCTGGCGGCTTCAATGGCGGCATTCAAAGCAAGTACATGCGTTTGGGTAGATATTTCGGTAATGGTTTTGCTGATCGTTCCGATCTGCTGCGAACTGGCTTTCAGATGATTCATTTCGCTCATGACCCGGTCGAGAACAAGCTGAGCTTGAGAGGCCGAGTTCTGCAATTCTCGAACGGATTTCGTACCATGCTCGGTATGCGAGGAAGCTTCATGACTCATATTGAGCATAAGGTCGGTTGAAGCGGAAATATCGATAATTTCCTCCTCAAGGCCCGAAATGACGGAAGCACTGCGCTCCGCATATTCCGCCTGGGTGCTCGCGCCGCGAGAAATGTCGTCAATCGTACGAACGATCTCCGCATTCGCTGCTGCAGTCATACCGGAAAACCGGCGAAATGAATCGGAGTGCTCGGCAACGGACAATGCAATTTGCTGCGTTCCGTTAATCATGCTGCGGACTTGATCGATCATCGCGTCAAAATGATTGCTAAGCTGACCTAGCTCGTCGCGACGGGCGGAACGGATCTTATGGCGCAAATCGCCTGCCGCAATTCGACTGACGGCATGCTGAAGCTGGTGCAGAGGGCCCATGAACGATCGATTTAGGATGAAAGCGACAATAACGGTCACAATAACAACAATTATTCCTGCAACGAGCATCATTTGGGACACATTGGAAAGCAGAGTGTCCGTTTGTTCTGCGGCCAACTCGGCTTCATTGGAATAATAATTATAAAATTTATCGACGATTCCGAAAATTCTTTGCATCAAGTCAAGAGATTCGCCGTACAAGTAAACCATGTTGTTGTCCAGATCGACTTGCTTCATGTTTCCGTCTTGAATCAGACGCGCGGCTGTATCGAAATTGGCGATATAATCATTCGAAGCGCTAATCAACTGGCTGCGCCATACTTTCATCTCGTCCGTTACCGCAGTGTCGCCGACAATCTTGATCATCTCATTGTATTTCACTTTGGCTTTCGCATATTTTTCGATATACTCGGGCTTCTTTGAAATCTCGAGTCCGGATGCGATAATGTTCATTTCCTGAACCATTTCGCGAAGTTCAAGCGCCTTGAGCTGCAGCTGAGTTTTGTCGTTTTGCGTTTGAATCTGGCTATGAACATGGTGAATTTGCGAGTAATTAATCAAAGCAACGGCAATAAAAATAACAGCGACAATCCCGAAACTGAGAAGAAGATGAAGTCGCATCGACGGCTGCATTTTGAATTTGGCAAGGTAGGACATAAGGTCACCTCTTTAAGAAATATTTAGCATTGTAGTCTTAATTATATAGGAAGAAATTCCGGGATGGGTCAAACTGATGTTAATTTTTGTCGAATGCATCGCTGTAAACTTTGCGGAATTTTTACATTCACTTTACAGATTGATTGCACTCAGTTAACAAACTATTGTTAAGATTCTTTAGGAGTGAAAAACATATAAGGAGGACATGCTGAAATGAAAGCAATGTCGAAGAAAGTACTTAGCTTGACAGTAGCAGCAGTAATGACTGTGGGGGTCCTGGCCGCATGCGGCAAAACAGACAATAACACGAGCAATGCTGGCGGTACACAAACACAAACGCCGGCAGCAACAGCACCTGCAACAAACGCACCGAAGGAAGCTCCGAAGTCCGAAGAGATCACAGGTACAGTTACAGCTTCCGGCTCGACTGCACTTCTTCCTTTGGTTAAAGCGGCAGGCGAGCAATTTATGGCGAAGCATCCTAAAGCAACCATCAACGTATCGGGCGGCGGCTCCGGTACCGGCGTGAAGAACGTTGCAGAAGGTACTTCCGACATCGGTAACTCTGACGTTGCAGCTGCAGCAGAGTATGCCGACAAGGGTCTGAAAGAGCACATCGTAGCGATCGCTGCTTTCGCGCTCGTTGTTAACAACGACGTTAATGTTGAAAGCCTGACTAAACAGCAAGCAGCTGATATCTATTCCGGTAAAATTAAGAACTGGAAAGAAGTTGGCGGTAAAGATCTGCCGATTACGCTGATTCACCGTCCGGATTCCTCCGGTTCCCGTAAGCTGGTTCAACAGCTGGTTATGGAAAAGACGGAGTTCTCCAAAGAAGGCGTAACTCAAGAGTCTTCCGGTGCAATGAAGACGGCTGTTGCTCAAACTTCCGGCGCCATCGGTTATATCGATACTCCTTACATCGACAACACGCTGAAAGCACTGAAGTTTGAGGGTGTAGCTTTCGGCAAAGAAACCATTAAGAACGGCACTTACAAGCTTTACGGCCAAGAGCGTATGTATACGAAGGGCGAGCCTAAAGGCGCAACGAAAGCGTTCATCGATTTCATCATGGCTGACGATTTCCAAAACAATCAAGTAGAGAAGCTGGGCTTCCTGCCTGCCAACCTGCTGAAGAAGTAAGAAAAGTCAACTTAGGGGGATGGTGTATAACGCCATCCTCTTTTGTATGCATAGGAAAGGGCTCGAATCGAATCTTCGACATAGGTTATCGACAACTTTTTACACTGAGTTTACAAAACATTCACATTGTCTTTACAAAATAAACGTATGATAAAGAATAGCTTTCGGTCTTCAGCCTTATTGCGACGGCCGAGTAATTAGGGAGGATCACCTGTTGGAAACCTATGCGGATAAATTCGATGAGAAAGCGAATAAGCAGCAGATTACGTCCTTGAAACCATCGCTTTGGACCCGGTTGCAGAATCGTACGGACCAGACGATGCGGTATGTTTTCGTAACTAGTGCTGTTCTTGTGTCTGCAGTAATTTTCTCGATTATCATTTTCGTGGGCATACAAGGTCTTCAGACGTTTACCGATGTATCGCCATTGGAGTTTTTCTTCTCCACCGACTGGACTCCGTCCAGCGATAGATTCGGCGCATTCCCTTTTCTGTACAGCACCATTCTTTTAACTTTGCTGTCCGTTGTGTTCTCGCTGCCTTTAGCACTGGCGGGAGCGATCTTTATGGCCAAAATCGCTCCAAAGTGGATGAGAGAAATTTTACGTCCGGCGACGGATCTGTTCGTCGGAATTCCTTCCGTTGTTTACGGCTTAGTCGGTTTAACCGTAGTGGTTCCGTTCATCGGTAAAGTGGTAGGGGGGACCGGGTACGGGATTCTTCCCGCGGCGATTATTTTGGCCATCATGATTTTGCCGACGATTTTATCGATTTCGGAGGACGCGATCCGTTCGCTGCCCGGCAGGCTGGAGGAGGCTTCGCTTGCATTGGGTGCGACCCGTTGGCAGACAATATGGAAGGTGCTGATTCCTGCAGCACGTCCCGGAATTCTGACGGCAGTCATTTTGGGTATGGGAAGAGCGATGGGGGAGACGATGGCGGTATTCATGGTGATCGGGAACTCTCCGCAAATGCCGAAGACTTTGATTTCATCGGCTACGGTATTGACGACAGCCATCGTTAAAGATATGGGCAATACGACTTATGGGTCAACTTGGAATAACGCGCTGTATTTGATGGCGCTTATGCTCTTGATCATTTCCCTTTTGTTGATCCTTGTTATCCGAATTGTGGCTAGGAGGTCGGAGCTCAAATGAATAGCAAAGTTGCTGATCGAATTGCCACTGCGCTGCTTTGGTTTTCGGGCATTCTCATTATCCTGCTTCTAGCTTGGTTTTTATTCCGCATCTTAGGCGATGGCTTGAGGTATGTAACTTGGGATTTCGTCACGGGGAAACCGGAAGAAATCAGCGCCGGCGGCGGCGTGGGACCTCAGCTCTTCAACTCGTTTTACATATTGTTCCTTTCCTTGGTTTTGTCTTTGCCTATCGGTATGGGTGCCGGGATTTATTTGGCCGTTTACGCTAAGAAAACCGGATTTACGAACTTGATTCGGATTTCGGTTGAGGCATTGTCCTCGGTACCTTCCATCGTTTTCGGTTTGTTCGGCTACTTGCTCTTCGCCAGTTACTTCGGATGGAAATTCTCCATTCTCGGTGGTGCCTGCACGCTGGCTCTTCTTAATCTCCCTGTACTTGTGAGGGTTACGGAAGAAGGGATTCGGGCTGTGCCTGACTCTTACTGGGAAGCCAGCTTGGCACTCGGCTCCACGAAGTGGCAGGCTATTCGCAAAGTGCTGGTGCCTGCATCTCTTCCGACGCTGATTACCGGGATTACGCTGGTTGCCGGGAGAGCGCTCGGCGAATCCGCAATCCTGATCTATACGGCAGGTTTGTCCGTATCCCGCTTTTTCCCGGATTTCAACCCGATGAAAATCGGCGAAACTCTGTCCGTACATCTATGGTACGTGCAATCCGAAGCTCTTGTACCGGATGCCAAGCAAATTGCACAGGGCAGTGCAGCTTTGCTGCTGATCGTCGTACTGGTGTTCAACCTTCTGATTGCGATACCAAGCCGAATGATTCAAAAAAGATTATCCGGGGGGAAATAATCGATGTCCGCGAAGCATAAAATTAAAGTAAATAAGTTAAATCTGTATTATGGCGACAATCACGCGCTTCACGACATCGAGATGACGATCGAAAGCAACATGATTGCGGCGCTGATTGGTCCTTCGGGCTGCGGTAAATCGACATTTCTGCGTACTTTAAATCGAATGAACGATTTGATCGATAACGTTCGAATTACGGGAAGCATTATGATTGACGGTCAGGATATTTATAGTTCAGAGACCGATATTGTTTCTCTTCGCAAGAGGGTCGGAATGGTGTTCCAGCGCCCGAATCCGTTCCCGATGAGCATTTATGACAACATTGCGTATGGCCCTCGTATTCACGGGATCAAGAAGAAAGCAAACTTGGACGAGCTTGTAGAAAGAAGCCTGAAGCAAGCCGCTCTGTGGGATGAAGTGAAGGATCGTTTGAATAAATCAGCTCTCGGATTGTCAGGCGGACAGCAGCAAAGGTTATGTATAGCCCGGCTGCTTGCGGTCGAGCCGGACGTTCTGCTGATGGATGAGCCCACTTCTGCGCTTGATCCGATTTCAACTCTGAAGGTAGAAGAGCTGACGCAGACTTTAAAAGAAAAATACACAATCATTATTGTTACCCACAATATGCAGCAGGCGGCTCGTATCTCTGACGTAACTTCCTTCTTCCTGAATGGGAATCTGGTAGAAACGGATAAAACAGATAAAATTTTCACAAATCCAAACGATCAACGTACAGAGGATTACATCACGGGACGGTTTGGTTAAAGGGATTAGGAGGAGACGACTGGCATGGATACAAGATCAGGGTTTCACCATTCATTAGACGCTCTGCAGAAACAGCTGCTGGATATGGGGCAGAGCGTCGAACAGCTCATACATAATGCAGTCGATTCGTTGTCTCGGTTGGATTTGAACTTGGCGAAAGAAGTGATCGATAGTGACGACGCAATCGACGAAGCGATGCGTCATATCGACGAGCTTTGCTTGCGCCTTATTGCCCTGCAGCAGCCGATGGCCAGCGATCTGCGCATTATCGGAACTGCGCTCAAGATCGCTACGGATTTGGAGCGCATCGCCGACCATGCCGTCGACATCGCCAAAATTACGATTCGTCTGAACGGCCAAGAGCTGGTGAAACCTCTTCAGGATATTCCGCAAATGGCGGAGATCGTCAAAGAAATGCTGCGGGAAAGTTTGCTGTCCTATACGGAGCGCAATGTTCATCGCGCCGCATCGCTTGCCGATAAGGACGATAGGGTCGACAAGCTGTACAGCGGAATTATGTCCGATATCGTGGCGCTTATGGGAACTGACATCACAAAGAATAAGCAGCTGACCCACCTGATGCTCGTTGCGAATCACCTTGAGCGAGTTGGCGACCATACAACGAATATCGGAGAAGGCGTCATTTACATGGTGACAGGCAAGCGAAAAGATTTGAACGTATAAGGTTACGGGAATCCGCCTCTGGTTTGAGGCGGATTTTTTTGCGCCACCAGTTGCGGGATTGTCGAAAATAGGACATAAATATTCGGGACTTCTAGGCTAATATTTACAATCAATTTACATTCGCTTAACATGTCGAAACAAGTCACATGGTATAATAGGCTATACGAAACTTGCTCGGATAAGGATGATGAGCGGTATGGCCATTGGACAAAAGCTGCCTGAGGCGGGTACACCCGAAGGGGACAAGTGGCTCGCAGAACTTCACAAGATCATACAAGAACAGTCCATATACTCCGTATATCAGCCGATTGTTTCGCTGGAATCCGCGTCAATCGTCGGCTACGAAGCGCTCACACGGGGACCTGCCGGCAGCCCGTTGCATTCCCCTTTGCAGTTGTTCGGCTTCGCCGAGCGGTACGGGCAGCAGTATGTGTTGGACCGGCTGGCGCGGGAGAAGGCAATCAGCAGCGTAAGACTCGATAACCAGCAGCAAATGCTATTTATTAACATTTCCTCTCATATTATTTATGATCCACATTTTGTGCCGGGTAAGACGCTGGAGGTGGTGGAGACATACAACCTGCGGCCTCACAATGTCGTATTCGAGATTACGGAACGAAGCTCCATTGAAGACTTCGCATTAGCCAAAAAAATATTGCAGCATTATCGCAAGCAAGGGTACCGGATCGCGATCGACGACGCCGGGGCGGGCTATTCCTCGCTTCAAGCGATTGCCGAGCTGCAGCCGGATTTTATTAAAGTGGATCGTTCCCTCATCGAAAATATTCACCAGGACAAAATTAAAGAATGTATTCTTGAAACGTTCGTCACGTTCACGCAAAAATTGAACATCGGTTTGATCGCCGAAGGGATCGAGCAGCAAGAGGAGCTTGTCAAGCTGACGAGAATGGGGGTTCAGTATGCACAAGGTTATTTGCTTGCTCACCCGTCCCGGGAGCAGGCCGTCATTTCCCCGGAACTGGTCAACACGATTGTAGCGCATCGGAAGACGCAGGCGTGGACCGGCTACTGGACAATCGGGGATTTGGCGACGCCGATTAAGCATTTTGCCCCGACCGATCTGATCTCGGAAGCCGCGTCATATTTCAAAAAGCACCCTGAGGCTCCAGCCGTGGTTGTCGTTTCGGACGATCGGCCGGTCGGATTGCTGATGAGGGAAAGACTGTTCCAGCAGCTCGCAGGCCAATACGGGTTCTCCCTCTTCTGGAATCGAACGATCGATCAATTGATGGACCGCCAGCCCTTGGTTGTGGACGAGACGACACCGGTTGAGCAAGTGTCTCAGCAAGCGACTTCACGTTCCATACATAATTTATACGATCTTGTTATTATTACGAAGGATGGACGAATGAGCGGCACGGCGACGATTCGTTCCATACTCGAGACGATCACGAACATACGTACGGAGACGGCCCGCGTCGCCTCGCCGCTCACGGGTCTGCCTGGCAATCTGCAGATCAACCGTGAGCTGAGCAAGCGGCTTCTGGACAACAAGATGTTCTGTGTGATCTATATCGATTTGGATTTCTTCAAATGGTTTAACGACCGTTTCGGGTTTCAGAAAGGGGATCAGCTCATCCAGTACACGGCTGATATTATCCAGCAATCGATCGCCGTGTGCGGTACGCCGCTGGACTTCGTCGGTCATGTTGGAGGCGACGACTTTATTGTGCTGACGTCGACGGAGAGCAGCTCGAAGCTGTGTGCGGAGATGATCCGCCGATTTGAGCAAGGAGTACGCATGTTCTATGAAGGGGAAGAGTTTCACTACGTGGAGGACAGGCACGGCAATCGCATCGAGAATGACGGCGTTACGCTGTCGCTGTCCTTGATCGAATGCGACGGATCGTCTTCCATTACACAGGAACAAATCTCCCAAGCTTCGGCTGCGCTGAAGAAGCAAGCGAAATCGCACCGAGGCAGCGTCTTCGTCGCTCACCGGATAAGCAGCACCGTCAGCGCAGACAGCGAGGAATTGGAGTTAGAAAGGATCCCCGATCATAGAATGGTTTGAAGCTGATGAAACGCACGAATGATTACAACTTGCCCCCGGCCCAGCTTGCGCTGGGCTATTTTCTTTGCTCCGGCGGGATGAATCCAGACGGCATCCATGCCGCTGTCTACGGCGCCGACGATGTCCTGCTTCCACGAATTGCCGATCATGACGCCTTCCTGCGGGCGAATGCCAACAGCCCTCATAGCGCTGTGAAAGATGTCGGGATGAGGCTTGCGCGGACCGTCCCGTTCGGAGCTGAACAATCGCTCGCGCGGCACAAAGCGGTCGAGGCCGAGCCGGGCCAGGTTGGACTCGAGACGATCCCGGCGGCCGTTGCTGATAATCGCGAGGCGATACGTGCCGGACAGCTTCTCCAGCGTTTCGAGCACATGCGGAAACAACGTTACGTAGCCTTCCTCGGCCATCTCGACCTGCTGGAAGAAGGCGCGCGAGAACGCCTCGCTCACTTTAAGCGGGTACGGTTCCAGCGCTTTGCGTAAGCACACGAAACGCAGCTCATCCGAGCTGAGCGGTTCACGGACCGGCTGCTTGCGGCGTTTGCTCCATTCGGCCTTGTAAGCAAGCAGAGCATCCTCGGGCGTTCCTATCTCGGTGATGCTGTCTGCTTCCCATCTCGCCGTGAATTGACTAAGCACCTCGATAAAGCCGGCATGGAAGCATTGGCGGCGGTCGACCAGCGTATTGTTCATGTCGAAGAACAATGCTTTCTTGCGGCCCTTTCTGAACCAGGAGCTCATGGCGGCAACCCTCCCGGTAATCGTACTTAGTTTAGATTATGTTGATATTTATGGTATGATGATGAGAGTATTGGATGGGCGAGGTGTCCGGATGAATAAATTAGTTGTAATTGACGGAAACAGTATCATTTATCGCGCTTTTTTCGCACTGCCGCCGCTGACAAACTCGGCCGGACTCCATACGAATGCCGTTTACGGCTTTACCACGATGCTGCTGCGGCTCATCGAGGAAGAGAAGCCGACGCATATGCTGGTCGCATTCGATGCGGGGAAGGCGACGTTCCGGCACGAAGGTTATGCCGAATATAAGGGTGGACGGGAGAAAACGCCGTCCGAGCTGTCGGAGCAGTTCCCGCTGCTGAAAGAGCTGTTGAAGGCGTTCTCGATTCCGCAGTACGAACGTGAAGGCTACGAGGCTGACGATATTATAGGCACGCTGACGCGCATGGCCGACGAGAAAGGCATGAGCGTTACCGTCGTTTCGGGAGATAAAGATATGCTCCAGCTCGCTTCCGAGCACGTCACCGTTGCGCTTACACGCAAAGGAATCAGTGAAGTCGAGCGGTTTAACCCTGCCCATCTGCAGGAAGTGTACGGTCTGAAGCCTATGCAGATCATCGATTTGAAGGGACTGATGGGCGACGCGTCGGACAACATCCCGGGAATTCCCGGGGTCGGCGAGAAGACGGCGCTCAAGCTGCTTCAGGAATACGGAAGCGTTGAAGAGGTGCTCGCACAAGCGGACGGCATCAAAGGCAAGATGGGCGAGAAAATCCGTGAGCATGCCGAGGACGCAAGGCTCAGCAAGAAGCTCGCTACGATTTTCCGCGACGTGCCGGATGTGCCGGCATGGGACGAGCTCTCCTATAGCGGCTTCAAGGGTCCTACGCTGCAGGCAGCCTTCCGAAAGCTTGAATTTAAATCGCTGCTGGAGAAAATGGATTTCGGCAGCAGTGATGCGGGCGGCGCCGAAGCGGAAGGGGCTGCCGAAACGGAAGCGCTGCATGTCGTTACCGTCGACGTCTCGTCGCTCGGCGAGCTGCTGGAAGCACTGCCGGATATTGAATCGATTCATATCGAATCGGTTGGCGAGAACCCGCATCAAGCGGAGGTGCTCGGAGCGGCGTTCTATTTGACCGGTGAAGACGGCGCCGGGGAAAGCCGCGGCTATTACATGCCGATTGGCGTGCTGCTTAGCGAGGCTGCGGCGCCGGTTCGCGACTGGCTGGCCGATGCGGATCGGCCGAAGGCGATGTTCGACATGCATAAGGCGGAAGTATCGCTCGCCTGGCTCGGCTTGCCGCTGCGCGGCGTCAGCTTCGACGTTCACTTGGCCGCTTATTTGCTGGATCCGACAGAATCGGCGCTCGCTCTCGACGGGCTCGCTGCGAAATACGGGCTGCCGGCGCTTGCAAGCGACGAGTCGGTGTTCGGTAAAGGAGCGAAATTCAGCGTTCCCGAGCAGGCGAAGCTCGCCGAGCATCTGTGCCGCAAAGCGCGGGTCATTCACAGACTGGCCTCGCTTATGAAACGCGATCTGGAGCAGGGCGACATGCACCGGCTCTACTACGATTTAGAACAGCCGCTCTCCGTCGTCCTTGCCGGTATGGAGCTTACCGGGATTAAAGTGAACGGTGACGGGCTGCGCGCATACGGACAAGACCTGGGCTCGAAGCTCGCCGGCATTATGCAGAGCATTTACCGGCATGCCGGGATGGAGTTCAATATCAACTCGCCGCGACAGCTCGGCGAAGTATTGTTCGAGAAGCTCGGACTGCCGGTCTGGAAGAAGACAAAGACCGGTCCTTCGACGGATGCCGAAGTGCTGGAGAAGCTGGCGCCGTACCATGAGATCGTCAAGGATATTTTGCTGTACCGCTCGCTCGCCAAGCTGCAATCCACGTACGTGGAAGGGCTGCTGAAGGAAATTCATCCGAAGACCGGCAAAGTGCATACGTATTACCGCCAGACGATTGCCGCGACGGGAAGACTCAGCTCCCAGTTCCCGAACCTGCAGAACATCCCGATCCGTCTCGAGGAAGGCCGAAAGATCCGGCAGGTGTTCGTGCCTTCCGAGCCGGGCTGGTTCATCCTTACAGCCGATTATTCGCAAATCGAGCTTCGCGTCCTCGCACACATCTCGGGAGATGAGCGCCTGAAGGAAGCGTTCCTGAACGACATGGATATTCATACGAAGACGGCGATGGACGTATTCGGCGTTACGGCGGATCAGGTCGACGCCAACATGCGCCGTCAGGCGAAGGCGGTCAACTTCGGGATTGTGTACGGCATATCCGATTACGGGCTGTCGCAAAACTTGGATATTACGCGCAGGGAAGCGGCGCAGTTTATCGAGCAATATTTTGCCGTGTTCCAAGGTGTTCGCAAATATATGGACGATATCGTGCAAACCGCCCGCAACGACGGGTATGTCACAACGCTGCTGCAGCGCCGGCGGTATCTTCCGGAAATTACGGCTTCGAACTTCAACCTTCGTTCGTTCGCGGAACGGACGGCGATGAATACGCCGATTCAAGGAACGGCTGCCGACATTATTAAGCTGGCGATGGTGCAGATGGCGCAGCGACTTCAAGCCGAAGGCTTGAAGAGCCGTATGCTGCTGCAGGTGCACGACGAATTGGTGTTCGAGGTGCCGCCGGACGAGCTGGAGATCATGAAACGAATCGTACCCGAAGTGATGGAGCAGGCGATTGAGCTCGACGTTCCGCTGAAGGTGGAGGCCGACTACGGACCGACCTGGTACGACGCGAAGTAACCGGAAACTAGGGCGAAGGAGGACATCGCATGCCGGAGCTTCCGGAGGTGGAGACGGTACGCCGTACGCTGCAGCGGCTAGTCGTCGGGAAGACCATTGAGAGAGTTGAAGTCCGGCTGGCCCGGATCGTGCAGCACCCGAAAGATACGCAGCAGTTCGCCTTTCTCCTTGAAGGCCAGACCATTCGCGATATTGAGCGGCGAGGAAAATTCCTTCGCTTTCTGATGGATGACGTCGTGATGGTATCGCATCTCCGGATGGAAGGACGCTATGGCCTATATGCTGCCGAAGATGAGCTGGAGCCTCATACGCATGTCATCTTCGCCTTCACGGACGGGACGGAGCTCCGTTATAAGGACGTCCGGCAGTTCGGGACGATGCACGTTTTTCCGATAGGAGAAGATTTGAAGCAGGCCCCCTTGCATAAGCTAGGCCTCGAGCCGCTCGACGAAGCGTTCACTTTGGAGGCGTTTCGCGGCGCGCTGCGAGGCAAAACCGGCAAGATTAAGCCGATTCTGCTTAATCAAGAATATGTCGTTGGAATCGGCAATATATATGTGGACGAGTCTTTGTTTCTGGCCGGCATTCACCCGGAACGGCTGGCCAGCTCGCTGACGAAGCAGGAGCTTGAGCGGCTGCACGAAGCGATCATCCAGACGCTGCGCGCTTCCGTCGAAGTCGGCGGTTCTTCGATTAAGTCCTATGTGAACGGCCAGGGCGAGATCGGCTTGTTCCAGCATCAGCTGCAAATTTACGGCCGCGAGGGCGAGCCGTGCGTCCGGTGCGGCCGCACGGTGGAGAAGTCCGTCGTCGGCGGCCGCGGCACGCACACTTGCGCAAACTGCCAGCCTCTGAAGAAGCGGCGCGCCGGCAAGCGTCGCGAGTAGGCATGCACCTATCCCCCTTCACCGCATATTCTACATGAAGAAGATGCGATTGGAGGGGTACGATGCTTTCCTATGCTTCGCTGCTGCTGCTTGCTTTCGCCGTTTCGCTGGACGGCTTCGGCGTCGGCGTCACGTACGGGCTGCGCAAAATCCGCATTCCGCTCGCTGCACTCGTCGTCGTTTCGCTCTGGTCGGGGGTCGTCATCTTTGCTTCGATGCTGATCGGCACCTGGTTTACGACTTACTTGTCGGCCGAGTCAGCCAAGGTCATCGGTGCGCTAATTCTGATCGGCATCGGCCTTTGGGCGCTGGTACAAATTATGAGACAGAAGGACGATAGCGCAGAAACCCCTGATTCGGGCGTGTCCCCAAGCCTGCGAGAGCAAACGAATGAAATGGAGCGCACTGAGGATTGGGAGTCGGTACGTCACATTTTTACATGGGAGCTTCGACGGTTTGGTCTGGTCGTGCAAATTTTGCGTACACCGATGGCTGCCGACGTCGATAAATCGGGCAACATTTCCGTGTCCGAAGCGATGCTGCTGGGCATTGCGCTTTCCTTGGACTCGTTTGGTGCGGGGATTGGTGCCGGGCTGATCGGTTTTTCGCCGGCGCTCACCTCCATTGTTATTGCTGTTGCCAGCGGAACGTTCATCGCCGCCGGTTTAAAGGTAGGGCTGAAATACGCCGAGACCGACTGGATGCGGCGGCTGGCGTATTTGCCCGGCTGCGTATTGATCGCAATGGGAATTATGAAGCTATTCTTATAATGTCTAATCGACGGCATGACGCACAAAGGGGCGTTTATCGCACATGAATATAGGATTGACAGGCGGCATCGCCTGCGGCAAAAGCACGGTCGCGGCGATGCTCGCCCGGCGCGGCGCGATCGTAATCGACGCCGATCAAATTGCCCGGGAAGTCGTGCTTCCCGGGACGGCGGCGCTTGCCGCCGTAGCGCAGAGGTTCGGACAGGCTGTTCTGAACCCCGACGGAACGCTCAATCGCAAGCAGCTAGGTTCGATTGTATTTGGGAATGACGAAGCCCGCCGCGATTTGGAGGGATTGCTTCATCCGCCGATTCGCGCATTGATGCGGGAGCGGAAGGAGCGCTATGAGCGTGAAGCGCCGGAGCGGCTCGTGGTGCTCGACATTCCGCTGCTTTATGAAAGCAAGCTGGAATACATGGTGGATCGGATCATGGTCGTCTATTGTCCGCGTGCGATGCAGTTGGAGAGGCTGGTCAAGCGCGACGGACTCTCCGTTCAACAAGCGGAGGAAAGGCTGGCGGCGCAGCTTCCGATCGAAGAGAAACGGAACCGGGCTGACATTGTAATCGACAACAGCGATACCCTGGCAAATACGGAAAGGCAGGTGGACGCATTCTGGTCAAGCTTGCCCCTTACCTAGCGGTGTTCCGCAAGAAACGGGTATTCGCCGTGCTCCTTATCGCATTCGTCGGTATGTTGTTTGCGAACAGCACGTTTGTTGCGAAGAAGCTTTACCCGATCTACTACCAGCAGGAAATTCGGGACAGCGCCGCGAATTATGAATTGGATCCGTTCCTCATCGCAGCGATCATTCGTGTGGAAAGCAATTACAAAACCGGCCAGCAATCCAAAAAGGGCGCCATCGGGATGATGCAAATCATGCCGGACACGGCGCAGTGGATCGTTGAAGCGGGAGGGCATCCGAAGCATACGCTGGACGAGCTGCATGACGTTGGCGTCAACATTAATTTAGGCTCCTGGTATGTGAGCTGGCTGCTCAAGCATTATGACGGAAGCTTGCTGTATGCGACTGCAGCCTACAATGCCGGGCAAGGTAATGTCGACAAATGGAAGGACGCCGGGACATGGGACGGAACCCTGGAGAATATTAAGGACATTCCGTTCGGGGAAACCCGGCACTACGTTCAACGGGTCTTATACTATTGGAAGAAGTATCACAAGCTTTATGCCGACGAATGGTCGTCATCTCCGAAATAGAAAAGAAGCATAGGCCGGCGCTCTATCCGAAGCGTCCGGGCCTATGCTTCCCTCTCTAGATCATGAAGACGATGCTAATCGCGATTCGCTATTAACGGGATTGACCCGCCAACGTTTGCTCAGCGATTTGCACCAAGCGACGAGTGATATGACCACCGATGGCACCAGTATCGCGAGTAGCCATGTAACCATAGTAACCGTCTTGCGGCACTTGGATACCCAGCTCTTGCGCTACCTCGTATTTCAGTTGATCCAACGCTTGGCCTGCTTGCGGCACAACCAGTACGTTGCTGCTACGAGATTGTCCTGCACCCATGTCTGTTCACCTCCTTGTCGTTGGTAAACCTATTATGTCTCGGTTTCCCGGAAGACATGACAAGCAAGATATGGGAAAAATGCGTCGTCCGCTTCCTCAACTTCTGTATATAAAGGAGGCTTGTCCTTCAATGAAATGTCCGTTCTGCGATCATACCAGCACAAAGGTGCTCGACTCCCGTTCCGCCAACGAAAATAAATCGATCCGCCGCCGCCGGGAATGCGAAAGCTGCTCCAAACGCTTTACGACTTTTGAAATGGTCGAGGAGACGCCCCTTATTGTGATCAAGAAGGACGGCAGCCGCGAAGAATTTAACCGGGAAAAGGTGCTGCGCGGTTTGATCCGGGCATGCGAGAAGCGCCCCGTTTCGATGGAGCGCCTCGAAATGATCGTATCTGAAGTGGAGCTTCAGCTGCGGAACACGGCACGTACGGAAGTGGACAGCCGGGAAATCGGCGAGCTCGTCATGGAGCAGCTGTACCCCGTCGACGAGGTCGCATATATCCGGTTCGCCTCCGTATACCGTCAGTTCAAAGACATCAGCATGTTCCTGAAGGAGCTGAATCAGCTGATCGGCAAGCATGAAATCGAACCTTTTCGCAAAAGCTAATCCCTAACTGGACGTTGAAGGGAAGAAAGCGAACGACTTCATAACGAGCGGCGCTTGCGCAACCATCGCTTTCAGCAGTTTGATTTGCCGTCCGTAGCGCTGATAGTCATAATCCTGCTTATCGGAGCGAAGGAAAGCGTCCGGAAGCTCCTCGGGGAGAATATATGCATACGTGCGTCCTTCATGTTCCCCAAGGTATACAAGTGGAGAATCGGCGTATGCATGATGCCATTCTGCGGTATTGAACGGCGTTATGATCAAGGTGACGATCGGATCGTAGACACGGCCGCGGTAACGGAAACGGAACGAGATCGTGGTTTCGGGCTCATCGCTGCAAGTCGTTTTGTCGACAACCGTATACGAATCCCACCAGCGGGGGAACGTGATGGAGAACGAATATGCGACGTTGCGGTATTTGATCGGCTTGAAGAGAAGCGGTTTGGTTGGCATTGAATCCACCTGCCTTCCAGTATTTTGTATTATCGTATGCTGGCGGAAGCGGAACGCAACGGAAATGGGCGATGGCCCGGTGCGATATTCAGGTGTTGGACAGCCCGTAGAAAAATAACCGCAGCATCGGTTCCGCTTGGGAAGGGTCCACCCCTTGTCGGAATTCGCGCAAGTACATGTTCAAATACCGCTGCACGAGCTCATCGGCAAATTCCATCGGAATATATCCTTCCGTTCTCCCCTTCGCAATCAGCTTCATGAAAAATTGCCTCAACTTCTCCTCGCTGCGGTTCCCCAGCAAATGCTGTACGTCTCGCAGGTCTTCTAACAAAAACTTCAATTGGCCGGCTTCGGCCAGCATGACAGCCTTCAGCTTCTCCGGATACGCAAGAGACGATTCCAAAATTTCTTCATACTTCGCCAGCTGCTTGTCCATCCAATCCTCGAGCATCTCCGCGAACATTTGCTCTTTCGTCCCGAAGTAATTAAATACCGTTGCCGGCGACACATGCGCTGCGGCCGCGATTTCGTTGACGCTTACTTTGGAATAGCCGTATTTCTGAAGCAGCGAGCATGCAGCTGCAAAAATCTGCTCGGTCTTTTTTTGTTTTCTTCGTTCAAAGCCGTTCATTGCGAATCCCTCCATAGCAGCATTTTATCTAAAGTATTAGAGCGTATCAACATATTGACGCTAAAACTATGGAATAAACGAAGTTGTTTTGTTGTATTTATGTAGTGATGAAGCGTAACGACTACATAAAAAAACAAAGGAGCGGGGCTAATGAAGCATGTTCAACTCCCAACGTTACTTCATGACGTATTCGGTAAAGAGCAAAGGCCGGCTGTGATTCTCCTCATCGTGCTGTTCGGAGCCATCGTGGCAGGAGCTTTATTTTTCATGTTCCCCGCTACGTTTGAGGGTATTGCGGTGTGGCGAAGGGTGTTGGCTTTCCTGCTTATCTTCGACATTTGTTCCGGCAGCGTGGCCAATTTCACCGCTTCGACCAGCAATTATTATGCCGAGCGTCCGCACAAGCGGCTGGTGTTCATCGCCGTCCACGTGCACCTTCCGCTGGTCGCCCTGCTGCTCGGGATACATAGTTGGACTTCTATCGTCGTATGGTTATATACGGCTGCCGGTGCTTACGTTGTGAATGCGCAAAGCGGAGAACGGCAAGTGTTCGTTTCCGGGCTGCTGCTTGCTGCAGGCATCGGATGGGTGCCCGTGCTCTATGCTGCCGAACCCGTCATGCTGGTCGCCGGCTTGCTGTTTATGTTGAAGGTATTGTTCAGCTTTAGCGTAGATCACTATCGCCTTGCGAGGAACAACGGGGGTATTGCGTCCGGGGCTGCGGTTACGAACGATGATAGACAAGCTTGAACGATCAAAAGAACAACCCGGCAGCTATGCCGGGTTGTTTCGGTTCTTGCAGGAAATAACGTTATCGGCGAGCGCTGCTGGCGCGCTTCAATACGCGCACGCCGTGAACCGGCAGCTCTACGGTGACGCCGTTCAGCTGTTCGCCGGTTAGCATATCCGTATATTCCGGATGGTCGAGCTCGATTCGCTGCGAAGACCCGCTAAAATTCATCACGAACACATAGTCGCTGCTGCCGTCCGAACGGGCTTGAGCGCTTACGCCGGCAGGGAGCGCCGACTCCAAAGCGCGTTCGATGCCCAGCTCGGCGAGCAGGCGTCCGTAATAGTCGCGGTGGAAAGGGGGCTTCAATCGCGTAGCGATATAATACGCTTTCCCCTTGCCCAAGGAATTTACCGTCAGAGCCGGGCGACCCGCATAGAAGTCGTCCCGGTATACGCCCAATACTTCCGCTGTCTCGGTATGAACCAGCTCCGCCAACTCGTAGGCATCGTACTCGCCCTGCAAGCCGAGCAGGTTGCCGGCTGCCGGTACGAGGCCATTCTGATCCGTATCGTGCAAGCCGTCGATTTCCTCCGCCCAAATCCCCAGCGTCTTGCGCAGAGGACCCGGGAAGCCGCCGAGGTGGCACAGGTCGTTCTCATCGACGATGCCCGACCAATACGTAACGACAAGCGTGCCGCCGTCCGCAACGAACCTTTCCAGGCGCTCCCCGGTTTCCGCGCGGCACAAGTACAGCATCGGCGCGACGATAAGCGAATAACGGCTGAAGTCGTCTTCCGATCCGATGACATCGATCGCTACGTTATGCTCCCATAACGCCTTATAGTGCTCCAGCACCGTCTCCTCGTAGTGGATCCCCTTATTACGCGGTCCCTGCGAATCTTTCACGGCCCAGCGGTTGTCCCAGTCGTAGAGCAAAGCGACCTTGGCTGCCGTTCCCGTTCCGGCTACTTCTTGCAGTCGGATTAACGCATCGCCGACCTCGGTCACGTCGCCGAATACGCGCGTGTGCTCGTGACCGGCATGGTCGACGACGGCGCCGTGCAGCTTCTCGCTGGAGCCGCGGCTCTTGCGCCACTGGAAATATTGGACCGTATCCGAGCCGTGAGCGACGGCTTGCAGCGATGAAAGCAGATGCATGCCCGGCCGCTTCAGCTTGCTGATCGGCTGCCAGTTGGTCGCGGACGGCGTGCTTTCCATCAGCATGAACGGCTTGCCGAGCAGCGAGCGGTACAGGTCGTGATTAAACGCTGTCCAGACCGCCGTGTCCATGTCGTTGTCCTTCTTGTGCCAGGTCGGATACGAATCCCAGGAGACGACGTCCAGGTATGGAGCGAATTTGCGGTAATCCAGCCCTTCAAACATATACATGAAATTCGTCGTAATCGGCAGTTCCGGGTTCAGATCCCGCACGCAGTCGGCTTCATGCCGGTAGAAATCGACGGTTTGATCGGACACGAACCGCTTCCAATCGAGGTTGTGCGCGTGAACGGCATGCTCCCCGTGCGGAGCGGGCGATTCGATCTGGCTCCAGTCCGTGTACGTGTGGGACCAGAAGGCTGTCCACCAAGCCCGGTTCAGAGCCTCGAGCGTACCGTATTTCTTTTGCAGCCACGTCCGGAACGCATCCTGGCAAAGCGGGCAATGGCAGTCGCCGCCGTACTCGTTGGAGATATGCCAGCCGACGACCGCCGGGTGATGGGCATAACGCTCCGCCAGCTTGCGGTTCATGATAGCCGTCTTCTCCCGGTATGCCGGGGAGGTGTAGCAGTGATTGTGGCGGGCGCCGAACAAATTGCGAACCCGGTTCGCGCCGACACGCAGCACTTCGGGATATTTGGCGGCCATCCAAGCCGGGCGGGCTCCGCTCGGCGTAGCAAGCCAAGCGTAAATGCCGTTCGCAGCGAAGCGGTCCAGCACGTTATCCAGCCACTCGAAACGGAAGCTGCCCTCTTCAGGCTCCAAGGCTGCCCAGGCAAAAATGCCTACAGCCATCACGTTGCAATTGGCCAGCTTCATCAGCCGGATATCTTCCTCGAGCACCTGCGGATCATGCTGCCACTGGTCGGGGTTATAGTCCGCGCCGTGCATGAATACCGGTAATTTGGCGCTGATCGGGGCATGACGGTTTGCCATATGTTTCTCTCCTCGTATCGTAATTTTCATATTGGGAAATACATGGTGTTTGCTTTATACTGAATTATAATAAGATATCGTGGTTTCGCCTAGAAGCCGATATTCGTATTTATTTCATAATTTTCATATGGTGAGGGCAGGCGGATGGGAGATCAACGGTTTGGTTTTCTCACTTTGACAGAGATCGAAAGGCAGCTCCCCGTTTACATGTCCGGGGCAGGCTATTGGTCGAGCCAAGAGGAGATCGTTCGGCCGAACGGGTATCCGTTGTACCAATGGCTGTATTGTGTAGATGGGGAAGGCGAGCTATGGGTAAGAGGAGAGCGAAGCGAAGTGAAGCCCGGCTTCGGTATTTTTTTATCTCCGCACGAGCCGCACGAATATAGGGCGACGACAGAGCCATGGGAAATCTATTGGCTGAATTTCGAAGGCGTGCAGGCGGAGTCGATGGCGCGAACGGCGGGATTGGCCAGAAGCGGCGTGTACCGTCTCGCCGGCAGCGATGCCGTCATGCTGAACCATATGCAAAGCGCCGTCTCGCTGGTCCTTTCGGGCAATCCGCTGGCGGGGCTGGAATGCTCCAAGCTCGTGTACGCTCTGCTGCTCGATATTATGAAGGGCATGGCCGACCCGCACGCTTCTTTGGAGATGAGCTTCCGGCGGCTGCAGCCGGTGTTTGACTATATGGAGCGGCATTATGCCCGGCGGGTTACGCTCCAGGAGCTGGCGGATACGGTAGGGGTGAGCGGACAGCACCTTTGCATGCTTTTCCGGAAAATTGTCGACGCGAGACCGATGGAATACTTGAACAAGCTTCGCATCCGCAAGAGCAAGGAGCAGCTGCTCGCGTTCCCGCAGGACCGGATCGGCGAGGTCGCCCGCAAGGCGGGCTTTGAGACGGTCGGCTATTTCTGCGTACTGTTTAAACAGATGGAAGGAGTAAGTCCCGATACGTTCCGCAAGCTGAATGGAGTCCGGTAACGAATTCATGCCAGTACGCTGAACGGGAGGAGTGCTGTCCTGCATTGCCGAATTACTTGGGAGAACACGAATGGATGGTCAGCACAGTCCAAAAGTCAGTCAAGAAGTCAAGGGGGAGAACGTAGATGAGATACGGAAAGAGCCGGGGAAGATGGCGGCGGATGGGCGCCGTCGCAGCATTGTCGCTGGCCTTGACGCTTCCGGCAGGCGGCGTCGCATACGGATTCGATTACGATCCGTTCTATTGGAGCGAGTTTAAGAAAGCGGAGGATGCCGCAGCGGCAGGCAATCCTGCAGGCGCTGTTTCCAGCTGGCAATATATGCTGGGGAAGAGCGTGGAGGTATCCGATTGGAATAGTGCAGCCTTGTTCGCCATGAGATTGGGGACTTACTTCGACTCGGTTAAAAAATATGAAGAGGCGATTCGGTACTATGAAGCAGAGAATCAATATTGGCTGAACCTGGGGCTGAATTGGGGAGCCGTGCATATGGCCCGGGCTGAGGAAATACGGACGACGCTTGAGCTGTATGTGTCGACGACAGACGAGGCGGTCATCCGCAACATGTCGGCATCCTCGAGCGGCGGGCTTGCGAAATTCGAGCCGGAATCGGGCACGTATATCGGCATTTACTCCGAGAAGGACCCCGGTATGGAGAACTACTTCAACAGGTCGCAGGACATCTACGGGAAAAATCACGCCATCTATCTGGCCTATGCGCACATGAGCGCTTTCCCGCAGGGACATGCCGATCGGGCGAAGGAAGCCGGGGGTGCGCTGCAAATTGCGCTCGAGCCGATTGAGGGACTCGGTGCGGTGCAGGACGGACCCGGGCTGCGCGAATGGGCGAGAGCGGCGAAGGCGGCCGGCATACCGATCTTCTTGCGGTTTGCAGGCGAGATGAACGGAAGCTGGGTAACCTGGCACGGGGACACGGCGACATACATCGAGAAGTTCCGGCTGGTCGCGAAGGTAATGAAGGAGGAAGCGCCTAACGTGGCGATGGTGTGGAGTCCTAACGATACGCCACGGGACACGATGTCGGCTTATTACCCGGGAGACGAATATGTCGATTGGGTGGGTGTCAGCTTGTACACGGGGCCCTACGATAACGGCGATCCGGCCAAGCCGACTCTCGGCTCGAGCCCGGTGGAGAAGCTTGACGAGGTGTACAGGCTGTATGCCGGCCGCAAGCCGATTATGATCAGCGAGGGGGCGATCACCCATACGTCCAACGCCGACGGCAGGTCGTTCACCGATTGGGCGGTGGCGAATCTGGACCGCATGTATGAAGTGATGCCGAAGAAATATCCCCGCCTGAAAGCCATTACGTATTTCAATCAAGATCAGGGCCAGTATCAGCCATCGTCCCGGAGCAATTATTTGCTTCGGGACAACGAAGCGATGATGAGCTCCTATAAGGAGATTATTAGCGATCCGTTTTATTTGACCAAGGTAGAGACGGGAGCGAAGCCGGCCCAGCCGGTCGGATATGTGAAAGCGGATCAGTCGGCTTCCTTTGTGAAAAAGGTGCGTATCGTACCGTACGTGAAAATTCCGGATGTTCAGATCGGCAAGGTGGAGTATTTGTTGAACGGAGCGGTCGTGCGCACGCAGGAGAGCGCCCCGTTCCATATCGAGCTCGGAGCGGATGAGGTCGGGGTCGACGCCGATTTCCGGGTTCGGGTCTATAACGAGGCGAACGAACGGATCGTTGAGAAGCCGATCAGGCTGTCCTCGGACGTCAGCGTCAATATTGACGGCACCGATTACCGGTTCGAGCAGCCGCCCCTCATAGTGGACGGCAGCACGCTCGCTCCGCTGCGTTCGATCTTTGAAGCGCTGGGCGCGACGGTCGAATGGGATGCGGATACGATGACCGCAACCGGCAAGAAGGGCGATACGACCGTCACGCTCAAGCTGGGTGAAAGCGTCGCGACGCGCAACGGCCGGACGGTCGAGCTGTCGCAGCCGGCCCAGCTGATTAACGGCAGGACAATGGCTCCGGCCCGCTTCGTGGGGGAAGCGTTCGGTGGGCAAGTAACGTGGGACGGCACGTCCCGTACCGTGATCATCAGGACGAAGTAACCCTGAAGGAAGGAAACCATACAAAAAAAGCCGTTTTCCGTAACCGGAGAACGGCTTCTATTGCTATTTATTCATCGCCCTGCTCCACGTCCCGGAAGAGCTTTTCTCTGCCAGCTAAACCTTATTTCCCATTGCATCTCGCCAAGTATATGAAGAAGCATCCCACCAAATTAATTTTTTAATTGTCAAATCGAGGAACTGCACGCCATTATATCTGCCATCGCTCAAGCCGGTCGGGCGGCTGGATGTCGGTCCCTTCGGAATGCTTAATGAGATTTGATGTTGGCGTTGTCCGCCATCAGCAGCAAAGAAATCCGTAACGCTGTTCATATCGTAGAAATTGGGATTTGCCCCGCTAATGGTTTTACCGTTTGAAGATTGTATTACATTATCTTTGATAATATTGCCGGATTTACCAAGTTCAATGAAAACGGCCCAGTAATTTCCGTTGTAATTTATTTGATTATCTTTGAAAATGGCATTATTGCCTCTAATCCAAGATGACTGGCTTGAATTGATTTTATTGCCAATTGCAATTGCATTGTCATAGAGAGTTAGAGCTCTGCCTCCATCAGATGATTTACCGTCAATAAGAATATTTCCAATTGCAATAGCACCGGCGCCTAATTCTATGCCTCTATAATAATTTTCAACCGTGTTTCCGATTACCTGTACATTGCCGGTCACATTAATCCCTACATGTATCGAACTATTTGTATTAACGTAATTTCCAGTAACTAGTGCCTTGTCTACATGAACTGTGCCGGCGATAACATAAATTGCAGAGGTTAGCGTATCACGCATTAAATTGATAATATGGTTTTGCGATATCACCAGTTCAAGGTTAGGGATACTGCTTGAATTCACAGACGTTTTATTATAAAACTCGATGGCAGAAGTGCTCCTGATATCTTTAACGCGATTATGTGTAATATGGCAGATCTGAACTCCGCACAGACTAATACCGTAACCAGTACCGTTAATGGTATTATTATGGATTTGCAAATTTACCGTACCGCTCTCCCCGCTCTCATTATTGCACGTTATCCCTCCTCCGACTATAGGGATGGAAGGATTGGCGGCTCCTCCTGTGAACGTTGAGTAGCTTGCGTCGTCTTTCTTACAAGGATCATGGATATAATTTTCCGATATGTAGATATTTTCTACACCTTTTAACAAAATCCCGTCTCCCAAATGCCTGTAAATCTCGTTCCCGCTTATTTTCACAAAATTGCAATTGGATCGAACCACAATAGGCTCTTGGCTTAGATCATGTAATTTATTGTTTTCTATATTAATATTGACGGAAGTGCCGTTAATTGCAATGGCGTCGGTAAATTTCGAAATTTCATTGTTTGTAAAAAAAATGTCGGTTATGTTTCGAATCTGAAAAGCCGATGCAGTTCCTAAATATGGGGATTGCGTGGTTCTGGTAACCACTAAATTATCTACATGAAGTTTGGAAGAATTTTGAATATTTAGTCCTTCGTCTGCAACCTCAAGAATCGATTTATTACCCAAAATGGTAACTGATTTATTCAAAATATAGGCAAGGAACCCCGAAGCATTTGTTTTATAATGGCCATAAGGAAAATATAGAATGTCACCATCTTTTAGAGCGGAAAATGCTCTCTTGATTGCGGGCGTATCGTCGGTAACGCCATCGCCAACAGCACCATAATCTTTAACATTAATATTAAATGTTGATGAAAGAGCCAATGGTTTGGATGCTGCGTATACAGTTTCCGAGACTGTAGATTCCGCTGCGGTAGCACTTTCCAGCTGGTCAAAAAGAAGTTGTTTCGTCGCGATCCCAATTCCCGCTGCTGCGCCAATTCCTGCCAGAAATTTCCTTCTGCTTACAACCCTTGAGTCTCCCATTCCTATCCTCCATTTAGACTTTTTATTTTAATGCTACCATCTGCAAATCTATTATCCATGCGTCGAAAGTGGTATTTATCTGTAATAAATCATTATGTATTTATGTCGATTTGTATCCTTTTATGTAGATGCCGAGAGCGTTCCTTTGAGAAATATGGATTGATGCTTCATCAGAAAATTCTCGTAGATTTTCCCAAATAGTCCAGGTCGAAATAAGTTGGCGGCATGGCCTGCTTTTGGTATTTCAATATACGTTAAGTTGCGTATCACTTCATCCATATCATAGAGGCACGATTTATAAAGCGTATCATGTTTGCCCATGACCCAAAGAACAGGATGTACAAGAGTCTTTAGCTGAGCTTTCAAATCGTGCTGCAATCGAAAACGCAGCGCTTCTTTAATAATTTGCGGGTGAATCTCCAAGCCTAATTTGTAATAAATTTGTTCAGATAGTGTTGAGAATGGATTTAGAAAGTGGCCAGGAAAAATAGCAGACGAGTATCTTTTCAGCCAATCGTTATATTCCATCTCATGAACCAGGCGATAGTACTCCTCAAGCGTTTCGAATAACGGAGAAGTGTTGTTATAATGTCCGCCAATAAAGCAAAGGGTCTGTACTTTATCCGAATAATGGGCTGCAAAATAAGTAGAGATGTAGCATCCGACGCTTAGCGAGCATAAATGCGCTTTTTCCAAATGATGCTGTTCATACACGCAGAGCAGCTGCTCGGTCAAAGCTTCCAACGTAAACGCGGCGTCTTGTCCTTTTTGTTCCCCATGCCCTAAGAGATCATAAGTAATGCAATGAAATTTTGGTTTCAGGTGCGAGACATCATGCTTAAACGCTCTTTGATTGCCCATCAATCCATGAATAAAAATAATGGTTTCCGGCATGGTTCAGCTCCGTAATTTCTAGTAAATTTTCTATATTTTCATTATATCGTTTTTTTCATGGACAGTGGCCCGAAGGTTCTTAATTTTGTGTAAATGGGATCTGTGAGCAGTTCCTTTTTCATATTTGACTTGTATACAAGTATTCAAGTAAAGTGGGTGTATGGAAAATCTTTCACCGCAGTTGGAGGGAGTAAGCATGACGACGTTTCCGCCGCTGCAGACGCAGAGGCAGCGCATATCGCTTGGCGATCAAGTGTACGAGGCGATCCGCGATCGGATCGTAACGCTAACGCTGCCGCCCGGGACGATGATTTACGAGAACGAATTGGCCGAAATGCTTCAGGTCAGCCGTACGCCGATCCGCGAGGCGATCCGGTCGCTTGTGAACGAGCAGCTCCTGGAGGTGCTCCCGCAGCGGGGAACGCGTATTGCACCGATCTCCGAGCGTAAAGTGCACGATACCCGCTTCGTGCGCGAGCATCTGGAGCTGGGGGCGTTCCGGCTGGCGGCCCGGCTGTGGGATGCCGAGCGGCACCGGAGCGTGAAGGCCAAGCTGGAGGAGCTGCTGCAGCGCCAGGAAGCGGCTGCCGTTGCAGGGGATATCGCGCAGTTTCTGAATGTGGACGAAGCGTTCCACCATGCGATTCTGCAAGTGGCCGGCAACGAAACGCTGCTGCAGGTCGTCGGCCATATGCGGGCGCATTTGAACCGGTTCCGGTACTTGGCGCTTCAAGAGCTGCAGCAATTGGAGCGCATTACGGCGGAGCACCGGCTGCTGGCGGAAGCGATCGAGCTCGGCGACGAGGCGCTGGCCGCCGATCGGCTGGGCGCCCATCTGGGCAAGCTGGCTCAGGATTTGACGGTCGTGCGGCGGAAATATCCGGATTATTTTACCGATTAGGGGGCTAGTTCACTGTGAGAATGGTGTTTCGCTGGTACGGCGAAGGGAACGATACCGTAAGTCTGGAGCAGATAAAGCAAATTCCGGGCGTAGAAGGGATCGTGTGGGCGCTGCACGATGTTCCGGCCGGCGAAGAGTGGCCGATGGACAAGATTATGGCTTATAAGGAGCTGGCCGACCGGTATAGTCTGCATCTGGAAGTCGTGGAAAGCGTCAACGTGCACGAAGACATCAAGCTGGGACTGCCGAGCCGGGACCGTTACATCCATAACTACCAGCGGACGATCGAGAAGCTGGCAACCGTCGGCGTGAAGACGATTTGCTATAACTTCATGCCGGTGTTCGACTGGATCCGCACCGATCTGTACAAAGCGCTTCCGGACGGATCGACGGCGATGTTTTACGAGAAGGCGAAGGTCGACTCCATGGATCCGCAAGAGCTCGTTGCAGCGATCGCCGCTAACCCGGATTTCTCGATGCCGGGCTGGGAGCCGGAGCGGCTGCGCCGTCTGGCGCCGCTGTTCGAAGCGTACAAGGGTGTTACGACGGAGCAGCTTTGGGAGAATCTGCGCTATTTTCTCGAACACATTATTCCCGTTGCGGAGAGCAGCGACATTAAGATGGCGATTCATCCGGACGATCCGCCGTGGCCGGTGTTCGGACTGCCCCGCTTAATGACGAGCCAGGCGAATTTGCGCCGCTTGCTGTCGCTTGTAGACAGCCCGTACAACGGGATTACACTGTGCAGCGGCTCGCTCGGGGCGAACCCGGACAACGATATCGTATCCATGGTTCATGAATTTGCAGGCCGTATTCCTTTTGCGCATATCCGTAATGTGAAGGTGTATGACAACGGCGATTTCATTGAAACGTCGCACCGAACCGAAGACGGTACGGTCGATATTGCCGGTATCGTCCGGGCTTACAGCGAAACCGGATTCACCGGATACGTCAGACCGGATCACGGCCGCCACATCTGGGGCGAGCATTGTCGTCCCGGCTACGGACTGTACGATCGGGCGCTTGGCATTATGTATTTGTGGGGCGCTTGGGATGCCGCTCAGCGTGAACGGCGCGAACGAAAGGAGAAGTCGAAATGATTCCCGTACATCCAGGACTGCAAGGCAAGGTAGCCGTCATTACCGGCGGCAGCGGGGTGCTGTGCTCCGCTATGGCGAAAGAGCTCGGAAGGCAAGGCATGAAGATTGCGGTGCTGAACCGTACGGCAGAGAAGGGCGAGCTGGTGGCGGAGGCGATACGTGCGGCGGGCGGAACGGCGATTGCGGTTGCCTGCAACGTGCTCGATACGGAAAATGTGAAAGCGGCGGCGGAGATCGTGACGGAGAAGCTCGGACCATGCGATCTGCTGATTAACGGCGCCGGAGGCAACCACCCGAAGGGCAGCACGACGAACGAAACGCTTCGTCCGGAGCATTTGCCCGATCCTGAAGTGACGACGTTTTTCGATTTGACGGAGGAAGGGTTCAGCTACGTTTTCGATTTGAATTTTCTCGGGACGCTTATCCCTACGCAAGTGTTCGCCAAGCAGATGATGAATAAGCCTGGAGCCTCGGTCATCAACCTGTCGTCCATGAGCGCGCCGAGCCCGATGACGAAGGTGCCGGCCTACAGTGCGGCGAAAGCGGCGATCAACAATTTTACCCAGTGGCTGGCGGTCCATATGGCCGATGTCGGCATCCGCGTCAACGCGATCGCGCCGGGCTTTTTCCTCACCGAGCAAAATCGCAGGCTGCTGACTCACGAAGACGGTACGTTAACGGAACGCTCGCACAAAATTATGACCCACACCCCGATGCGCCGCTTCGGGCAGCCGGAAGATTTGCTCGGCACGCTCGTATGGCTGGCGGACGATTCGATGTCCGGCTTCGTCACGGGGATTACGGTACCGGTGGACGGCGGCTTCATGGCTTATTCCGGCGTATAGCTGACTGCACTCGACGAGCGATTGGAACAACGTTGTTGACTGATGGAACGCACACTACTAGAATGGGGTAGTAAGATGTTCCAGTCTGGCATACAGCGAGGGATCGACGGATGGCGATGTTGTTCGATACGTTTCGATGGATTCATATTTTTTGCGGGTTTTTGGCATTGTGCATTTTTTGGATACCGATTGTGACAAAGAAGGGCGGACGCACTCATAGCCGGGTCGGATGGGTATACGTTACGGCGATGGCGGCCGTGTCGGTAAGCGCGCTGTTCATGGGGATATACCGTCTTACGTGGGATGCAGGACCCGATGTGGATGCGATACCGTTCTCGTGGTTCCTGATCAATATCGCCATTCTTAGCGCTGCGACGGCATGGTACGGCATTCGCGTGCTGCGCTTCAAGCGAAGAAAGGAGACCCACCGGGGCCCGGCGGAGCTTCTGTTCGCTCTGCTGCTGCTCGGCTCGAGCATCGCCGTATCGGTGTACGGCTGGACGATCGGGTTTGCGCTGCTGCAATATTTTCCGATTGTCGGCATGTTCTTGGGCGGCTCCCAGCTGGTGTATTGGCTGACGGTGCCGAAGAATAAGGCCCACTGGGCGGTTGAGCATATCGTCGGCATGTTATCGTGCTGTATTGCGACCGTGACGGCGTTTACGGTGTTCGGGGCGCCAAGACTTTTGCATATCGAAAGCGTCAGCCTGTTCGTGTGGCTGCTGCCGACTATCGTCATGGTCCCGCTGATTATCGGGTTCACGAGAAAATATCAGCGCACATAAATTCATCGCTCGGGCTAGGCCGTTCCGTTTGGGAGCGGTCTATTTGCTTTAGGAGCCGCGAAATTCGCCGGGCGGCAGGCCTGACCTCAATGCCTTCCACAATCGGGCAATTGAAATTCCATAGTGACAAATAGTCCATATCACCTATAATGAATGTACTGAACGGCCTAACATGGAATAGGGGAGCGGTATCGGATGTGGAGCAGATTGGCTCAATGGAACACGCTGCGCAATCAAATATTGTTCGGCTTCGTGACGGTTATGCTGGTCGTGCTGGTATGCGCCGGTATCGTCACCTTTATTGCGGTGTCCAATTTGCTGACGGATAAAGCGGAGAAGCAAATGAAGCAGACGGCCATACAAGCGAACGGCAGATTGGAGGCGTTGATCAGCCAAATCGATACCTTGACGACGCAGGCTGTGAACGATATGAATGTACAGCATCTGCTGCAAACGATCGTCGAAGGCCGGAAGGAAACGTTCGAAGAGCGTCAGGCGCTGCTGCAATTCGCGAACAGCATACAAGGCTACTCGGACAGCGTCAGCAGTGTCGAGCTGTATACGAGCGATTACCGGCGGCTGTTTCCGCTCGATGAGCAGCCCTTGTCCGAGCGGCTGAGCCAGCCATGGATCGAACGGGCGGATGCGGAGAAGGGCAAGCTGGTCTGGATCGGCGTGGATCCGAATGGAAGCGATTCCGTACTCGCGATTCGACGGGTAAATTTGGTCGATCGCTGGTTTTCCGGCGGAGGCTACCTGCTCATCAGAATGAAGAGCGCTTACTTTAATTTACAGGCACCGCTCTCGGGAGGAGGCCAGCAAGAGTCGATTCTGCTCGTGGATCAGGCGGCGCAGCCGATCGTTGTGGACGGCGCGTTCCTGCCGGATTTGGAGAAGCTGCAGCGTGCCGAATCGCAAACCGTGACATGGAAGGACCAGCATTATGTCCTTGTACGGGAAACGTCCGAGCGGACCGGATGGACGCTGATGATCTTATATCCCGTCAATGCCATTACCGAAGGAATCTCCGTGCTGCGCTCCGCGGTTTTGGCTTCCGGCGCATTAGGGCTCATTTTGTTCCTTGTGCTGTCCTTCGTGCTGTCCACGATGATTACGAGACCGATTCTGCGTCTGATGAAGGCGATGAGAAACACGCGCCAGGGCGTGCTGACTCCAAGCACGGTCGTGTCTTATACGAGCGAGCTTAACGATTTGAACATGACCTACAATCATATGGTTGAGGACATCAACCGCTTGATCAAGCTCGTCTACGAGGAAGAATTACTGCGGAGCCGGGCTGAGCTGCAAGCGCTGCAAGCGCAAATCAATCCTCATTTTCTGTACAATACATTGGAGGCGCTAAACTGGTCTTTACAGGAGCGGGATCAAGAGGATTTGGCGGAACTGGTCGTCGGCATGTCCGAGCTGTTTCGCTACGTGATCGGAAGTCCGGGGAAAGATGCCTGGGTGACGATCGGCGAGGAGCTGGAGCATGTCGAGACCTATTTGCGCATTATGAGCGTACGATGCGGCGAAAGACTCGAATGGTCGCTGGAATGTCCGGATCCGTTCCGTTTCGTACGAATGCCCCGGCTGTTGATCCAGCCTCTCGTTGAGAATGCGATATTGCACGGCGTGGAAGGAAAGACCGGGCAAGGACGCATCGATATCCGCATTGAGGCGGCACCGGACGATGACCGTCTGCTGTGCGTTTCGGTGCGCGATGACGGACCCGGTATGGAAGCGAGCCGGCTGCAAGCCGTCAAAGAATCCATCCTGCTGGGAACAACTTCGTCCGCAAGAGGGAATGGGATGGGGCTGTCGAACGTTCATCGCCGGCTGCAATTATATTACTCCGCAAGCGCACCTGCATGTTCCGGATTAGTGATGGAAAGTACACCGGGACTGGGCGTCACTGTCAGCTTTATGATTCCGAAGGATGAAGAGGAGAATGGGTATGCCGCAGCAGCAAAAAGCTATACTGATCGTTGACGACGAGCCGTTGACCCGCAACGGGATCAATCGGACGCTGGAGGCGTGGTCGGCGGGCAAATATCGAATCTTGTGTGCGGATAACGGAATCGAAGCGCTCCGCATGTTGAAAACGCAGCTTATCCACGTGCTTATTACCGATATACGAATGCCGGAAATGACCGGCCTGCAGATGGTCGAGACGCTGCAAGCCGGGGGGCATAAGCCGGTCGTGATCGTCATTTCCGGCCATCCGGATTTCCAGTACGCTCAGACGGCAATCCAGCTTGGCGTCGTCAATTATTTGCTGAAGCCGATCAACAAGCGCAAGCTGCTTGAGGCAGTGGAGCAAGCTTTGCGGCTCGAAGAAGGACGCGAGCGGATGGAGGCGCTGGAGAAAATCGCCGATCACAAGCTGCTTCACGCCATGGCGGACGATCAGCGGTACAGCGATCCGGTCAAGCAAGCCGTCCGCTACATTGAGGAGCATCTGCAGGAGCAGCTCGGTCTCAGCGAGGTGGCGGCGCAGGTGCATCTGAACCCGAGCTATTTCAGCGCTTTATTCAAGGAGCAGATGGGACTGACCTTCAGTGAATTTACGACACGCAGCAGGCTGCAGCGCGCCAAGGAGCTGCTGCTCCAAACGAGATTGCCGATTACCGATATTGCCGAGAAGGTCGGCTATCAGACGTCGAAATATTTCATCAAGCTGTTCAAGGATTACGAAGGGAAAAGTCCGAGCCAGTATCGCAAGGAAATGTATACGGACGATCAAGAAATCTAAAAATTGTGGTGTTTTCCCCAACGGCCGTAGCCTTCTGCAAGCAATCTGCAAGCGCTACAATAAAAGCGATTACAATACCAACATTTAGGGGGAATTGTTTAATGGCTGCAAAATGGATGGCAAAATCTCTCGTCTTATCGGCAGGTTTGGCGTCCGTCTTGGCAGGCTGCGGCGGCTCCGGAAGCGGCGGCACGAATGCCGGTCAAACTGCAAGCGGCGGCGGGAATCAGGCTGCCAAGAAAACGACGATCAAAATGATGCACCTCTGGCCGCAAGGCAGTTCGGCGACGCAATATAAAATTGTCAACGATATTATCAAGGAGTTTACAGCAGCGAATCCGAACGTAACCATCGAGCAAGAAGTGCTGGAGAACGAGCAATATAAGAATAAAATGAAAGTGCTTTCTACATCCAACGATCTTCCGGACGTAGGCTTTACGTGGGCGGCCGGCTATATGGAGCCCTATGTCAAGGGAGGCATGTTCGCTCCCGTGGACGACCTGCTTCAGGGCGACCTGAAGGATAAATTCGTCAAAGGCACAACGGACGCATTCGCCTTCAGCGGCAAAACGTATGCGCTTCCGGTCGAGCTGAACATCGTTCCGGTGTATTACAACAAAGCGATATTCGCAACCTATAATCTGCAGGTCCCGAAGACGTACGACGAATTTACACATGTCGTGAAAACGCTTAGCGCAAACAACGTGGCGGCCATCGCTCTCGGCAACAAGGACCGCTGGACCGGCTCGCTCTGGTATATGTACTTGGCGGACCGGATCGGCGGACCGGAAACGCTGAAGAAGGCCATCGACCGCTCCGGCTCCTTCGTCGATCCGAGCCTCACCCGCGCCGCACAGGAAGTACAGGGGCTCGTCGATGCAAACGCATTCAACAAAGGCTTCAACGGTTTGTCCAACGAGGAGGGCAAAGCCGAATTCATGAACGGCAAAGCGGCGATGTTTATGGCGGGAACGTGGGAGCTTCCGAACTACACGACGAATAAGAACGTTCCGCAATCGTTCAAGGATCAGGTCGGCTTCTTCAAATTCCCGACGTTCGACGGCGGCAAAGGCAACGTAGATAGCTGGGTCGGAGGCCCTGGAGTAGGCTTGTTCGTCTCCAATAACTCCAAAGTGAAAGAAGAAGCCAAGAAATTCGTCAACTTCTTCGTCCAGAAGTGGGGCGAGCATGCGATTACCGAAGCCGGCGTGATTCCGGCAACCAAAGTGGACACGTCGAAGGTACAGCTGCCGCAAATGTATATCGATCTGCTCAATGAGCTGAACAAAGCGAGCAATATCACGCTGTTTGCCGACGTACAGCTGAAGCCGGCGTCCGCTGACGTTCACCTGAACATGATTCAAGCGCTGTACGGCAAAGCCGTTACTCCGGACGATTTCGTTAAGAAGCATGAAGAAGCGCTCGCCAAAGAGAGCAAGTAATTCCGGATCGTTCCGATCAGAGAGAAAGGACATATCCTCTTGCAGCGGTATGTCCTTTTCTTTTGCCGGCAGGAGAGGAGAGAAGCATTCATGGAAAAAGCGATGTCGAATACATATATCATTGCACTTTACGTGTTGCCCTCGCTGGTTCTCATCTTGGCCCTAATCTATATGCCGCTTGTGCTGACCGGGTATTATGGGCTGATGAAATGGGATGGCGTCAGTCCGATGCAGTATATCGGGCTGGAGAATTACGGCAGCTTGGTTCGCGACGTCAAGTTTTGGGACAGCGTGCTCCATTCGTTCCTGCTGGCCGTGTTGTCCACGCTGAGCCTCGTCGTCTATTTGCTTATCGCTCTTGTGCTGTCCTCACAGATCCGGGGCGCCAATCTGTTCCGCAACATTTTTTTGATCCCGATGCTGCTGTCATCGGTCGCGATCGCACAATTATGGTTGAAAATGTTCCACCCCACAAACGGTGTGCTGAATCATTTGCTTTCGTCCGCCGGGATCAAGCAGACGCCGGAATGGCTGTCCGATCCGTCGATCGTGCTGTATGCGATCTTCATTCCCATTCTGTGGCAGTATGCGGGATTTTATATATTGATTTACTACGCGGCCTTGAAGAACGTGCCATCCTCACTAATAGAAGCGGCCAGGATCGACGGAGCCGGTCCATGGACAATCGCCTTTGCTATCCGTATTCCGCTGGCGGCCGAAGTGGTGAAAGTAACGATTGTGCTTGCGATCGTGGGCTCGCTGAAATATTTTGACTTGATCTATGTAATGACCGGCGGGGGACCGAACGGAGCCAGCGAAGTGATGGCGTCTTATATGTACCGTAAAGCGTTCAGCGGCTATGATTTCGGCTACGCGAGCGCGATCGGCTTCTTCCTGTTGTTAATTTGTCTTGTCATGACATGGTTCATCCGCAAATATACGGCCGCGAAAGATAGCGTTCAATATTCGTAAAGTAAGGGAGAACCGCTATATGAATACGTCATCGGCTCAAAGCGGGAAGCTTCACGGACAATTAGGCTACGGCCTGCTTTATATTATCTTGATTGCCGTTGCCGTCATACAGGTGCTTCCGCTGGTGTGGCTTCTGTTGTTTTCACTGAAAAACAATCAGGAAATTTTCAACCTGGCGCCCTTTGCGTTTCCGGAGCAGTTCCGTTGGGAAAATTACAGCAAGGTGTGGACGGCCGGCAATATTTCGCTCTATTTCTTCAACAGCGTTTGGATGACCGCTGCCGCCGTAGCGTTTACCGTGCTGCTCTCGAGCTTTGTGACTTTCGCGGTGACACGGATGCGCTGGAAGCTGCAGTCTGTAGTGCTAGGCATGTTTATGGTCGGACTGATGATTCCCGTGCATTCCACGCTGATACCCCTATTTCGTTTGTTCACGAAGCTGGGCCTGACGAATCATCCGCTGTCCGTCATTTTGTCGTATATTGCCTTCAATTTACCGGTTACGATGATGATTATGCTCGGTTTCTATTATTCGCTCCCTAGAGAAGTGGAAGAGGCCGCGATTATGGACGGGTGCAGCGTCAATCGTCTGTTCTTTAGCGTTACATTGCCGATGACGTCCTCAGTGGTATCGACTTCCGTCATTATTAACATGATCTACAATTGGAATGAGTTCATCTTCGTCAATACGTTCATCTCCTCGGACAAGTACAAGACGCTGACGGTCGGCATTCAAAACTTCATCGGCCAATATACGACGGACTGGGGGGCAATTGGCGCGACGCTGATGATCAGTATAATCCCGATTTTGATCGCGTTCATAGCCTTGAGCAACAGGATCGTCAAAGGGATCGCCGCAGGTTCGGTGAAAGGGTAGGGGCTCAATAAAACAAGCGGCAGTCGTGGACGTTTCTTTGCGTCCTGGTCTGCCGCTGTTTGTTTAGGGACCAGCCTTACTGATTATGATCCGCGTCGTATTCCTGCGATAGCTCGTGCAGCGATTTGATTTTTCCATGCGGATGCTGCTGCTGCTTGCGGCTCTTCCATGCGGCTTCCTCGCGTCTCTTCTGATGGCTCATCGTCGTCGAAGCTCCTTCGCAATAGGATAATGGATGATGATGAGGTTAGTTTGCGACGTCAGTGCATTTCCTATCCAGCTGGAAACCGAACGCTGAGCAGATAGCCTCCCCCGTCGGGCGATTGCACCTCCAAAGCGCCGCCCAGCTGCCGTACACGGTCGTTCATGTTGGTTAAGCCGAAGCCGAACCCGGTGCCGGCAGGAGGCTTTCCGTCGTTCCACAGCTGAAGCGTAACGTCGCCGCCGTCGCGCTGCAGCCTATATCGGAAGCGCTTCGCTTCCCCGTGCCGGATTCCGTTCGTAAGCCCTTCTTGAAGCGCATGAAACAGCACCTTTTTTTGCAGCATAGAAAGCGGGGGCAGCTCATCGACCGTACCGCTTACTTCAATGCCCGCCGCGGCTTCCGTGCGGCCCGTCAGCTCCCGTATCGATTGCAGGAGGTCGAACTCGGCACCTCCCGACTGCATCATATGGACCGAATCGCGCATATCGGCAAGGCTGCGGCGAACGAGCTCCATCGACAGGTCCAGCCGTTCAAGCCCTTGCGGCTTTCCTTTGTGAATGAGCCGTTTGGCGGCTTCGATCTGGACGAGCGTCGTCGTCAGCGTATGGCCAACCACATCGTGGATGTCTCTGGCGATACGGTTTCGCTCCTCCAGCACGGACAGCTCCGCCATCGCTTCGGTACGCTCGCGGATCGACTGCTCCAGAAGGATGCTCGCCTCTTCCAGCTCCGCCGTACGTTCTCCGACCAACCGCTCCAGATCGAGAGTAAACAAACGATGCTCTTCGCGGATCCGGGAAAGGCGCGCCAGCAGCGCGTTTGCCAAAGATATGACGAAGAGCACGACGCCGAATCCGGCCGCGTTGTCGAACAAATAAAAGTAAGGGCTGAGCATTCCTCCCCAGTAGATTAAATTTTCTATGTGAAGTCCGACAATATGAACGACGGTAAAGAACACTGCCGACAGCATGCCCGTTATGACCCAGCCGGTTTCGATATCCGTTCCTTCCCTGAACTTTCTCCAGCAGTAATGGATGGAGAGAACGGCGACCAAAGCCAGCGTAGGCAGGAGACCTGTACGGTAAACCTCCATGGAGGTCCGGTGATCGTAGATAATGGCGACGGCCATACACACGGCAACAAACAGCAGGATCGCTAGAGCAAGCCGCCGGTACCAAACGCCGAGCGGGCTTCCCGGCGAGAATCGGTCGAGAAAGACGAGGAACGCGGCAACCGCCACAACGCCGGGCAGCTCGCCGAAATAAACGAGTACGTTCGAATGCGGCACCAGTTGAATCAGCTGCAGCCGGGCCAAATAAGCTAGGGCGGCGGAGAACGTAATAACGGCAAAAAGAAAAAACAGCGGGTCGCGTCCGGAACGCAAATACACGAAGGCCGAAACGATCCCGAGCGCTCCGAAAATAAGGACGTACGTAAGCGGTATTGCGCCGTAGCGGAGCATGTCGCCGATCAAAGCCGTGCTCTCGCCGATGCGAAATTCCCCGATCCACAAGCCGGGAAGCCTCGGCTGAATACGGATCAGCAGCGGCCGATCGCTAAGCCCGGCAGGCATTGCATACATCCGCCAGCTGAATGCCGGATGAGTAAAGCGCTCATACCTGATGTCGAAGCCGCCGATGCGGGAATCTCCTAAATACGCCTCGTAGTTCACGTGCCGCTGTACATACAAATACGGGTCTCGCCACGGCGTCTCCCGGTGCGGCAGCGTATACTTTATCCAAAATACGCCGAGGTACGATTTCGCTTCGTCGGTTTGCTGGAGCTCCTGCAGCGGCCGCCAGACGACGGCGGTCTCATCGTAGCTGCCGTCGGCCTTGCGCGGCAGGTCTCCCATGTAAGCGCTCCATGGCGCCAAGTAGTCCAGCTTCAGCAGCGGACGAACGCCTTCGACCGCGTTTCCTCCGCTTGGATTTCCGACTAAAAGCATCGTGACGAGCAAGAACAAACACGCCGAGATCAGAACAAATCCCACATATACTCGCTTTGATCGCTTCATTGCCGCCAACATCCCTATGATTTGTTATTCATATCATAACACGGTTCCATTACTGCTGGGAATCATGCGGCGGCGGGGATGCAGAAGCCCGCACCTGATGAGGAGCGGGCTTGATCAATACCGAATCGTGAATCCGGCGTTTGAAAAGACGATATTCGTGATTGACAAAAAATGGGGCAGCACTTATACTGTCAATAAATACATAGTAATCCAATCGGAATTATTTATGCCTGCCAATCGCTGGAGAGTCGTCTGTTTTTGCGACACGAAACTTATGGCGTTCAATGACAATCATTTATAGACTCTCGGAGTTAAGGGGGCTTTTGAGGCTGAAACAAGGCATACTTCCTGAAGAACG
>NZ_JBHLWN010000006.1:0-3671 GCF_042432825.1 Paenibacillus chartarius | reverse complement strand
ATAAATTCGACAAACCCGTGATAAAGGCCTGCTTTACGCGGACTTTTTCACCGGACTTCTAGAAATTACGCCGAACATAATATTCATTTCATAATCACCTTTAAACCATTAAGTAGAAGCCACCGATGGTTCAGGAAGCCTTTAGTTACGGGTACTTTTTATGCTAAAATTCCCATTTTGATTTAGAAAATCATCTGGATTACTTAACTGTAATCTTCAATCAATAAGATTTTTCCTTCCGTGATCTCAAAATTCGACTTTCCTTTTAATTGAAGCTTATCCCCAATCTTTAATCCGTTAGGAAAATCAACGGCAAGAATACCTTCATAATCGATCCCAACCTCTACTTTGTCATTGACAACACTGTAATCGGTAATTGTCTGGCGGCGGCTGGAGAACATCGTCGACGACTGTTGTGCTAACTCCCTAAATGCTTGTATCCCTCTGGTCTCCGTGTTAATTTCTCCGTTGGAAATATTCCTGAAGATTATGTCCTTGTGCAGGAGTTCAACCATGCTTTCAATGTCAAATGAATTGTATGCTTCAAGATAATTTTCAATTATGCCTCTTATTTCTTTACGATCCATAACCGTACTCCTCTCCTTTACTTTAAAGGCGATACCTTTGTTTAAGACGACGTACTTTTTCTCAACATAAATGTACCACATATTGGAACTTGGCTGCTCTAAAGTTTAACGAAAGAAGAAGCAGCTCGTATCGTAAACATCGATTGCACGATTATGCTAAACTCAAGAAGGAGGTGTGGTAAACCATGAAGACAGTAAAACTGGAAGGACTTACACTGCTAGCTGACGATGTTGCTCGATTGGCAAGGTTTTACCAGGAGGTATTGGGATTTACTATTCTTGTAGAAGAGGAGCATTATGTAGAATTCAGTAATTCAGGCGTGAGATTGGCCATTTGCTCTAAATCGCTGATGGAGGAGAATACCAACGGCTATTTTTCTTTCAGGGAAAGTCGTAAAGGACAAGCCATCGAACTAAATTTCCAATGTGATTCACCGGAGCAAGTATACGCATTGTACGATGAATTCGTTTCGAAGGGAGCCATTGACGTCACAGCACCACAAATCAAGTCTTGGGGTCACACTACCGGCTTCTTCGGCGATCCCGAGGGAAATATTCATTCTATTTTCGCTGTGAATCCTGCCTAAATGCAATCGAATTCGTCATCAGACAACTCCCTTACACCGTTAAACCTTTGAGACTTAACTCCCATAGACTTGCCATCTCTCTTAGCACGTCTTTCACACCATATATTGGAGTAACTCTGCGCTTAAGTTGGAAAAACGGCAGCTGGTCGTGTCCGGCTGCCGTCATGATTTAGTAGTATCCATTGGCTATCGTCCCCAATTAGTTCAATCACCCAAGGAATATATTTTTAAAGCAGTGATTCGATTACTTCTTCTATTTCCAGCGGTTCCGTCGTTGTTTCATATCTTCCGTGAACGTGACCATTCCGATCGATCAAAAACTTGGTGAAATTCCACTTGATTCCGTCACCAACGTATATATCAGGGTACTTTTCTTGCAGAAAGTTGTGCATCCATTGACCGTTGGCAGTTTGGATATCGAAACCTTGAAATGGTGCTTGCTCAGTTAAAAATTGAAACAATGGATGAGCATTCTGACCCCTTACTTCTACTTTCTCGAATAAAGGGAACGTCAAGCCAAAGGTGCTCTCGCAATATGCCCATACTTCCGAATTGTTTCCCGGTTCTTTCCCGTTGAATTGGTTACAAGGAAAACCGAGTATCTCCAACCCTTGGTGATGATAGTTTTCATAAAGCATTTGAATATCCGCAAATTGACGAGAATAGCTGCACCTGCTGGCAGTATTTACAATAAGGAGCACTTTCCCCCGGTAAGTTGACAATTCAACCAATTTACCTTCAATGGACTTTACCTTAAAATCATAAAAGGACATCAGATCGTTCCTCCTCGGTTGGGCACCTATGATATAAACATCATATAGCAGGAATCACTATTGTAAAAATATATATAATAAATGATGTCTATAGGTAAAACCTATACTCGAGCTTGCGCTTCGCAGTAACACGAGTACGTATCCATGCAGGACCTGGATTGACACGTCCTGATTCATTTTGGAGCGCGTTATGCGTTATTTGCAGGGTAATTCAATGAAGTAATGCTCATGCTGATTTAATCTGAATGAACATGTCGAGTTCGCTATCATCTTCTTCACCCTCATATCTGCCATCATATACATCATAACAAACAACATCGAATTGTTCATTTGTTACTCTGATATGGTTATCTCCTTAAGTGACAATTCACAACATTTAATGTTATCGTATTCCCAACTCAAATGGCGGTTAATGGCTAAAGCTGCTTCTCTCCATGTTGGACGAATCGAATCTAGTAAGACTGCATTTATGCATTTTCAATTACAGCTTGATCCAAAAGTATCTACTATAAATGTCGCTCTGCCGTTGATTATTTGCTCTTCATCGAGCATGGAAAAGAGTCTGTCCGTAGTCAAAGCAAAAACAAGATACTTTAGTACGGGCTTTATCATAAACTGCCCCCTCTTAGCTTAGATCTCGTCATCGTAATTCGTTAGTTCAATCACTTTCATGTTCACCCTTAAAATGAAAGTGCTCGTGGTAAATACCATCCATGCCTACCAACTTACCGCTTTTCTTATGAAAATAAGCAAAATTGCGGTTCAAAGGCAGCTTTAGCAAATCATAATTAACATCTTTTGGTAACCCTTGAATTACTTCAACTGCCTTTTCACGAGTCGCGTAAAAACCGATCGGAAAGAAGTTTGGAAACCGTTTTATATCTTCGGAAACAAAAATCCCCCACATCACATCTTTATCCAAGGTTTCACTCCATTCTATGTATTTTCCCACATTGTACCACATGAATATTGCATTAATCTCTCGTTACTCTAATGCGAAAAGGGAGCAGTTGCCGCGGCCAACTACTCCCTAGATCTTCCAACTAACGTCTCCCGTTAGTTGAATAAGAAGCCCTGTATAGAGACAAATAGAATAAACAAAGAAACTAAAATACTTAAATACCCCCAAATTCCTTTTCTGTTTCTTTGGCACTCGATTAGTCCTGTCACCAACATAAATATCGCTAAAAATAACATCAAATACGGCATTAATTCAAAGTTCTTAGTAATCAGAAGATAACTAGAAAGACCGATAACGATTATCGCTAAAATAACTTTGCTTATATTCAACATTGTTCCCACCCCCATTACATCCAGTTTTGAAACAATTTGTAACACATTTTCACACGATTTCTTTCTGCCCATTTTTTCAAATCCGGGAACCCTTTGTCTTCATCCTTTATAAAACGAAACGTTAAATTCATGGGGACGACATTTTTCCCATGTGGCAGTATGCCAATAACAGGTTTGAAGTAACCTTTGGTCATGATTATCTTAATTTCCTTCGCATGAAGGGTACGCTCGTTTAATATAAGTTTTTCATGGTACAGCTGTAAATCAGTTACCTTCTTGGATGTACTGTACAACGCTAGAATCAATACAATGGAACACAAGAGCACCCCAAAGGCTAATAAGCAGAGTAGAATTACGCTATCCACTAATCTAAACCTGAATTTCGAAAGCGCATAAGAATGCGGTGGCGATCATCCAGGAGCGGATCAACA
>NZ_JBHLWN010000110.1:0-92306 GCF_042432825.1 Paenibacillus chartarius | reverse complement strand
TTCTTTAAATACGTTGTTTCGTTGTCTCACTTCCGCCGCCCCCCTTGAATTAATAGTACCTAATTTCCCTAGATACTCTCCAATCCAATTAGGGGGCTTAATAGGAAAAGGAGCGTGGAGGTCGCAACAAGGCCCAAAAGGGCGTTGTTGGAGGCGGAAAGGAGCGGGGAGGGCCGCAACAAGGCCCAAAAGGGCGTTGTTGATGGCGGGAAGGAGCGGGAGGGCCGCAACAAGGCCCAAAAGGGCGCTGTTGAAGGCGGAAAGGAGCGGGGAGGTCGCAACAAGGCCCAAAAGGGCGTTGTTGAAGGCGGATAGGAGCAGGGAGGTCGCAACAAGGCCCAAAAGGGCGCTGTTTGGAGGCGGAAAGGAACGGGGAAGCCGCAGCAAGGCCCAAAAGGGCGTTGTTGGAGGCGGAAAGGAGCGGGGAGGTCGCAGCAAGGCCCAAAAGGGCGTTGATGGAGGCGGAAAGGAGCGGGGAGGGCCGCAACAAGGCCCAAAAGGGCGTTGTTGGAGGCGAAAAGGAGCGGGGAGGCCGCAACAAGGCCCAAAAGGGCGTTGTTGGAGGCGAAAAGGAGCGGGGAAGCCGCAACAAGGCCCAAAAGGGCGTTGTTGAAGGCGGAAAGGAGCGGGGAAGCCGCAACAAGGCCCCATAGGGCGTTGTTGATGGCGGAAGTAGCGGGTAGGCAGAAGACTGTCCACATGTACGGCGAATATTTGACACTGATAATCATTATCACCTAACATAGTAAGCAACCCTACGTGTACAAGGAGAGACGATAAGGTGGTACCGACACCAAGACCTTCGAACGGGCAGCTGAACCTGCAATTTCTCGAAGCGGCCGAGTACTCCGTCGAGCCTGGCAGCAGCGTGGAGCTCGGCAATGCCGACTATCATGCATTCGCCTTCGTCACCCGAGGCAGCGTGCACGTCCGTCTGCCGCAGCAAGCCCATACGCTCACGGCGAAAATCTCGTACGGAGAGCTCGTCTATCTTCCTGACCATACCATATTGACCCTTCAAAATGCGGACAAACAAACGGCACAGCTCATCGTCATCCGTTTTACGGCGGAGGGCCGGCCGGCATCCTCCGTTCAGGCCTGGTTCGGGCAGCGTGCGGCGCGGACCCTGCAGCGCATCCGAATGCCTCGTGTGTACGGCTGGGTGCAGGAGCTGGTAAACGAGTCGAAAGATAGGCCTTCCGGCCCGTTCCTGATTCAATCGTATTTGTACGCCATGATGGCGGAAATGACCGATGCGGCCGCTTCGCCGAAGGCGGACAACGAGCTGATCGACTATGTCATACAGGTCAAGAACAGCATGCTGGAGCAGTATCAAGCCGATCTGGATATGGAAGAGCTGGCGCGCCTGTCAGGAGCGAGCAAAGCCCGCTTCTACGAGCTGTTCCGAACGTATACGGGCTTAAGTCCGCTCAAATTCATCACAACGGTGCGCTTGAAGGAATCGCTGCGCCTGTTGTCCAGTCAAGCCTTAACGGTCACGGAAGCCGCGCATGCCGTCGGTTATGCCGACGAGCTGTACTTCAGCCGGCTGTTCAAGAAGCACTTCGGCATCTCGCCGACCGAATTCGTTACGGCCGCCAAGCTGCGCATCGCTTGTCTGACGCCCGTATTCACCGGCGACTTCAGCGCTCTCGGCATTACGCCGGTCGTCACGCTTCCAAGAGGCTGGGCGGAAGGAGACCGGAGTGAGGCGTACATGCGAAGCATAGAGCAGTGCTCCCCGCAGCAAATCTACACATCGCCGATTCCGGAGGACTTGCAGCGGAGGCTCGCGGAGCTCGCACCGGTCATCGTTATGGAATGGAAGGGGTACCCGTGGAAGGAGCGTCTCCGGGACATCAGCCGGGGGGTAGGATTAAGCGTCCTCATGGAACGGTGGCTCGATTATTTTCATAAGAAGGTGGACAACGCCCGCAGCCTTACGCTGAAGCGGCTGGGCGGGGAGCCGTTCCTCGTGGTCAGTGTATATCCGTCTTTATACCGCGTGTACGGCATGCAGCGCAGAAAAATACAAGATCTGTTCTACGGCGACCTGGGCGTGACGCCTCCCGCAGCGCTGACGGATATCAGCTTCCTCGACACCCCCTCGCTCGAGACCATTGCCGAGCTGGATTGCAGCCGGGTCATCTTCCTTCTCCCGCAATCGGCGCCCGATGACGAATGGATGCGGCTCGAAAAGGAGTGGCATCAGGTTCAGCGGAAGCAGCCGGCCAAACCGTGCATGTTTCTCAGACACGAAGACCCTCTTCTATACAACGCAAGCTTCTATGATAGTCTGGTCGATGCCTATGTCGATGCCCTGATGTCATACCGGCTGTAGAAATGTCCATACCGAATAAAGAAATGTCCATTCTCATCTCGAGCGTGGCGAGTAAAATAAATATCGATGATAATGATTATCAGTCGCGACAAACAACACAACATGAGGGGGAATAGGATGAGGCTTTGGCATTTGCTTGCGGCGCTGATCGTGCTGTCCATCGCTTCCGTCTTCATCGGCGTTAAGGACATTTCCCCCGCGGACCTGCTGCGCCTGAACGAGGAACAGCTGCAAGTGCTGCTGATTTCCAGGATCCCGCGGCTCATCAGCATCATCATTGCCGGCGTGAGCATGGGGGTGGCGGGCCTCATTATGCAGCAGCTCAGTCAAAATAAATTCGTATCGCCCACGACCGGAGGGACGGACGATTCCGCCCGATTGGGCATGCTGGTCATCCTGATTTTGTTTCCGGCGGCGCCCCCCATGCTGAAAATGCTGGGCGCCTTCTCCTTCGCGCTGGCGGGCACGTTCGTCTTCATGAGGCTGCTGGACAAAATCAAATTCAAGGACGCCATGTTCATTCCGCTGTTAGGGCTTATGTTCGGCGGGATCGTGACGTCGATCGCCACCTTCCTTGCGTATCAATACGACTTGATTCAGAGCTTGACGGCTTGGCTGCAGGGGAATTTTGCCCTCTCGATGAAGGGGCGCTACGAGCTGCTCTACGTCGGCATTCCGGTCGTCATTCTGGCTTATCTGTACGCGAACAAATTTACGATTGCCGGAATGGGCGAGCAGTTCGCCGTCAACCTGGGTCTTAATTACCGCAAGGTTGTCAATCTCGGGCTGGTGTTAGTCGCGCTGGCATCGTCCGTCGTGATGGTCACCGTCGGAACGATTCCGTTCCTTGGTCTCATCATTCCGAACATCGTCACGCTGTATTTGGGCGATCATTTGAAAAAGGTACTGCCGCATACAGCCTTACTGGGAGCCGTGTTCGTCCTGTTTTGCGATATCCTCGGCCGGGTCGTCATTTACCCGTACGAAGTTCCGATCGGTCTTACTGTGGGTATATTGGGAAGCGGCATGTTTCTTTATTTACTGTTGAGGAGAAAGACCCATGACATTTCGAGCTAAGCTGGCACTGCTGACCGCGGCGGCCCTGGCGGCGATCCTTCTCTTCATGTTCATCGGCGTTGGACGCAATTGGGAGTATGTGCTGGAGCGCCGAGCCTGGAAAATCGCGGCGATGCTCCTGACCGGAGGCTGCATCGCGCTGTCGACGATCATTTTCCAGACGATTACGAACAACCGCATCTTGACCCCGAACATCATCGGTATGGATGCGACCTATATGCTGGCACAGACGGCGGTTGTGTACCTATTCGGCTCCGCGAGCAGGCTGCTGGTCGACAACGAGATCAATTTCGTGCTGACGCTCGTCCTGATGCTGTTATTTACGGGACTGCTCTATAGGCTCATGTTCAAACGGGAAGGCAGGCATCTGTATCACTTGATTCTCGTCGGGATCGTGCTCGGCACGCTGCTGGGAAGCGTAACGACCTTCATGCAGGTGCTCATCGATCCGAACGAATTTCTGGTGCTGCAGGGGCGTATGTTTGCCACGTACAACCAGGTGCAGGGCAAGCTGATCTTCGTCGGGGCGATCGTGGCAGGGCTCGTAATGCTGTATTTTGCCCGTTATGCCAAGTATTTGGATGTGCTTTCTCTGGGAAAAGAGCACGCGGTTAATGTCGGTGTGGATTACCCCAACGTGGTCAAGCACCTGCTGATCGTGATCGCTGTGCTCGTCTCGGTAGCGACGGCGCTCGTTGGCCCGATGACGTTCCTCGGTCTTCTGACGGCGAATGTCACTTACCAGCTCATGAGAACATACCGGCATTCGCTTTTGATTCCGGCTTCGATCCTCGTCAGCATCATTGCGATGGTCGGCGGACAGATGATTGTGGAGCGGGTATTCGGTTTAACGGTTACGCTGTCGGTTGTCATCAATCTCATCGGCGGCGTGTACTTCCTATATCTATTGCTCAAGGAGAACAAAGCATGATCGAGGTGAAGCAGGTAACGAAAGCCTATGGCGGCAAGCGCGTAGTCGATGACGTATCCGTATCCATCGCCAAGGGGCGCATCACCGCATTCATCGGGCCTAACGGCGCAGGAAAAAGCACGCTGCTGTCCGTCATCAGCCGATTAGCCGACAAGGATGCCGGCGAGGTGTATATCGAAGGCAATCCGATCGGTCAGTGGAAAAGCCAGGAGCTTGCCAAAAAACTCTCCATTCTGAAGCAAACGAACCAGATCAACGTCCGAATTACGGTTCGCGAGCTCGTGGCGTTCGGCCGCTTCCCTTATTCGCAGGGACGGCTCACTCCGGAGGACTGGAAGCATGTCGATCAGGCTATCGCTTACATGGAGCTGCAGGACCTTCAGCACAGTTACCTGGATCAGCTCAGCGGCGGGCAAAACCAGCGGGCCTTCATCGCGATGGTCATTGCGCAGGGCACCGACGCCGTGCTGCTCGACGAGCCGCTGAACAATTTGGATATGCGGCATTCCGTTCAGATTATGAAGGTGCTGCGCCGGCTGACGGATGAACTGGGCAAGACGGTCGTCATCGTGATCCACGATATCAATTTCGCATCCTGTTACGCGGATCATATTGTGGCGTTAAAGAACGGCAGGGTCGTGCGCGAAGGCCCCGTCCAGCAGATGATCGACACGGACGTGCTCCGCGAGGTGTACGATATGGACATTCCCGTTCAGGTCATTGACGGAAATCGGATTTGTAATTATTTTACATAAAACTAAAGATGAGGTGCAGGAAAATGAAAAGAAAAGTCTCGCTATTGGTAAGTTTGCTTGTAGGATTGATGGTGCTGCTCGCAGCGTGCGGAGGTACGGATAGCGCAAGTACAAGCGGCGCCGGCGGTGCCGCTGCGACTGGAGCCGCTCCGGCTGCTGCGGTGGAAGAGCTGACGATCAAGCATCAGCTGGGCGAAGCCAAGGTAAAGAAAAATCCGAAGAAGGTTGTCGTATTCGATTACGGCGCGCTGGACTCGCTGGATAAGCTGGGCGTTGAAGTGACCGGGGTCGTTCAGCAGTCGCTGCCTGCCTACCTGGCGAAGTACAAGGATAAGAAGTATCAAAATATCGGTACGCTGCAGGAGCCGGACTATGAGAAGCTCAGCTCGATTCAGCCGGATCTGATCCTGATCTCGGGTCGTCAGCAGACCGCCTACCCGGAGCTGAGCAAGCTGGCGCCTACGGTATACGTCGGTGTCGATACGAAGCGGTACATGGATTCATTTAAGGAAAATATGAAGCTGCTGGGCCAAATCTTCGGTAAAGAAGCTGCGGTGGAAACCGAGCTGGCTGCGATAGAGAAGTCGGTGAAGGACGTGCAGGCGAAGGCGGCTGCCAGTAACAAGAATGCATTGATCATTTTGGCTAATGAAGGGGCGATCTCCGCGTTTGGTACGGGCTCCCGCTTCGGCCTCATTCACGACGTGCTGGGCGTTCCCGCTGTCGACAAGTCGATCCAGGTGACTACGCACGGCCAAAGCATTTCCTTCGAGTTCATCGCAGAGAAAAATCCGGATTACTTGTTCGTCGTCGACCGTAACGCCGTTGTGGCGTCCACCGCTCAAGCCAACGCGAAGTCCTTGGTAGAGAACGAGCTCGTGAAGAAAACGAAGGCCGCGGCAAACGGCGGCATCGTGTATCTCGATCCGAGCTATTGGTACTCCTCCGGCGGCGGTCTTGTGTCCGTGGCGGCCATGATCGATGAAGTAGCGAAGGCGCTTAAATAAGTTTGCAAAGGATTCCCGCCCGAATTTGGGGGTGCACCGGAAAAGTCCATGTTTTGTTGCTGAGCTGCAACGGAACATGGACTTTTTTCAATCTTATACCCCCATTCGCCACATAATGGAAGTTGTAAATATCCGTATCGAAGAGTTCTCATTGAACTACCTGGTAGGATAGTGAAACCATTTGGCGAATACATCGTAATCAATGGTTTCTAAAGCTTAGAACTTTAGGAGAACGCCATATGAAGAAGTCAGTAAATATTCTCTGTTTGGCCATGATTCCGACTATTGTAACCATGTTTTTATTAGTCGAATTCTTCTCTTATACAGGTCTTGGAAGAATTGTGAGCATTCCTGCAACAGTATTTCTTAATATTACTTTCTTTATATTGTTTCTAATGTTCACACGAAATTTCAAATCGAGGTTGCTCAAATGTTTATTATGGATTGCTGCCATATTATTCAGCGTGTTATCGGCGGTAGTTTTACATCCCCAGGAATATTTGCCGAGCGTAGTAACGCAACTTTGGGAACTGATGGTTTATAGCACACTATTAGGTTTTAACATAGCCTTTATGTAAAACTGAGAATGGGAAAGCGGCACACTCTCGTTCGATTCAGCCTGTTGGCAAAAAACTTACGAAGACGCGCGGCGGATCGACGTTTCTTTGCCAGCAAAAGGTGGATTTTTTTGCGAACGCGCATTCGCAAATTTGTGTTAAAATCATGCTATAGCCAATTTGACACCACTGTGCCCGTAGCATAGACTGAAGGTACTATGCGTGCTGCAGCGCTAGCTGCAGGCGCAGTCAGAGCGGAAGCGGGGGACAGGCTTGAAGGTCGATATTAGCGGTTGGAAGCATGTGTTTAAGCTGGATCCGGACAAGGAGCTGACGGACGAAGCGCTGGAGCGCATTTGCTTGTCGGGGACCGATGCGGTGCTGGTCGGCGGATCGAGCGGAGTGACGTTCGACAATACGGTCGATCTGCTGGCGCGCATCCGGCGCTACGAGGTGCCGTGCGTGCTGGAGCTGTCGACGCGCGAGGCGGTGGTGCCCGGCTTCGACATGTCGTTCCTGCCGGTTGTGCTGAACGCCCGCGATCCGGAATGGATCGTCGGCCAGCATCATAAGGCGCTCAAAGAATACGGAGCGATCATGGACTGGGACGAGCTGCTCACCGAGGGCTATGTCATCCTGAATCCGGACTCGACGGCCGCCCGCGTAACGGAAGCGGATACGTCGCTCGATGCGCGGGATGTGGCCGCTTATGCGCGGATGGCGGACCGGATGCTGCGGATGTCCATATTTTACATCGAGTACAGCGGTACGTTCGGTGATATGATGCTGGTGCGCAAGGCGCGGGACGTGCTGACGCAGGCGCGTCTGTTCTACGGCGGCGGCATCGACAGCCTGGAGAAGGCGGAGCAGGCGGCGGAGGCGGCGCATACGATCGTCGTCGGCAACGTCGTGTACAGCGATTTGGAGACGGCGCTGAGCACGGTGCGGGTGAAGAGGCAGTAAGAACATTTCTTGTGGCGAAGGAGGAATGAGGCTTGAAGCGGAAGCTTTCGATCGTCCTCATGACAGTGGTATCGCTGCTGCTTCTGTACACCGTAGGCAGATTTGTTCAGGAACGTATCGATGCGCTCGCCGGAGCGACGCAGGCCGCCGGCTCGTATACGCTGAAGCATTTCGGCAGCGAAGAGACGATGCCGGTTCCGATTGGCGACGGCAAGCCTGCCGCCCTTATTTTTTTTGCGTCGTGGTGTCCATATTGCAATCAGGATGCGGCCAAGATCGTCAAGCTTCACGAAGTTTACGAGGATCGGGTTCATATCTTGGGGATCAATCCGGCCTACAGGGACGATGAAGACGAGGTTCGCAAATATATCGACAAGCACCGGATCGACTATCCGATTCTGACCGATGAGGTTGGAGGCTTGTACGACAACGTATATGAAAAGCCGGGCTTTCCTTCTGTATTCGTATACGACAAGGACGGCAGGCTGGTATCCAAAATCGTCGGCGCCACGACCTATGAAAGACTGGATGCGGCGTTTCGCAAGGGGCTTGAAGGCGCGCGATGAAGGCCCTCATGATTTCTACTCTTAAAGAAGGAGCACTCATACTACTATGGCTGGAACAGTTAATATATTAGAAGCAATTCAAAAGCTCAATCCCCAGCAGCGCAAAGCGGTCGAAGTCGTCGACGGCCCGCTGCTCATTATGGCGGGAGCGGGTTCGGGCAAGACCCGCGTTCTGACGCACCGGATCGCCTATTTGATCGGGGCGAAACGCGTGGCGCCGTGGAGCATCCTGGCGATCACGTTCACGAACAAAGCGGCGCGCGAGATGCAGGACCGGGTATCCAGGCTGGTCGGATCGAACGGACGCGACATCTGGGTCTCGACGTTCCACTCGATGTGCGTGCGCATCCTGCGCAAAGATATCGAAAGGATCGGCTATACGTCCAACTTCTCGATTCTCGATTCCGGCGATCAGCTGTCCGTCATCCGTTCGTGCTGCAAGGACCTGAACATTGACACGAAGAAGTTCGAGCCGAAGGCGATCCAGGCGGAGATGTCCACGGCGAAGAACGAGCTGGTCGATCCGGATCGGTACGAGGCGAAGATCGGCGATTATTTTCAAGGCTTGGTGGCCAAAGTATACAAAATGTACCAAAAGAAGCTGAAGGCGAACAACTCGCTGGACTTCGACGACCTGATCATGAAGACGATCGAGCTGTTCAAGACGGTGCCGGAGGTGCTGGAGTTTTACCAAAACAAGTTCCAGTACATCCACGTCGACGAGTATCAGGACACGAACCGCGCGCAGTACATGCTGTGCCAAATGCTTGCGGACAAGCACAAGCGGATTTGCGTCGTCGGCGACAGCGACCAGTCGATTTACCGGTGGCGGGGCGCGGATATTACAAACATTCTCAACTTTGAGAAGGATTATCCGAATGCGACGACGATTTTGCTGGAGCAGAACTACCGTTCGACGGCGAATATTTTGGAGGCGGCCAACAGGGTCATTGCGAACAACACCGGACGCAAGCCGAAAAACCTGTGGTCGGACAAGCCGGGCGGCAGCAAAATCCGCCTGTACCAAGCCGACTCCGAGCACGAGGAAGGATATTTCATCTGCGGCGAGATCAACCGGGCCAAACGTAACGGCAAGCGCTACTCCGACCATGCGATCCTGTACCGGACGAACGCGCAGTCCCGCGTGATCGAGGAAATTTTGATCAAGTCGGATATTCCGTATCAGATCGTAGGCGGCATCAAATTCTATGACCGCAAAGAGATTAAGGATATTTTGGCGTATTTGCGGCTTGTGTCCAACCCGGATGACGATATTTCGCTCGCTCGCGTGGTGAATGTGCCGAAGCGCGGCATCGGCGACACGACGATGGACAAGCTGGGCGAGGAAGCGGGGCGCCGCGGCGTTTCGTTATTCGCTCTGCTGGGGGACATTAACTCGGTGGCGGGCATTCAGGGCAAGACGAAGAACGCTTTGGAAAATTTCTACGACATGATCTCGAACCTGCATCAAATGGTCGAATATTTGTCCGTAACGGAGCTGACGGAGAAGGTGCTCGAGATGTCGGAGTACCGCATGGAGCTGCAGCGCGAGAATACGCTCGAGTCCAAGGCCCGCATCGAAAATATCGACGAATTCCTGTCCGTGACGATGGACTTCGAGCAGCGCAACGACGACAAGTCGCTTGTGGCGTTCTTGACGGATTTGGCGCTGATCGCGGACATCGATACGATGAACGATAAAGATGACGACGAGGCGCAGAAGGATTCGGTCGTGCTCATGACGATGCACAGCGCGAAGGGGCTGGAGTTCCCGACGGTGTTCATCATCGGCATGGAGGAGGGCGTCTTCCCGCACAGCCGCGCGTTCCAGGATAACGACGAGCTGGAGGAGGAGCGGCGCCTTGCTTACGTCGGTATTACCCGCGCCGAGGAGGAGCTGTATTTGACGTGCGCGCGGATGCGCACGCTGTTCGGGCAGACGAAGTCGAACGCGCCTTCGCGGTTCCTGCACGAGCTGCCGAAGGAGCTCATCGAGCAGCTCGGGCCGGGCGGCGACCGGGGGAGCCGCGCGAGCGCGTGGGGCTCCGGCGGCGGGATCGGCGCCGGGTACTCGGGCGCTGCGTCTGGACGCAGCAGCGGCGGGTTTGGCGGCGCCGCAGCAGGGCGCAGCGGATTCGGCGGCGCAGCCGCCGGCAGCGGGCTCGCGGCGCGCACCTCGGGAGCTGCCCCGGCAGGGGGCAGCGGGCTCGCGGGCTTCGGCGGCGCTGCGCGGCCGAAGCCGGGAGCCGCGCCCGCCCCGGGCGGCGCGGTTGACTGCAAAGTGGGGGACAAAGTCTCCCACGGCAAGTGGGGCGTCGGCACCGTCGTCGCGGTCAAGGGCTCGGGGGACGACACCGAGCTGCAGATCGCGTTCCCGGCGCCGACCGGCGTGAAGCGGCTGCTGGCCAAATTCGCGCCGTTGTCGAAGGTGTAGTCTGAGCTGGGGCAGCCCGGTTCAGACAAGAGTTCAATCGCAGCATTGCGGCAGTCGTTCTATCGGCTGCTGCGGCTGCAATTTACATAGACGAAGTTCCACCTTCTCACGAGAGGATGAGTTTCCGATGGCCATCGACGCCATGACCGAAATGCAGCAGCTCATCGAGACGATCAACAAGCATAATTACAACTATTACACGCTGGACCGGCCGACAATCTCCGATAAGGAGTGGGATGAGCTGTACGACCGGCTCGTTCAGCTTGAGCGCACGACGGGCGTCGTGCTTCCGAATTCGCCGACCAACCGTGTCGGGGGAGAGCTGCTGAAGGGCTTCGAGCCGCACCGCCACCTGGCACGGCTGTGGAGTCTCGACAAAGCGCAAAATATCGACGATCTGAAGGCGTGGCTTGCCCGCGCGCAGAAGCTGATTAACGATTACAATACGCGCAACGACGACCAGCCGCCGCTGCCGGAACCGAGCTTCGTTGTGGAGCTCAAGTTCGACGGCCTCACGTTGAACCTGACGTACGACGGGGGCCAGCTCGTTCAAGCGGCGACGCGGGGCAACGGCACGGTAGGCGAAGGCATCCTCGCACAAGTGCGCACGATTCGCTCCATTCCGCTGACGATTCCGTACAAGGACGGGATTATCGAGGTGCAGGGCGAAGGCATGATGCTGCTGTCGGTGCTGGAGAAATACAACGAAACGGCGGCGGAGCCGCTGAAGAATGCCCGTAACGCGGCGGCCGGCGCGCTCCGCAACCTGAACCCGCGCGTAACCGCAGAGCGTAAGCTCACGGCGTATTTCTACAATGTGGGCTACAGCGATAACGTTACGTTCCGGAACCACAAGGAAATGATCGACTTCCTGCACAATAACGAGTTCAAGGTGAGCCCGCATATCCACTACTACGATACGATCGAGCAGGTAATCGAAGCGCTTGAGGCGATCAACGCCCAGCGCAAGAGCCTCGACTTCCTGATCGACGGCGCCGTGATCAAGCTGACGGACATGCGTACCCGCGAGGTGCTCGGCTATACCGAGAAGTTCCCGCGTTGGGCCGTTGCGTTCAAGTTCGAGGCCGAGGAAGTGACGACGACGCTGCTGGACGTTATATGGGAAGTAGGCCGCACCGGCAAAATCACCCCGGCCGCCAAGCTCGAGCCGGTTGATATCGGCGGTGTCACTGTCCAGAATGCGACGCTGAACAACATCGGCGACATCGAGCGCAAAAATTTGAAGTTCGCCATCGGCACGGAAATATTCCTTCGCCGGTCCAACGACGTCATTCCCGAGGTGCTCGGCAAGGCAACGGAGGAGCATGACGGAAGCGAAGTCGTCTATCCGACGCATTGTCCGGCGTGCGGCACCGAGCTGGAGCAGCGCGGCGCACACTTGTTCTGCCCGAACCGGCTTGGCTGCAAGCCGCAGACGATCGGCCGCATTGCGCACTTCGCTACCCGCAACGCGATGGACATCGAGACCTTCAGCGATATGACCGCGACGCAGCTGTATGAGGAGCTTGGCGTTCGCGACCCGGCGGACTTGTACTACTTGACCTTCGATGATCTGATTAAGCTGGACCGCTTCGGGGAGAAGAAGGCGAACAAGCTGCTCGATGCGATCGAGAAGAGCAAAACCCGCGACCTGGCTTCGTTCCTCAACGCACTCGGCATTCCGAACACCGGCCAAACGACGACGAAGGTGCTCGCCGACCACTTCCGCAGCCTGGATGCGGTCATGAACGCTTCGACGGAGGAGCTGCTGACGATCCATGACGTAGGCAGCATTGTTGCGGAGAGCATTTATAATTACTTCCGCGACCCGATTGTGCAGGGCAACATCCAGCGCATGCTGCAGGCCGGCGTCGCGCCTCGCAGCGAAGAGCCGCGAGCCGCCGCCGCGAGCCCGGACAACCCGTTCTTCGGCAAGACGGTCGTATTGACCGGCACCTTGCCGACGATGAGCCGCGACGAGGCGGCGAAGAAGCTGGAGGCGCTCGGCGCCAAGGTGTCCGGCTCCGTTTCGAAGAAGACGGACTTTGTCATCGCCGGCGAATCGGCGGGCAGCAAGCTGACGAAGGCGCAGGAGCTCGGCATCCGAATCATCGACGACGAGAACGAGCTGCGCAGCATGCTGGGGGAAGCCTGAGGCTGAGCGGCTGAACGGGATCGGGAGATAACCGGCTGTGGATGCCCAGACGCCAACAATAAATAGCTGGCGGCAAACAAACGCCGGCACGTAACCGCCCTTGCGGATCATGATCAACATGATGCCGCAAGGGCGGTTTTGTTTTACCGGTTGGATGAATGGCGGCGGTTCGCGGGCGTTGTTTTGCCTGATTGCGGGAAATAATAAGGAGGCCCTGGCATGACAAACAACCAAGAAGAGAGGCGGTCACCGCATGACGTACACTTGTCACTATTGCGAGAAGGGTATGGACAACGGGCACAGCATCACCTTGTATAGCAAGGACGGGACGGAAGATCGGTTCGAGGTGCTCTGCACAGACTGTTACAGGGATTGGTTGTTATCGCTGAAAGGGTAAGGGAAAGGCTCCTCCTTCGATGATGCGAAGGTAGGAGCCTTTCTTTATACAGAGCCGTTTTTTGTCGTATTCCATCGATTTATTAAGTCACAATACCTAGGTTCGAGCAGGAATCGACCGGCTGCTAAAGAATATAGTTTACATTAGCTTATTGCAGTGCAGAAACAGCGGAACTCCTGATCATGACCTGAATGGGGCAGTGCAGCTATGGGGGGAAATGGGCGACGTGAGCATTAGGCTGCATCAAGTAATCAAGACGTTCCAGACGGCGGAACATGCATATACGGCTCTTAAGGGAATCGACTTATCGATAGAAACGGGAGAGTTTGTGGCCATCATCGGTAAATCGGGCAGCGGCAAATCGACGCTAATCAACATGATGACCGGTATCGATACGCCGACGTCAGGAACGGTAACGGTTGAGGGGATCGATATTACCCGTTTGCGGCGGGGGCAATTGGCCCAGTGGCGGGGACGGCGGATGGGGATTATTTTTCAATTTTTTCAGCTGCTGCCGACATTGACTCTGCTGGAAAATGTTATGCTGCCGATGGATTTCTGCGGCATGTTTACGCCGAAGGAACGGCGGAGCCGCGCGTATGCTTTGCTGGAGCAGGTCGACATGGCGGAGCATGCGCATAAAATGCCGGCGATGATCTCCGGCGGTCAGCAGCAGCGTGTCGCCATCGCCCGCTCGCTGGCCAATGACCCGCCGATCATCGTCGCGGACGAACCGACGGGAAGCCTCGATTCGAAGACGGCGGATTCGATATTCGGGCTGTTCGCACGGCTTGTTGAGAACGGTAAAACGGTCGTCATGGTAACGCATGATAACGATTTGGCGAAAAAGGTTCAACGTTCGATTATCGTTGCCGACGGCGAGATCGTCAATGAATACGTGCTCCAAGCGCTGCCGAATCTTGATGTGGATATGCTGACGCACCTGCATGCCGTGCTGCAGCGGCTAAACTACGCTCCCGGCGAGGTCATTGTTCGCGCCGGAGAAGAAGGAGACAAGGCGTACATCATCACGAAGGGGAAGGTGAACGTCTATATGCCGCGGCCGCCCGGCGAGGACGTGCACGTCGCGACACTTGAGGCGGGGCAGTATTTCGGCGAAATTGCCTTGATGCGAGGAGGCCCTAGAACGGCAACCGTGCGTGCGTCGGAGCATGGCGCCGTTGAGCTGATGGCCCTGGGGAAAGAGGCCTTCGGCGCCGTCATCGGCAGCTCCTCGCTGACCCGGCAGGAGATGGATCAAGTCATCCGCCAGCGCCTCGAGGAGCTTAGCCGAATGGGAGCTGAAGGCTATGATCGTTAAACCGAGATGGCTCAAAGTTTTCCGCGACGTCAGGAGCAGCAAGGGCCGCACGGCGCTTGTCGTGCTCTCGATCGCCCTCGGCGTGGTGGGCGTCGGCATTATCGGCCAGACGCAATCCGTGCTGATGCGCGGTATGGCGGATAGTCTCGCCGCCGCCAATCCGGCTTCGGCAGCCTTGCAGACCGATCCGTTCGACAGCGAAACTGCGAAGGCGGTGCGCAAGCTGCCCGGAGTTGCCGACGTGGAAGCGCGAACCGGTCTGAACGTACGGATCGCTCCGGATCGCGGCGAGCTGAAGCCGGCAGCGGAGCAGTGGCGCAGCATGTGGGTTATGGCGTTTGACGATTTCTCCGCGGTCTATATGGATAGGATCGTTCCCGCTCAGGGAGATTGGCCGCCTGCCGAAGGCGATATCGCCATCGAGCAAACAGCGCTCGATTATGCCGGAATATCTGTGGGCGACAGGGTCTGGATCGAGCTTCCCGACGGCCATACGGAGCGTCTTCGCGTGACCGGAGCGGTTCGGGACGCAGGCCGGATCCCGGCCTCGCTGTCCGGTGTCGTCGTCGGATATATTCAAAGCGATACGCTCGAGACTCTGGACGTTCCGAAGCAGTATAATTTGCTCGCCTTTCAGCCTTCGGGGGATAAAACGGACGCCGATACAATTCAGAAAGTCGCGGGCTTGATTCGAGACGAATTTGCCGATCGGGGCATCGCCGTGCACACAACGGATATGCCGGAGCCCGGGAAGCACTGGGCCTACGATATTGTCGATTCGATGAACTACATTTTGCAGTCGATGGGATTTCTGGTTCTTGTGCTGGGATCCACGCTCATCGCAAACACGATGCTGGCTACGCTGTCGGGACAGCTTCGCCAAATCGGCGTTATGCAGGTGATCGGGGCTACACGCGGCGACTTGTTTCGCATGTATTTCGGCAGTATTTTCATTTATAGCTTATTTGCACTGGTCCTCGGCATTCCGCTAGGCCAGCTTGGTTCCAGAGCGTTAACCTCGCATTCCATCAGCATTATGAACTTCGACAGTGCCGGATACGGTGCAGCCAGCCATGTCGTGCTGCTGCAAATTGCGGTCGGCATCGTGATCCCTCTGCTTGCCGCACTGCCGCCGATCCTAAGCGGCACGCGGATCAGCGCTCGCGAAGCGATTGCGGGAGGCGCATCCGGTTCATTCCGGCGGAGCTTCATCGACCGGCTGCTGGAGCGGGTGCGCGGATTGCCGCGTCCGCTGCTGCTGTCGCTGCGCAACACGTTCCGCAAGAAGAGCAGGCTGCTGCTCACGCTCGTTACGCTAGGAGTTGGCGGTGCTATCGTCATTTCCGTCATCAGCGCCTATGATTCCATGCAGCTGTCGCTCGACAATTCGCAGCGTTATGTTCGTTACGATGTGCGAATGGTGATGTCCGAGCCTCAGCCCAACGCGGACATCGCCCGGATAGCCGCACAAGTGCCGGGAGTGGTCCGCTGGGAGATGTGGGGGCGTCATTTCGCCAACCGCGTGCGCCCGCAGGGCGGAGAGAGCCGCGACTTGATGGTCGAAGGAATTCCGGTTCAATCCGGGCTGGTCGAACCGATTGTGATGAAGGGACGTTGGCTTCAGCCTGGCGACAACAATGTCCTCGTCGTCGACTCTAACGTGCTCCGCTATGAACCGGATCTTGACGTTGGCAGCGAAGTGCGGCTGAAAATGGGCGGCAGCGAAAGCGTATGGACGGTCGTCGGTCTGGTGCGGCGCTTAGCCGGCGATGTGACCCTTTATGCGCCCGATAAGGCGCTTGCGGAAGCGGCGGGAGACGGTGCGAAATCGTCCCTGCTGCAGGTTGTCACGGAAGACGGCAGCCGATCGGGGCAGGCACGCGTTGCCGAAGCGCTGCAGACGAAGCTGAAGGATAAAGGTTATGGATCGGCTTCGGCTGTGCTCACTTCGGAGCTGAGGCAGGTGCAGGAAAACAGGCTCGGCGTCGTGATGGCCTTTCTGATCGTAATGTCGGTGCTGCTCACGCTGGTAGCGGCGATCGGACTGATGGGAACGATGAGCTTGAACGTTCTGGAGAGGACGAGGGAGATCGGCGTCATGCGCAGCATCGGGGCCGGCGACCGTTCCGTATTCGGCATCATTATCGCGGAAGGCTTGATCATCGGGCTGATCGCCTGGATAGTGGGCACGCTGCTTGCCGTTCCGCTCAGCAAGCAGCTTAGCGACGGAATCGGACGTTCCATCTTTTATGCGCCGCTCGATTATCGGTTCTCGGTTTTCGGAGTTATGTTCTGGTTGGCGGGGGCGGTGCTGATTTCGGCGGCAGCCAGCTTTATGCCGGCATGGAACGCCTCGAGACTTGCGGTGCGAGACGTGCTTGCTTACGAATAAAACAGTGCTGGGAATTGGGGTGGCGTATCGGGATGAAAAGGCAATGGTGGCTGGGGCTTTTTGCGCTTTTGCTGGTGGCGGCCGGCGGAGGCTTGTATGTGCAAAACGGCGGAAAAGGAGAAGCGGTAAAGACAGTCCGCGCCGCTGAGGCCGATCTGATCCAGTACGAGCAGGCGGACGGGAAAGTGAAGGCGAAGGAGGAGCACGGGTATTACGCTCAAACCGCCGGAAAATTGCTTCGTGTTGATGTCAAGGCCGGCGATCCGGTGACAGAAGGACAGCTGCTCGCCGAGCTCGACCCCGCGGATACCGCGCTAAGGCTGCGCCAGCTTCAGGCCCAGCTTGAGCAGGTGCAGGCGGATTGGAATAAAATCAGCCGGGGACCTAAGCCGGAAGAGGTGAAGGTGCAGGAAGAGAGCGTCTTCCAGGCGCAGCTCAAAGTGAATGAGTCGACAAGGGCCTGGAACAAAGCGAGAAACGATTACGATGCGGGGACAGTGACGAACGAAGAGCTGCAGCAAATCGAAAACGAGATGAAGCTGGCTCAATCCGCTTTGAATATTGCACAGAGCAAGCTTTCGCTGCTTAAGCAAGGCCCGGACGCGGCCGATGCTGCCGGGTACGAGGCAAAGGTCAAAGACATTCAGGCGCAGCAGGACATGCTGAATAGAGAACTGGCCCATATGCGGATCGCAGCCGACGCCCCCGGTACGGTTACGGAACTCTTCGTACAGGAAAATCAATTGGTGGATGCGGGAACGAAGCTGCTGGCGGTATCGGATCTGTCCCGGCTGGAGATCGAAGCGGAAGTGAAAGAAACGCTCATCTCCAAAGTTTACGTTGGCCAGCAAGCCGTCATTCAAGGCTCAGCGCTCGGCAGCGATACCTACCTGGCCCATGTCGTGAAAATCGCTCCGTCGGCGGCGCCTTCGCCGACAAGCACGGACAAAAAGCCGGTCGTTACCGTCACACTCGCATTGGATAAGGGCTCCGCAAAGCTGCTGCCCGGCTACAACGTCGACGTTAACTTCGAAACCGGCAGGGCGGCAAATGCCTTGCAGGTTCCGTATTCGGCCGTTAAGCAGAACGCCGACGGCACCAGCTATGTATGGACCGTTCAAGAGGACAGAGCCGTTCGCACGCCGGTGGAGACCGGAATGAAAACCGAGACGTTCATCCAAGTGAAGCAAGGGCTGAGGGCGGGCAGCGCCGTGATCGCAAAGCCGTCGGATACATTGAAAGACCGGCAAAAGGTGTCCGTCAACCCGTAGCGAGAGGCTTGATAACAGCAATTAGGAGCACAGCGCCTGCTGTGCTTTTCATTTTACCCATTCAGAAATTTAAAATCTGAGAGGGTTATTGAACAAATCGGTTAATGTAAACGTGCAGCCAATTTGATTATTAAGAGGTCATCAGAGGCGATAGCTGTAAATGTACAGGCATCTTTGCAATGAAGGGGCGATTATGGACGTTCCAGCTTCAAATGCCTGCACATTCGCCGTAATCGAGCTTTTCCGGTGGGGCGACATGAGCCGCCAAAGCAGAAGTGCCGGAGGCAGAACCTCCGGGTTTTCGTCATATACGAGACTTTATATAGGGCTCCGGAAACGGAGCGGGCTTTATTACGGACGGCCGGAGGCAGGCTGACTGCTGGAAGCGAGCGCCTGCAGCTTGCGCGGCGGCACCAGCAGGCGGAACGAGGCCCCCCGCCCCGGCACACTGGCGGCCTCCAGCTGGAAGCCGTGTTTACGCGCAGCGGCAAGACTGTACGTTAGCCCGAGGCCGAGCCGATTCGGGTCGGCCGTTCGGGTTGTAAAGAAAGGCTGCCATATATGGGGTAAATGTTCGCTTACTATCCCGGGTCCGTTGTCACTCACTTCCAGCACGAGTCCCCGCCGATCGCGCTCCAGCCGAATATCGATCAGGCCGCCCTGCGGCGGAACGGCGTCGAGCGCATTGACCAGCAAGCAGCGGACGAGTTCTCTCAGCTGCCCCGGGTCGCAGCGCACGACGACATGCAGCTCCGAGCGAAAACGGACGGCCGCCCCCTTATGTTCGGCATAAGCCGAGCAATCGGACACAGCGCCGCGGATGAGCTCGTTCATGCTGTAAGGCTCCTCCTGCGGAGGGGTATCCTCCAGATGAAGCTGCGCATGGCGCAAGCGGGTTCGAAGCAGCTCGATGTCCGTTTGCGATGGTAGCGAGGCGGTTGGAGCTTCATTTTCGTCGAAACGAGAAGGTTCATCATGCACGGTTGGCGTCAGATACGCATCCACCGTGCGGTTCAGCAGCGACATTCCCCGGGCGGCAAGCTGTACGGCCTCCGCTTCCACGCGGCGCTCCCAGGCGATTGTTCTGCGGTTTCGTCCAAGCTGGGCCGCCAGAGCGGGCAGCAGACAGAGTGCGAACACCGTGCCGATCACGAGAGCGTCGCGCAGCCCTTGCACCGTTGGAAACCAATAATGAAAGAGCAGCAAACCGAGCGCGATCGGGACGAGCAGCCAAACGGCACCGGATTTATAGGGCCGCCAAGGCTGGGCGTAAGCGAGCATCGCTTTGCCGAGCAGCAGCAGGACCGTCCCTGCCAAATAAGCGGAGCACCAGCTCAGGAAAAATGGATGCGTCAGCTGCAGCACGCCATTCTCTGCAAATGCAAGCGTCATGACGGGCGGAGCGAGCAGCGGCAGGCCGATCCAGCGGAGCAGCTGCGGCCGACGCCAGTCCAGGGAGGCGAGCCCTGCCATGATCAGCGTATAAGGCATGCCCGTTTCACGGATAAACGTCAGCACTTGCACCGCAAATTCCGTGTAAGGCGATGGAGGGCTCAGCAGCTGAACCAAAGAGGACGCTTCGAACAAACCGGCGAACAGAAAGCAGAGAGCGATCCACATGGCGGCCGCGTCTCTGCGGGCAATGAGCAGGGCGGCTGCGAGGATCAGCTTGATCGGAAGCAAGATAAGCGGCGCGAGCATCGGTGAACCCTCCACATTACTGGACGTAGCAGCTGGTATCGTTCGGATTGATTTTCACCCAGCCGCTCTTGGTCTTCCTTGTAAATAAAAGCAGCACCCACCACCGCGGCAGCAGCAGCCATACATGAAAAAACAGCAGATCGAGCAGCGCGTCGGCCGGCAGCCACGGGTACAAGAGCCCGACGGCGGCCAGTCCGATCCACGTTAGGTGCCGCTGGACGCGGCGGAACAGCCCCAGCGGGGCAAAGCCTTCAGGGAGTACGCCGTTCCAGAGCACTCCGAACCGCCAGCCCCAGACGGAGGCGGTGCCGCCGGTCATCATCCAGAGGCGAAGCCGGGTAATGACGGCATGGAGCATGAGCACTCCGAGCGCTGCACCCGGCAGCCATATCCATCCCCCGCGCAGCGATTGGGCGAAGGCGAATAGGGCGAGCAGGGCCCAATAGGGTGTGATGAGAAGAAGAGAGTGACGGACTTTTTTGACCAGCTTGTAGCTATAAATTGTTGAATCTCCTGATAGGGACGAGTGAGTCAATAGCGGACAACCTCCGAAGGAACCGTACGGCTCCGTATGGAATACAATGGACTATATCCTTATATCGGCGAATTCGTAAAGAAGATTGAGAGTCAAGTAGTTTACGAGTGTGCAAGATGGGGCATGATAGAAGGAAAAGGAAGAGTCGAGGTGATGGCTATGGAAGAACAGCGGGCGCCGGCGCCATGCATGATATGCGGTCAGGAGCGGACGGATGGGATCCATATTTTATACGGCTTCATTTGTCAGGATTGCGAGACCGAGATTGTAAGGACCGATGTGGCGGATGTCAAATATCCGTTCTTCGTACATCAGATGAAGCAGATTTTCTATAAGAAAGACGCATAGGAAACAGGATACACTTCCGGCAGACGGTGCGGGAGCCGCAAGCTGCGGCCCGCCAGGGACGGCGCTTGGCGCTTTTCGGGATTCTGCGCGGGGGTGTTTTTATTTTGCCCCAATGATGCGGGTGAGCTGGAACGCCGTACGGGCGGGATGGACCGGGGATTCCGCGGCCGAACGGGACAGGAATGGCCGGATGAGATATAATGGGACTGATTGGCCATGTTCTATATATTGGAGGGGCCGGAATGTTTACGCGAACGGAAACTATGCGGCAATTTTTGCAGCGTTACCCGCTGCTGAGTTTGATTATTGCGGTGAATGCTGCCGTGTTTCTTTATACGCTTTTGCGGTTTGGGGAGGATCAGCCGGAGGCGGTGTATGTGTATGGCGGGATTTTGCCGGATGCCTTGGAGCGGGGGGAGCCTTGGCGCTTCGTGACCTATGCATTCCTGCATTCGGGATGGATGCATGTGATCATGAACGTAGTGTTTATGATTATCGTCGGGCCGCCGCTCGAGTACATGCTGGGCCGTCTCCGGCTGTTTGCTTTGTTCGTTCTGTCCGTGCTGACGACGTCGGGGCTTGTGTTTGTCATCGGCAACAGTGCAGGCGTCGGGGCTTCGGGCTTCGGCTACGGGCTGCTCGGCACGCTGGCCGTAATGGCGCTGCGGCGCAAGGATTTGCTGGACCGCGCTTCTATCCAAATCGTATGGGGCTGGATTATCGTAGGCTGGCTTGGAACGTTCATCATGCCGGGCATTAGCGTGCAGGGGCATCTGGGCGGCTTTCTCGGCGGGCTGCTGTTCGGGTTGCTGGGGGTCGGTCCGAAGGCGCGATTGACGCCGTGGGTGCCGGTGCCGCCGCGCCGGAGCGTTCCGGCATCGGATGATGAAGCCTTCGGTGGAGCCGGGCTTAACGATGAGGAGGAACGGCGCCATGACCCTCGCTAATGAAGCTCGGGCGCCTTTGTTCGAGGCGCTCGTTCGGCATGCGGAGGCGGGACATGCGTCGTTTCACGTGCCGGGGCATAAGTCCGGTCAAGCGGTAAGGGAAGCGGGCTTTGCTGGGGGCGCAGGAGGCTCGCCTGGAGCGGACCGGCTGGACAGGGAGGACGGCGATTGGCTTGAAGCGGAAAGACGGTATTACGATGCGCTGCTGAGACTTGACCTGACCGAGATTACCGGCCTCGACGACCTGCATCAGCCGGAAGGGGCGATTCGCGAGGCGGAGGAGCTGGCGGCCGAATGCTTCGGGGCGGCGCGTACCTTTTTCCTTGTTGGCGGCTCTACTGTCGGCAACCAAGCGATGATCCTATCCGTCTGCGGCCGGGACGAGCTGCTGCTCGTACAGCGCAACGTTCACAAATCGGTGCTGCACGGGTTGATGCTGGCCGGAGCGCGGGCCGTATTCCTGCCGCCGAAGCTCGATCCGCTGACCGGGATTGCGGGCGGTGTAGAGATCGCGGATGTCCGCGCTGCGCTGGACAAGTATCCGGAAGCCCGCGGGCTGCTCGTGACGAATCCGAATTATTACGGGATGGCCGCCGATTTGCGCGAGCTGGCCGAACTGCTTCACGCTTATGGGAAGCCGCTCTTGGTGGATGAAGCGCACGGGGCGCATTTCGGCTTCCATCCGGAGCTGCCGCCATCGGCGCTCGCTTGCGGGGCTGATCTTGTCGTTCAGTCGACGCACAAGATGCTGACCGCCATGACGATGGGCGCGATGCTGCATGTCGGGCGGGCGGACAGCGGTATGGTCGGGAGCGGGGGGCATCATGGACCGGTATCGGAGCGGGAGTTGAGGCGGACGGGGGCGGCGAATGCGGATAGCGCGGCGGGCGAGGTTGTGACGGCGTCTGTGCCTGTCAAGCCGTCGCCGCGCGTCGACGTGGCCGCCGTAGCCCGTCTGCTTGCAATGCTGCAGAGCTCGAGCCCGTCGTATCCGATCCTCGCCTCGCTGGACCTCGCCCGCCGCCGGGTGCATACGGCGGCGGGCCGCGCGCAGCTGGCGCGCGGGCTCGCGGCCGCGCAGTCCGCGCGGCGCTGGCTCCGCGAGCAGCCGTGGTACGGCTCGCTCGCAGAGGAAGGCGCATCGCCCCCTGGCCGGGGCGATGCGCTCGACCCGTTCAAGGTGACGGTGTGGGACGCCACCGGCACCTTGAACGGCTACGCGCTGCAGCGCGAGCTCGAGCGGCTCGGCTGCTTCGCCGAGCTGGCTACGCCCGAGCATGCGCTGCTCGCGTTTGGCCCGGCGTCCACCGCGGAGGACGCCGCCCGCCTGTGCGCCGCGCTGGACGCGGTCGCGCGGCGGCACGGGCTGCCGGACCGCCCGCTGCGCGGTCCGGGGGCCAGGCCGCTGCCGTTTCCGGCAGCGGCTTCGGCGGAGCCGGTCCGCTTCGCGGTGACCGGCCCCGCCGCCGGCGGCAGCGTGCGCCGCGTGCCGCTGCACGCCGCCGCCGGCCATGTCGCCGCGGCGATGGTCGTGCCGTACCCGCCCGGTATCCCGGTGCTGTACCCCGGCGAACGGATTACGCCGGGTACCGCCGCTTACCTGCAGCAGCTCGCTGAGCAGGGCGCCCGCTTTCACGGTACGCCGAGCGGCAAGCTGACCGAGCTGGACATCATCTCAACCGACGAGGGGACTTAACGCCAATGCAAAACGCCATGCAAAATAGAGGGATATTCATCACGACCGAAGGCGGCGAGGGTGCAGGCAAATCGACGATCTTGCTGCGGCTGGCCGACTATTTCCGGGAGCGGGGCATCGAGGTGATGACGACGCGCGAGCCGGGCGGCATCCCGATCGCCGAGAGGATCCGCGAGGTGATTCACGACGTTGCACATACCGCGATGGACGCACGGACGGAGGCGCTGCTGTATGCGGCGGCCCGCCGGCAGCATCTCGCCGAGAAGGTCGCGCCGGCGCTCGACGCCGGCGCCATTGTGTTGTGCGACCGCTTCGTCGACAGCTCGCTCGCTTATCAAGGCTGCGCGCGAGGACTTGGCATCGATGAAATCTACGAGATCAACCGTTTCGCCATTGGCTCTTTGATGCCGGATGCGACGCTCTATTTTGACGTGTCCCCGGAAACCGGCATGCGCCGCATTCACGCCAACGCCGACCGCGAGGTGAACCGGCTCGATCTGGAGGGGCTCGCTTTCCATGAGCGTGTCCGCGCCGGGTACGAAGAGCTGCTTCGCCGGTTCCCGGAGCGAATCGTCCGCATTGACGCCGAGCCGGATCTGGATACCGTCTTTGCCGATACGCTGACTGCGCTACGCGCAAAGCTGGGAGACCGGCTGCCTCTATAATATAGCGTGAGCAGCCTGAGAACTGATTCCTGCCGAGGGGGGAGTCAGTTTTTTTGTATATAACCGTGTCACGCATGAAATAACGGATTGGCAGGGAGCTAAACGCACCAATTGGAACATACGCAGCCGAATAGCGGATTTGCAGACTCTTATTACCGGGTAAATGTGTTGTTAGAGGGGCTACCTGGACAAATAGGTCCCCGTCGGTCCGTTATTTCGGTTTTCCGGCTGCCAACATGTAAAATAACGCCTCCAAAATCCGTTATCTAGGCCATCTACAGGTCTGTATTACTCACAGCAGCAAATTTTTTCGAGCATACCCCGTCTCTTCCCTTTGCACCTTCTTTCAGTGAATTTTCAGTTTCCGTTCATGTGCAGCTCAGCAAGCCATCCCATAATGAAAGCATCAAGTTGCAACAAATGAGGCAAGGGGTGGAAATCACGATGAGCAGTGCAACGCGAAAATGGCGGGTAGACTTCCTGTTAGTCGGAATTATGCTGCTGTCTGCATGTTTGAACGGGTATAACATCTGGACGGAAACGTATGCGAATACCTACTACACAACGGCAGTGGCAAGTATGCTGCAGAGCTGGCATAACTTTTTCTACGCGTCCCTTGACCCGGCGGGGTCGGTAACGGTCGATAAGCCTCCGGTCGTGTTTTGGATACAGACGCTTAGCGCATACGTGTTCGGCTTGTACGGGTGGAGCGTGATTTTGCCTCAGGCTTTGGCCGGTGTCGGATCCGTATGGCTGTTGTACCGGCTTGTCAAGCCGACCTTCGGACTGGCTGCGGCACGGCTCAGCGCCTTAACGATGGCCTGCACTCCGATTGCAGTGGCAGTCGCCAGGACAAACAACATCGATAGTATGCTGGTGTTCACTTTGCTCGTGAGCGTGTCGCTGCTGTTCCGTGCGGTTAAGCACAACAGCCTGTTCAGCCTGCTCGGTTCGTTCGCGGTCATCGGGATTGCCTTTAATATGAAAATGCTTCAAGCCTATATGATCGTACCGGCCGTCTACTTGTTCTTCTGGCTCGCGGCCAAGGTCAAGTGGAAGACAAAGCTGAGCTGGCTGGCCGGCGCAACCGCCATATTGCTGATCACCTCGTTATCGTGGGCACTCGTCGTCGAAGCGGTACCGCAGGACCAGCGTCCGTACATCGGAAGCTCGCAAACGAATTCGGTGCTGGAGCTGGCTTTCGGCTATAACGGGATTTCGCGGTTGACCGGCAGCCAAGGACCCGGCCAAGGCAGCCGGGATGACGGCAGTAGGCCTCAGGCAGCAGCACCTGACGGAGCCGGCGGGGCCCGTGGCGCTTCGGCGGCAGACGGTATGGGCGGAGCCGCACCAAACGGAGCCGACGGTGTACCCGACGGCGCCGGTGGCGCTTCTGCGGCAGAAGGCATGGGCGGAGCCGCACCAATCGGAGCCGGCGCCGCACCCGGCGCTTGGGCGACAGACGGAGCGGCGTCTTCGAACGGTCCGTTCGGCCAAGGCGGGCCGGGCGGCAGCGGCAGCGGCGGAATGTTCGGCACCGGCACGAAAGGCCCGCTGCGCCTGTTCCAATCCGCGCTTAGCGGGCAAGCAAGCTGGCTGATTCCGTTCGCCGCATTCGCGAGCATCGCGCTTCTTGCCGGGTGGCGCAGAAGAGCGACCACCGAGAAGCATCGCGAAACGGTATTCTGGCTCGCATGGCTGATTCCGGCGATGGCCTTCTTCAGTGTAGCGGGATTTTTTCACCATTATTATTTGATCATGCTCGCTCCGCCGATTGCGGCGCTAGTCGGCTCAGGGGCGGTGGAGCTATGGCAGGCGTATAGCAGCCGCACCGGCTGGCAAAGCTGGCTTCTGCCGGCGGCAGTCGCGGTGACGGGCTTGTTCCAGTGGTATATCGTTCAGCCTTACAACAGCACGATCGGCAGCGCCTGGTCGCTCGGCATCGCCATCGGCGGCGTAGCGCCCGCTCTCCTTCTTGTGGTCTGGCGACAACGAGACGGGAAAATGGCGCAAGCCGCCGCTCTCGCCGGACTGCTCGTTTTGTTCGTGGGTCCGACCTATTGGGCGGCGACGCCGATCGCATACGGACAGAACAGCATGCTGCCGCAAGCCGGTCCGGGCTCCGCGAACGGCCGTGAAGGAATGGGAATGCCTCCGGGTATGGCACAAGGCAATCTGCCGGGCCGGCAGCCGACTCAACCGGCAGACGGGCAAACCGGCGCGCGGCCGGGCCAGACGGCAGATGCAGCGGAGAACGCAATCCCGGCAACCGCCCAAGACGGTACGGCAGCGCGCCGCAACGGCACGCGCAGCGACGGCGGAGCAGATGATCGCGGGCCCGGCATGGGCGACAACCAACAGGCCGACGTAAATCTGTATAACTACTTGAAGCAAAACGCCCGAGGCAAATATTTGTTCGCGACGACGGACTACAATGCGGCGGCGCCTTCCATCATTAACTACGGGGCGCAGGTGATTACGCTGGGCGGCTTCTCCGGCAGCGATCCGGTTTACACAACGGCGGAGCTCGAGGAGCTGGTCAAGAGCGGCGACCTCACCTACTTCCTCATTTCCGGCGGCGGTATGGGCGGACGCAGCGGCAGCCCGGAGCTGACCGCGTGGATTCAGGAGCACGGAACGGTCGTTTCGAGCTCGGAGTGGGGATCGACGGCGAGCGGCAGCGGCAATGGCACGAACATGCCGGGAGGGCGCGGAGGCGCGATGACCCTCTACAAAGTGACACTCTAAAACCAAAGGAGAGATGACGCATGACGGCAAAGGCGACGTATTCCATCATCATCCCGATGTACAACGAGGAGGCTGTCATTCAGGAGACGTACCGGCGGCTGAAGCATGTCATGAGCAGAACCGGGGAGTCGTACGAGCTGATCTTTATTAACGATGGAAGCAGGGACCGCTGTGCGCAGATTATCAAGGAATACAGCTTCTGGGACGAGACGGTGAAGCTGATCGACTTCTCCCGCAACTTCGGGCATCAGATCGCCATTACGGCCGGCATGGACTATGCGGAGGGCGATGCGGTGGTCATTATCGACGCCGACCTTCAGGATCCTCCTGAGCTCATCCTAAGCATGATTGAGAAATGGCGGGAGGGCTACGAAGTCGTCTGCGCCAAGCGGGTGAAACGAAGCGGCGAGACGCGGTTCAAAAAGTGGACGGCGGCGGCGTTCTACCGGGTGCTGCGCGCCTCCGCCGAGATCGACATTCCGCTCGATACGGGGGATTTTCGCTTAATGGACCGCCGTGTTTGCGACGAGCTGAAGAGGCTTCCCGAGAACAACCGGTTCGTCCGCGGTCTTGTGAGCTGGGTCGGCTTCCGCCAGACGGCGATCGAATACGAGCGCGACGAACGCCTGGCCGGCGAGACGAAATATCCGCTGAAGCGGATGATCAAGCTGAGCCTGGACGGTCTGACCTCGTTCTCGTACAAGCCGCTCAAGCTGGCGGGATACGCAGGGATGCTGCTGTCCGGAGCCGGGTTTCTCTACCTGCTGTATGTGCTGTACATGGCGCTCTTCACGACTTCCACCCATCAAGGGTGGCCGTCGCTGATTGCGATCATGCTGATTTTTAACGGCTTCATTCTGCTGATGCTCGGCATTCTGGGCGAGTACGTCGGGCGCATTTACGATGAAACGAAGGGGCGGCCGCTCTACATCGTACGGGAATGCCACGGTATGAAGCGGAAAGACATGCTCGTGAAGAGGACGGGGGTCCGGGTATGAAGCGGCTGCTGAAATTCGGATTGGTCGGCGTGATGAATTCCGTCGTGGATCTAGGATTGTTCACGGTTCTGGTCATGACGGGGACGCCTGCTATGCTGGCTCAGATCATTTCCTATATGTGCGGTGTGGCCAACAGCTATGTTTGGAACCGGAATTGGACGTTCGGTAAATCATCGCGCCAAGGCCGCCTCATCATGGCCCGGTTTGCTGTTCTCAATTTGCTTGCGCTGGGCGTCTCCGCCGGAATGCTGTTTTGCCTGCACGAATACTTGAACATTCCGGTGCTGTACAGCAAGCTCGCCTCAATGGCGGCCGGAACGATGCTCGGGTATGCGGGGAGCCGGTATTGGGTATTCAAGCCGGGGGCGGAGCCGGTTCGGGAAACCGTTTAGTGCACCTTTGCATGGACGTTGAAGAGCTCATCCGGAGAATCGAACAGTTACCGGAACGGAGGAATGGACATGAAAGTAGGAAAGCGAGCATCCCCGCCGCCGGTCTCGGCACCCGTCTGCTGCCGGCCACGAAGGTGCAGCCGAACTATCATTCCGTTAGTGTTTTGGTCATGATCAAATCGACTTGTTCATCATCCCCCATATAGAAGGAGTGGGCTCCCGTCCGAACAAACCCCATTTTATGGTAGAAGGCAATGGCGTTTTCGTTTTTTTCCCATACGCCTAGCCATATTTTCTTTTTCTTACGTTCCACCGCTATGTTCATAGCTTTATTTAGCAGATATTTGCCAAGTCCATGCTTTTGAAATTTGCCCTTTATATAAATCCTCTCGATTTCAAGTGATTCATCACCCATTTTTTCAGACTGCGCATCGTCAGTGTTGACCTTTACATACCCGGCAACTTCATTGTTAAAATAAGCAAAAAAGAATTGAGAGTGCTTATTGGATAATTCTTTTTCCAATTGCTTTAAGTTAAATGCCCTTTCCAGGTAAGCATACATATTTTCAGGTGAATTATGATGCCTAAATGTCTCGTTAAAGGTTTCATAACTAATCTCTTGAAGAGCTCGCAAATCATCAAGAGTACACTTTTTTATATTTCCAGTCATTTGAATATGCCGCTCCCTTATCAATAATCAATAATTTCTCTCGTTTCCCTTTTTTACAAATTCCCAGTCTTTTTCTATATTTAGTCTTACCCTTTGTAGAAGGTTGAAGAGGGTATCTGCTTCTCTTTCGGAAAATCCCTTTAATGCAACGCTATTTGAATAATCATTTTCTCTTCTTATAAAAGGATAAATACTTATCCCTTTCTCCGTTGGAAAGAGTTTTTTGATTTTTTTGTTATGGGGATCGTCTTTCTTTTCGATAAATCCATTCGCTTCAAGCTTGCTTATAGCACGTGCGGCTGTCGTTCGATCTACTTTTATCAGCTCTGCTACCTTTTCTTGAATGATTCCCGGGTTTTCACATATTCGCACAAGGTACAAATACTGCCCCTTTGTAAGATCGTATTCTTTAAATTCTATATTGCTTATAGAATCCAATGCCCTTGCTATCATTCCGATTTCACGAAGAATTTCTTTCATAACGAACCCCTTGGCCAGTTTTTTATTGCAAATGCAGCATAAGGACGTAAAATTACTCTAATCCAATTTTGTTGTAATTGCAATAAAAAAGTTTTGACATAAAATCGATTCTTGGCGGTCTGATGAGGGTGTACGTGGGTGGAATTTGAAGTCGTGAGATGTTTACACATTGGCATCCGATACAGCAGCCAACGTCATTTTCGTGTTGCCCATCGGTATAAAGGCACTTCATTGCCCTCCGTATTGACGGGAAAATGAAACAGCAGCATCACATGCAAATCGTCCCCGCCCCGCACGTCCCGTACCTAACGATGCACCAAATCCGCCCATCCCGCTTATAATAGTACATAAGCCCGCACGATCAGGCAGGAATTTGCATCGATCGTGTCAAATAGTACTACACTTCCACAATTTTCAGGGAGACGACATTGTAAACGTTTGCTAATTGCCCATTCTTAGTGATTTTAAGTTATAATATGAAAAAGGAGGCGCATGCCGATGAAACTCGTCATTGCCATTGTTCAAGACAAGGATAGCAACCGTCTTTCCAATGCACTCATTCAAGAGGGCTTCCGCGCAACGAAGCTGGCCTCGACGGGCGGCTTCCTGCGAGCAGGCAACACCACCTTCATGATCGGTACGGAGGACGAGCGCGTTCCCGATGTGCTCAAGGTTATCCGTGCCAACTGCAAGGTTCGCGAGCAGCTCGTGACCCCGGTATCTCCGATGGGCGGCACGACCGATTCGTACATTCCGTTCCCGGTCGAGGTCCAAGTCGGCGGTGCAGCCGTGTTCGTCGTACCGGTGGAGCGCTTTGAGCATTTCTAAATCATTCGCCGCAGGCGAAGCTGACCACTTCAACCCGAAAGACAGGTGACCGATCGTGAAAATCAATCCCGGCATGCAGCCCGCTCCCGGCAGCATCAAGCGCGCCGACAGCCTAGCCTCCCGCGAGGCTCCGGCCCGCAGCTTCGCCGATACGATGCTTCAGCAGGAGCACGCGCTTGACGGCGAGCAGCTGAACCGGATGGCGGAGCAGATTAAGCTGCAGGGCGATCGGCTCTCCCGCTCGATGACGGTGCGGAGCCTGCGGATGTACAAGGCGCTGGTGAAGCAATTTCTGGAGGAAACCGCGCGCCGCGGCGTCGGCCTGAAAGAGACGAAGGGCTGGGACCGCCGCGGCCGCACCCGGCGTTACAAGCTGCTGGACGAGATCGACAGCCACTTGACGAAGCTGGCGGACGAGCTGGTCGACAGCGAGCAGGGGCGGCTTGCCATTCTCCATTCGATCGGCGAAATCCGCGGCCTGCTGATCAATATTTTATTTTAAACATAAAGGAAGTACCGAAGCATGTCCTTCAAAGCGATTCCGGGACAGCCGGCCGCGAAGCGTATGCTGCAGAACAGCCTGCGGCGCGGCAAGGTGTCTCATGCGTATATTTTCAGCGGTCCCGTCGGTACGGGGCGCAGGCAGATGGCGCTCGCTTTGGCGAAGGCTTTGTACTGCCGGCACCGCACCGAGGATCAGGATGCCTGCGGGGAATGCCTCGACTGCCGGAAGGTGGCGCACGGCAATCACCCCGATATTCATATCGTCGAGCCGGAAGGCCAGACCATTAAGATCGATCAAATCCGTGCGCTGCAGAAGGAGTTCGCTTACAAGGCGACGGCCTCGGCCACGAAAATTTATATACTCGTCCAAGCTGAACGGATGACGAGCCAGGCTGCGAACTCGCTGCTGAAGTTTCTGGAGGAACCAGCCTCGAGCGTCGTCGCCATTCTGATCACCGAGAACGGCAACGGCTTGCTGCCGACCATTCAATCGCGAGCGCAGTGGATCTCGTTCACTCCGATGCCGCGCGGCGATATGGTTACCGTGCTCCAGCAGGAAGGACATGCTCTCCCGCTTATTCTTCCGGCCGTGCACCTGGCCGCAGGAGTCGATGCAGCCCGCGAGCTGGTCACCGCTCCCTGGTTTGCAGAAATGAGAAACGTAGTGATACAATTAGCGAGAGAAGCGTGCACCCGTTTCCCGCAAGCGTTCATGACGATTCAGCAGCGGCTGGCGAAGTCGGAGCTTGCCGAGCACTTGCCTACATTTTATGATTTATTGGTGCTTTGGTTGAAAGATATGGTGCAGCTGACCCTGATGCGTCAGGAGCACCTCGTATACAAGGATCAGACCGATTGGATGGCGCAGATCGCCCGCACGAAGGATGTGCGCGAGTGGATCCGTATTACCGGTCAAGCGCTTGAGCTGCAGAAGCGTCTGCGCTCCAACGCGAACCCGCAATTATTATTAGAGAAGACGATCATCTCCATTCAGGGGGGGTAACATGTACTCGGTAGTAGGCGTCCGTTTCAAGAAAGCGGGCAAAATCTATTACTTTGACCCGAGCAACCTTCCCATCGACAAAGAAGACGCCGTTATTGTTGAAACGGCACGCGGAGTTGAATACGGTAAAGTTGTAATCGGGAAGAAGGTTGTCGGCGAAGGCGATGTTGTGCTTCCGCTGAAGAAGGTCATTCGCGTCGCTGATCAGGCCGATGCGAAGCTGGTGGAAGAAAACAAGAACGCCGCCAAGGATGCGATGGCCGTTTGCCAGAACAAGGTGCGCGAGCACAAGCTCGGCATGAAGCTGGTGGACGTTGAATATACGTTTGACCGCAACAAAATTATTTTTTATTTTACCGCCGAAGGCCGGGTCGATTTCCGGGAGCTTGTCAAAGATTTGGCAAGTATTTTCCGCACGCGTATCGAGCTGCGCCAGATCGGGGTGCGCGACGAAGCGAAGATGCTCGGCGGGATTGGTCCTTGCGGCCGTATTCTGTGCTGCTCTTCGTTCCTCGGCGATTTCGAGCCGGTGTCGATCAAGATGGCCAAGGACCAGAATTTGTCGCTGAATCCAACGAAAATATCCGGTTTGTGCGGCAGGCTGATGTGCTGCCTCAAATACGAGCATGATAACTACGAAAGCGCAAAGGACAGCATGCCTACCGTCGGCCGAATCGTCGTCACGTCATACGGCAACGGGAAGGTCATTGCTCTTAATGCGAGCGAGCGTACCGCCAAGGTGCTGCTGTTCGATTTGGGCAAGACGTTGGATCTTCCTTTCGACGACGTGGTGGAGCAGGAATAGCCGCCGAGAGGTGACATTTAGTGGATAAACAAGACATGTTTTCACGGATGGAGCGGCTCGAGAAGGAGTTGGGCGTTGTCTTTGCCGATTTCGGCGCTATTAAGACGAAGCTCGTCGAGCTGATTGAAGAGAACCAGCGTCTGATGATCGAGAATCAGCAGCTGCGCAAGCTGCTCAAGCGGGACGAGGCGTTCGCGCCGGAACGGTCCGCCCTGGTGCTCGAGACCGCTATGTCGAAGGAGGGGGCGGCTTCCGCCGGAGCCGCAGCCGGCACGAAGACGGCTACAGTACCGTCGGGAGAGGGCTACGATAACTTGGCCCGGCTCTATTACGAAGGCTTTCACATTTGCAACATTCATTATGGCCACTTGCGGACCGAAGGCGATTGCCTGTTCTGCATACAATTCCTGAACAAATAACCGAAGGTGCCGTAGGGCCGCGCAGTCAGCGCGTGCTCTACGGTTTTCTTGCATGTATACATAGGAAGGATCGACCCTCTTACCCATGGAAAATGTTTCTCTGCACCCATCCGAGCGCATCGACGATTTACTGACTCACGATCTTCGCATTATTCAGAGCGACGAGGTGTTCGCTTTCTCGCTTGACGCCGTCCTGCTGGCCCGATTCGCGACCGTGCCGCCGCGCGGCCGCATCATCGACCTGTGCAGCGGCAACGGGGTCATCCCGCTGCTGCTGACAACCCGCACGGCGGCGCAGATGCTGGCCGTGGAAATTCAGCCGCGGCTGGCCGACATGGCCGCTCGCAGCGTGGCGCTGAACCGCTTGGACGAGCGGATCACGGTGCTGCGCGGCGACCTGCGCGAGCTGCCGCGCGATATCGGCTTCGGCGGCTACGATCTCGTCACGGTCAATCCCCCTTATTTGCCGGTTCCGGCGGGGGATCAGAACGTGAACGAGCACTTTGCCGCCGCGCGGCACGAGCTGCACGCCACCTTGGAGGATGTCGTGCAAGCGGCCTCCCGCCTCGCGCGCTCCGGCGGGCGTGTCGCGATGGTGCACCGTCCGCATCGGCTCGTCGATATCTGCACGCTGATGCGGCAGTACCGGATCGAGCCGAAGCGGATTCGCTTCGTGCACCCGCGCGCCGGCGACGAGGCCAATATGGTCCTCGTCGAGGGGCTGCGCGACGGCAAGCCCGAGCTGCGCACTTTGCCGCCGGTTATCGTGTACAAGAACAAAACCGAGTACACGGACGAGCTGCAACGCATTTTTTACGGGGAGTCAAGTGAGCTCGAGTGAGGGCGGTTGCGGTTCTTTCGCCGACGCTTACGCGCTTGCGTGAGCTGTAACGATGTATTTCATCGTTAAAGTCCGGACCGAGGCCCATAGCAGGAACCTAAACGATGCTTTTCAGCTTTGACAGCAACAACTAACCTAAAGGGGGCGTCCCGCACGTGCTGCAAGTACAGCGCAGTTACCTACATACAACTAAAGCCGAGGGGCAACCCGCGGGTGATCGGCAAGGAACGCCCGACCGCCTTGATGGCGAGGCCTTCGAGAGCGAGGCGATGGCAAGTGCGCCGGCCGACGCTCAGGCGGGCACCAACACCTACGCCGGAGCCGCCGCAACAGCCCGCCATGCCGGCGGCAGCGGCGCGCTTTACCTCGTCGCTACCCCGATCGGCAACCTCGAGGACATGACCTACCGTGCCGTGCGCATATTGCGCGAAGCGGACTGCATCGCTGCCGAAGATACGCGGCAGACGCGCAAGCTGCTCTCGCACTTCGGCATTCATACCCGGCTGGTCAGCTATCACGAGCATAACAAGCAGGCGAGCGGCCCCGAGCTCGTTCGCTTGATGCGGGACGAAGGCCAGCTCATCGCCCTCGTCAGCGATGCCGGCCTGCCGGCGATATCCGATCCCGGCGCCGATTTGGCGCGTCTGGCCGTGGAGGCGGAGGTCCCGGTTATCCCGGTTCCGGGAGCCAATGCCGCATTGACCGGCTTGATCGCATCAGGGCTTCCGACGGACAGCTTCGTCTTCCTCGGCTTCCCTCCCCGCGAGCGCAAAGACCTGCGCCAAGCGCTTGAGCGCCTGCAGACAGCGCCGGAGACGATGCTGTTTTACGAATCGCCGCATCGCGTGGAGAAGACGCTGGAGGCAATGGCCGAAACGCTCGGCGAAGAGCGCCGCATCTGTCTCGCCCGCGAGCTGACCAAACGCTACGAGGAATTTACTCGCGGCACGATCGCCGAATGCTTGCAGCATCTCGCCGAGCATCCGCCGCAAGGGGAATATGTGCTTATCGTGGAAGGCGCCTCCGCGGAAGCGCGGCTTGCCGCAGCCAACGCCTGGTGGGAGCAGCTTTCCCTAGAGGACCATGTCGCGCACTATGAGGCCAAAGGCGACACCCGCAAGGATGCCCTCAAGAAAGTCGCCGCCGACCGCGGCGTTTCCAAGCGCGACATCTATAATGCATTGTTGTAGCAGTGTGCTCGGGGTGATCCCGGCAGCATGCAGTTGGCTGGAAGGGAGGGAGGGGAGGGGAACATCAGGAGGGAACCGGTGCTCGTATTTCTGATCCGCAGCAGCCCCGCTCTTTCCTTTACAAAAAAAATATCCCTAATCCAAGGCAAGGGACCTTAGTTAGGGACATAGAGGAGATATGAAAAAGGTTAGAATTACCGAAGTTGGGTGTTGCTTATTTCTATTATATACTATAATTCTTATTTTGTCACAGGTGTTGGCATCTCAGATAAGCAAACATTGCAAACAATTTTTCCTTTGAAGTATGTAACGTTCTCCGCGTTGCCGCAGAAGATGCATGCAGGCTCATATTTCTTAAGCATGATGCGCTCGCCGTCTACATAAATTTCCAATGCGTCCTTCTCGCCGATCCCCAGGGTGCGGCGCAGTTCGATTGGAATTACAACGCGGCCAAGCTCATCAACTTTGCGAACGATACCAGTGGATTTCATCATCTATGAAGTCCCCTTCCGTGTAGGTAGTAAAATTTTTGTCGGCACATTTCGACATCGTTTTCATTACTATGATACCATTCATTCCCAAAACAGTCAACCTATTTTTCTGTATTTCATAGACGAGTTTTACCACGTAATCCCTAGAATGTCAGGCGGAGTATGGCTGTCGTATTGGAATTACAAGCAATTGCAACTATTTGAAAAGTTGAGAGTAAAGCTGTCCTCATGTAAAATAGTACTAAAAAATTGGAAGCTTGACTACCCCCAATTTCAATATATTCGACATATATCGACACGAAAATCAGCATTATATGTCGAAATTATGAAAACTATTCCCTTTTGTAGCCGAGGAGGTCACGCAGATGCAAGAAGAAAAGGTGTTTAAAGACCCTGTCCACAAGTACATCTACGTGCAAGACCAGACGATATGGGACCTCATCAACACGCGCGAATTCCAGCGTCTCCGACGCATCCGTCAGCTGGGCACTTCCTTTCTGACGTTCCATGGGGCGGAGCACAGCCGGTTCTCGCATTCGCTCGGCGTTTACGAAATTACCCGCAAAATCATTTCGCAATTCGAACGCAACCAATACGACGATTGGCCGGCCGAAGAGCGGCTGCTCTGCCTGTGTGCGGCACTGCTGCACGATCTCGGGCACGGTCCGTTTTCCCATTCGATCGAGAAGGCGTTCCGGATGCACCACGAGGATTGGACGATCCGCATCGTGCTCGGGGATACGGAAGTGAATGAGGTTCTGCGGCGGGTGTCGGACGATTTTCCCCAGCGGGTCGCCGGCGTCATATGCAAGTCCTACAAGGAAGAAATTGTCGTCAGTCTCGTTTCTTCGCAGCTCGACGCCGACCGAATGGACTATTTGCTGCGGGATGCGTATTTTACAGGCGTGAATTACGGTACCTTCGATTTGGAACGCATCCTGCGCGTGCTCCGGCCATACAAAGGGCATATCGTCGTCAAAGAGAGCGGTATGCATGCGGTGGAGGACTATCTCATGGCGAGGTACCAAATGTATTGGCAGGTGTATTTTCACCCGGTAACGCGGTCCGCCGAAATATTGCTTAACAAAATATTCGAAAGAGCCAAAGGGCTTTATGAGGATAGCTATACATTCAATTTCATGCTGCAGCCCTTGCAGGCCTTGTTCGAGAATCGGATGAAGGTGCACGATTACTTGGCGCTGGACGAGGCGTTGATGCAGACGGTGCTGCAGTTCTGGAGCCGGGAGGCGGACCCGATCTTGTCCGATCTGTGCGACCGGTTTCTCAACCGGAAGCTGCTCAAGTATATGGTGCTGGAGCCGTACGAGCCATATAAGCTGCAGCGAATCATCGAGCTGATGCAGAAGGTGGACATCGATCCGGCAAGCTATATGGAGCTTGATTTCCCGTCGGATCTTGCTTATGATGTGTACCGTCCGGGTCAAGCCGACGAGAAGCTGCCGATATTGCTCTATGACGGCGGCCGGCTGACCGAAATTACGAAGAAGTCCGAGATCGTGCGCTCGATCAGCAGCCTGCAGCTCGGCAAGCATCATGTGTATTACCCCGAGGAGTGGATCGGCAAGCTGGGACTATCCGGCCCCGAGGCGCTGCTTCAACTGATTACGGATTAAGGAGATTGGCGGCAAAATGCTAACCGATACGCATACACATCTGAATTCCGAGAAGTTCGACGATGACCGGGACGCCGTCGTTGCCCGCGCAAGGGAAGCCGGCGTGACGCGGATCGTCAATATCGGGATGGGCCGGGAGTACATACCGAGCTCCATCGCCCTCGCCGAGCGGTATGACTGCATCTGGTCGACGGCCGGCTGGCATCCGCAGGATGCGGTTACGATGCAGGACGGGGACCTCGAGTGGCTGGAGGAGCAGTGCAAGCATCCGAAAGTGGTCGCCGTCGGCGAGATCGGGCTCGACTACTACTGGGATACGTCGCCGAAGGACGTGCAGCAGCGCGTGTTCCGGGAGCAAATACGGCTCGCCCGCAAGCTGGGGCTGCCGATCGTGATCCACGACCGCGAGGCGCACCACGATGTGGTGACGATTCTGCGCGAAGAGAAGGCCTCGGAAGTGGGCGGCATCATGCACTGCTTCTCCGGCTCGTGGGAAACGGCCAAAATGTGCCTCGATATGAATTTCTACATTTCCTTCGGCGGCCCCGTCACATACAAGAACGCCAAGCAGCCGAAGGAAGTGCTGCAGCAGGTGCCGCTGGACCGGCTGCTGATCGAGACGGATGCCCCATATCTGACCCCGCATCCTTACCGCGGCAAGCGCAATGAAACCGGCTACGTGAGGCTGGTTGCCGAGGCGGCTGCGGAGCTGAAGGGCATCTCGCTGGAAGAGCTGGCGCAGGTGACGACCGATAATGCGATCCGCCTGCTGGGGCTGAGATGAAAGAACGCTGCTTTCCGACCATTCGCATGGAGGGGAGCAGCGTTTTTCATTTTTCATGCTTGCTTCGGATAGGCGGCGGTGTTGTGTTGAACGGCTTCCTGACCATGGAGGATACTGGCACTGTTCGACCTCGTTCATCACACATGCGGCCCCGGACGAACTCTTGCTCTTTCCACATGCGGCCCCGGACGAACTCCTGCTCTTCCCTCCTTGCGGCGCTAACGATTTCGTGTACTTCCTCGATGCGGTCCGGACGAACTCTTGCTCTTCGCTCCAAGCGGCACCTAATGACTTCGTGCACTTCGCGCCACAAGGCATCGTCAATTTCTCGAACTTCGCGTCATACTAACCGTTCGATCTCTCGAACTTGCACCATACGGCACCGTTCGAGCTGCAGACATAATGCGACGCCCACACGCTTGTCTGAACCCGCCTGCCGCCCAGCTCATCGCCGCCCCGCGCCTTCATCTGAGCGCACCGCCTGCAACCCCAGCTCGACGACACCTTATTGCAACTGAAAGCTTCCCTCCCGAATCAATGCAAACGTGCAGGAATGTTGACCTGCTGATCTACGATGCCCGGGTGCATCAGTATGTCGTAGATCCAGACTACTTCTACAATAATAGCGGGAAGTTGTGGAGGCTTATTCAGGAAACAAGAGAAATAGCGGATCGACAAGGATTTATTTTATCGATTTGGTCGTTGGTCCCCCGAATAGAGGATCCATAGACCTTTATTTATCTGCAAAGCCAAGCAATCAGGGCATTTTGGGGCAACTCAGGAAAAATAAGACCTCGGGGATCCGCTATTTCTAATTTCCAGCAGGTATCAAGTAAAATCACGCCTTCATACGGTCTAATTTAGGCTGCGGCTTCGAAGGTTAGAAAGCTGGCATTTTTCCGCTTGGAAAAGCGCGCGTCTGAAAAGTCAGCGAAAGCCGCTATCTCTTGCTGCGGGCCACAAAATGTCCCTCTATACTCTGCTGACTGCTGCTTGAGTGGCGTTAAGCTATAGAATCGACGCCGAGCAACCAGCACTACGTCTCACAACCAGCTTAACGCCTAAACGCGCCCGTCCATAGTTCGGCGTAAGCCGGTCATCCTTGTCAAAGGACTGTTAACAAGGGGCTATCCCCGGAAGCACCGCGCCCCAGCATCCCAATCTATCCGTCCGCCCCGCCGCTCCTCTCAAATTTCCGCTGCAGCGACGGCCGCAGCTTAAAGCGAAGCCCCAGCAGCACGGCACCCAAGGTCAGCAGCGGCATCAAAGCCGACCATACCCCGTGCGGCGCCGTAAGCGCATAAACAATACTCTGCAAAGCGGCCTGCAGGACGGCGAGCGGCGCCACCAGCCCCAAGACAGCCGATGTCTGCAGCCGCCGCTCGACCGGATACAGCTCCAGCCAAAACGTATACCGATGGGCATCGCCGAGTGCGGACAGCTGAACCAGGCCGAGCAGCGGTACCGCAGCAAGAAACAACGATTTCAGCCACAGCTCCGATACGAACCCGACGAGCAGCAGACCGACAAGCAGCAGGCGGGCATACATCCCGAACAGCTCCGTCCGAAGCAGCGTCTTCTCGTACAAGAACGTAAACGTATGCTCCCGACGGACGGCGAGCCGGCGAGACAACAAGCCGAGCCAGCTCCGCCGGCGCACGGGCCCGGGCAGCTGGGGCACGTCGGTGAACCAGCGGAACCAGCGGTACAGCCGTTTGCGCTGGGCCGCTTCGCGCTGCAGCAGCCGATCCCAGCCGACCGTAAATAATCTACTATTATATAGAAGAAATGCCCAGAGCATGACAGTTATCCCTACGGACAACCAGCCCCAGCCCAGACCATATCGGAACCATGCCCAGACACACACGGCCGCAGCGGCCAAACGAAACCAGACGAGCGCAGTCCGGCGACGAAGGCTGACGAGGCGCATTTCCTGCCAGTCGGCATACAAGTGGCCGGCCTTCACTGCAAGCGCAGTGGCCAGCGCTCCCGCCAGCGGCTGCACTCCTGGGTGAAAATGGACATAGAGCGGCCAAATCAGCGTCAATGCGGCGAGCGTTTTGCCGGCTTGCACAATGAAGCTGTACCGGAAAGCCCCGCGAAAATACGGTCCGAGCCTGCCTTCCATCGGCACCAGGAACACGCGGTCCGCCGGCTTGAGCAGCGTGCGGACGCCGCCGAACGTCAATGCGGGTGCCAGGATGAGCATAACGACCCATAAGTCCGGAAAATCGTCCGGCAGCCGACGCAGCACGCTGCCATATTCATAAGCGCCCCCGATTACCGCCGCAACGAGCACGAGGACGAAGCCGCCGCGCGCAACGTCGCGCCAATACGTCAGCGACTCCTGCACGAAGCTTGTAAAACGGCGTCGCCAAAGCTGCCCTGCGGTTCGCCCCGCCGTCACTTCAGGTTTCGACAGAGACATCAGCGGCGGTCCTCCTTGATCAGCTCATAGAAGACGTCGTCCAGCGCGGCGTCGCTCTTGCAGCCGGCCGTTCGGCGCAGCGCCGCCATGTCGCCGGACGCCACGATTCGACCGCGCTGAAGTACGACAAATTTGTCGCAGTAAGGCTCGATCGTCGACAGAATATGAGAGGAAATGAGCAGGCTGGCTCCACGGCGCTTGCGCTCCACCATAAGCTCAAGCAGGGAACGCATGGCGAGCGGATCGAGCCCGAGGAAGGGCTCGTCGATTACATATAAGGCAGGCTCGACCAGGAACGCATTCATGATCATGACCTTCTGCTTCATTCCTTTGGAGAGCTGGATCGGGAGGCTGCCCAGCTTGTCCGTCATGTTGAACTCGGTCAGCAGGCGCTCCATCCGCGAATGCAGCTGCTCGCCGGTCAAGCCGTAAGCCATGGCCGTCAGCTCCAGGTGCTCGCGGACCGTCAATTCATCGTAGAGCTCCGGCGTTTCGGGCACGTAAGCGAAGGCGGCGCGGTAACCGAGCGGATCTTCCTGCAGCGTCCGGCCGGCGACGCGGACTTCGCCCTTCTGCGGCAGCAGGAGGCCGAGGATGTGCTTGATCGTCGTGCTCTTGCCGGCTCCGTTCAGACCGAGCAAGCCGACCATTTCGCCGGGCTGGACGGTGATCTGCAAATCTTGCAGGACCGGCTTCGCGGGCAAATATCCGCCGTAAAGCCGGTCGATTTGTAGGATCGGGATCATGGATATGCTCCTTTTTTTGCCTAATTTCCTCCGCCTTTGTAACCCAATTCACAAAAATGAATGTATACGGACGAGAAACGTAGGAATTAAGCGATAAAGTGAACTTTTGTTGGGAAAAACGCCGCAATTAAGCCGATTTTGGTATTGCGGTTAGCTTTACAGTTGCTTTAATCGGACGTAAACTACTTTCATAATAACTTAAAAAAATACCAATTTACCAATCGCTTAATTTCCGCAAGGAAAACGGGGGAACCGGGTTGTTGTTTCGGGGTGAATCCAAGGGCTTAGTTACGCAAGTCCGAGGTAGGGCGACTCTAGCGTCCGAATCCGTCAGCTAACCTCGTAAGCGTGTTTAGAGAGGTAACCTTTGTCGTGTCTTATTGTCAACTTCCATTATTGACAATTAACTAAAGACCACGGGGAAGACGTCCTCTTCTCTGGCGGCCTTTTTTTGTTGTCTTCAAGCACTTTGGCATCATGGGAGGGCGCTGCTCGTACAATCGTATCATGGGAGGTGATTTGCCGCTCACACGATATCGATGGTCAGACAGAACGCATTAACCATTAAACCTTAGTCACGTCATTTTGATCATGCGTAACACTCGACGGCGGGGCTTTGAAGGAGGACCGAAGAAGTGGGAACTTTTCCAAGCGCGGAAACCCATGTAAAGCGATCATCCAGCATGACCTTCGCATTGCGATGGAAGCATGAAAACTTGCGTCTAACTATGACATTATCCTTACTGTCATGCGCGATTACTTTCATGTTTTTGGTGTTGTTGTACGGTACGGCTACCAAGAGCGTATCCGTAGTAGTGAATGGACAGGAACAACAGGTGAAAACTCGAGCATTTGTCCTGCAACGCCTACTGGATGAACAAGCCATTACGATCGGAGCGCACGATCGCGTATCCGCCGACCTCGGCGCAAAGCTGACGGACGGCATGAAGATCACGATCGACCATGCGAAACCGATCCGATTGACTGCTGACGGAGAGACGAAAACTGTATTCACCACAGGCAAGACGGTACAAAGTGCATTACAGGAATTGAATATTGCGCTCGGCGAGCTGGATAAAGTCGTTCCGCCGCTGGAAACCGGCATCAGCGAGGATGCGTCGGTGCAGGTCATTCGCGTGAAGAAAGAGATTGCGGAAGTGAACGAAGCGATCGCTTTCGAAACGGAGAAGAAGAATGATTCTACGATCCTCAAGGGTAAAGAGAAGGTTGTGCAGGAAGGCAAGGAAGGCGTACTGACCAAGACGATGGAGAAGGTATATGAGGATGGCGTCCTTGTTGCCGAGAATGTCGTCAACCTGGAAGTCGCCCAGGAGAAAGTGAACAAGGTCGTGGCGGTTGGCACGAAGGCGCCGGTAACGGTGCTGTCGGCGAGCTCGCCGGATGTCGATGCCGTCTCGAAGAGCGGCAAGACGTTTAATTACAAGCAAGTGTTGAACAACGTGTCGCTGACCGCTTACTCGGCGGGCGTCGCCTCGACCGGGAAAGACACCGACAGTCCGGGCTACGGCAAGACATACACGGGTACTACAGTAACGGAAGGCCGTACGATCGCTGTTGATCCGAAGGTCATTCCGCTCGGCTGGTGGGTATACATCGACGGCATCGGTTTCCGCCGGGCCGAAGATATCGGCAGTGCTGTGAAGGGCAATAAAATTGATGTTTATTTCGAGAACGAAAGCTACGCGAATCGCTTCGGCACCAAGTACGGATACACGGTGTACGTCATCGGTCCGAAGAAGCCATCTGAGGATTGAGCATAATCGGCTCTGGGCATACTACAAAGTATCCGGAGTTGCACATACAGAAGCTGGAGAAGAAGAGGATATCCTCTTCTTTTTCTCTGCATAGGGAAGTACGAACGGTATGATGGCCGAGAGTAAGAACGGGAGAGCTGCGTGTGATTCAGGAAATTATTGTCGTTGAGGGCAAGGATGATACTGCCGCCATCAAGCGAGCTGTCAAAGCGGATACAATCGAGACCGGCGGGTCCGCCATCGGAAAGGACGTGCTGCGCCGGATTGCGCTGGCCAAGGAGCGCCGGGGCGTCATCGTGTTTACGGATCCGGATCATGCCGGAGAACGCATCCGCAAGATCATATCGGCCAAAGTGCCGGGCTGCAAGCATGCGTTTCTGCCGCAGGAGCTTGCGGAGCACAAGGGGGACATCGGTGTCGAGAACGCTTCCCCGGAGGCGATAAGACGTGCGCTGGACACGGTTCGTACCGAATATGCCGACATCGGCGAGGCGGAAGTGACGTGGACCGATCTGATGGATGCCGGGCTGCTGGTGCATCCCGACGCCGCGGCGCGCAGGCTTGCCGTGGGCAACACGCTGGGGATCGGCTACTGCAACGGCAAGCAGTTCCACCGCCGCTGTGCGGCTTTCCGCATTACGCGAGAGGAGTTCGCTTCAGCCGTCGCGCTGCTGAGTCCTCCGTGAAGCTTTCGTCAATGTTTCAGACGTTAGTGCAAGGTGGAATGTTGCAGGCGGATCAGGTACAATTTTCGAAACATCATCTACAGCTGTCAAAGGACGGAACCTATCGATGAACCCAAACTCCCTACATGAAGATATTGCTTCGCCCAAACGAACGAACGACGTCCTGAAACGGCACGGCATCAAATTAAAGAAGAGTCTAGGGCAAAATTTCCTGATCGATCAAAATGTGCTGAACCGGATTGTCGGCGCTGCGGAGCTGGACGAATCCAAAGGGGCGATCGAGATCGGACCCGGCATCGGCGCCTTGACGCAGCAGCTTGCTAAGCAAGCGGGACGCGTCGTGGCCATTGAGATCGATCAGCGCCTGCTGCCGATTCTGGAAGAAACGCTCGAGCCGTACCCGAACGCCGCCGTCGTTCATGGCGATGTGCTGCAGGTCGATATGAAGCAGCTGTTCGCGGAAAGGTTTGCAGGGGTGTCGGGGGTCAGCGTCGTCGCGAACCTCCCCTACTACATCACCACTCCGATCATCATGAAGCTGCTGGAGGACAGGCTGCCGCTTGAGAACATCGTCGTCATGATTCAGAAGGAAGTGGCGGAACGCATGGCGGCGAAGCCGGGGGGCAAAGATTACGGCTCCCTCAGCATTGCGGTGCAGTACTATTGCGAGCCGGAGCTGGTCACGATCGTCCCGCACACCGTGTTCATTCCGCAGCCGAATGTCGATTCCGCCGTCATCCGCTTGAAGGTTCGCAAGGAGCCTCCCGTCCAAACGGTGGACGAGGCGTTCTTCTTCGACGTCGTGCAGGCATCGTTCGTGCAGCGGCGGAAGACGATTTACAACAATTTGGCGGCCAGGTATTTCAGCAAAGAAAACAAGGCTGAGCTCGAAACCGTACTGCACAGCTGCGGCATTGAGCCGTCCCGGCGCGGGGAGACGCTCTCCATGGCCGAGTACGCGCTGCTTAGCGACGCGCTTCATGCGCATCTGCGGCTTGCTGCGAGAACCGATGGGTGATTGAACCCGCCGGTTCTTTTTCTTTACGGCGCGGATGGGCACCAATCACGATCGCCCGCCATACAATAGCGGAGGAGGCGATTTGCGATGAAGCAAGGAGATCTGGTGACGAGAAAATCATACGGCGGAGACATCATCTTCCGGATCCACCAGCTGGAAGCGAGGCGAGCCGTGCTGCGCGGCGTCGATTATCGGCTGCTCGCCGACTCCCCGCTGTCGGATTTGGCCGTCGTCGAACCTACCGAGCCGTTTCGTTACCCACATACCGCCGCGCCGTTAGTGCAGGGCGCTCTACAGCGCTGGGAGCTGGTGCGGGCCAGCATTCAGCAGCGGAATCCATCTTCTTCGGGCACTTCGGGAGCGGGCAAAAAGCCGAATTCGTACTTTGAAGTGCCGGGGAAGGTGCTCCATCTGGACGGCGATGCTTCGTACCTGCGCAAAAGCATGACGTTATACGGCGAGCTGAGGGTGCCGGCGGAAGGGTTCTTTGTCCCGGAATCGGAAATGGCGAATGCGCTTTACCGCCTGCTTCCGCAGATTCGGCCGGACATTGTCGTCATTACCGGGCACGACGGTATCTTAAAGAACCGCAAAAATGATATGCATAGTCTTAGCAGCTATAAAAATTCGCTGAATTTCGTTCATGCAGTAACGGCTGCGCGGCAGTATGACCGCAACCGGGATAACCTTACGATCGTGGCCGGAGCCTGCCAATCGCATTTCGAGGCGCTGCTGCAGGCCGGGGCGAATTTTGCCTCTTCGCCGGGCCGTGTGCTGATCCATGCGTTGGATCCGCTTTGCATTGCGGCGAAGGTTGCGTACACCTCGATTAAGGACACCGTGTCGATGACGGACATCGTGTCGATGACGGTCAGCGGGCTTGACGGTCTAGGTGGTGTGGAAACCCGCGGGACGTTTCGCGTCGGTCTGCCCGGCATTATGCACGCGGCTGCGACTGGGGAAGGTGCGGTGTAATCCTGCCGGTCAACAAATATTGCAGTACTTGGGGCGGCTCCTTTGCGGGGGCCGCTCTTTTTGCTGTCGCCGGGCCGGCGGGGGGCGGCGTGGCGAATGCTGTCCGGAAGTCTGGCTTTTTCCGTGCGCGCCTCTGCATAAAGTTTGACAATTAACAAAGGATAAGTACGGGGTAACAAAAATTAGTGAATTTGACCGTTGACAATGTAATTGTTAGGGTGATATAATTTTTGGCCCAATTTGACATAACTCGTCGAACGAGCTATAATCGAAATGGAAAGAGGTGGTAGACGCAATGGCGAAAAATGCGCTGCTCGAGATCAAGCGCAGCCTCGAGCCCCATGTCGGGCAGAAGATTATGTTGAGAGCGAACGGCGGACGTCGCAAGACGGTTGAGAGATCCGGCGTTTTGGAGGAAACGTACCCTTCCGTGTTCATTGTCAAGCTGGATCAGGAACAGCATGCATTTAAGCGGGTGTCATACAGCTATGCGGATATTTTAACGGAATCCGTAGAAGTAACGGTCTGTAACAACGACGGAGAAGTTCGCATCACCTACATCCAGCATTAACATAGAGACCATTGCGACCTCGGGCCTAAAGGCTGCGGGGTTTTTTTGTGTGCTGCGGCATGCTATCGGAATTTGCATTTGCATGAGCGGCATCCCGGATGGACACACTAGGGTTACATTTTGGCATAGAGGAGGGGAGTTCCCATGAGTCGCAGAAGAGGCGTCATGTCGGAAGAGTTCAAATATGAGCTGGCGAAGGACCTTGGCTTCTATGAAACGGTGATGCGTGAAGGCTGGGAAGGCATACGGACGAAGGATGCAGGCAACATGGTCAAGCGGGCGATCCAGATTGCCGAAGAGAAGCTTGCCAAAGATTACCAGACAAGCCGTGCGCCGCAAGATTATGCACAGCCGGCCTACGGGTACCCGCAGCAGCAAGCGGGCTTACAGCAGCAGCCGCCGTCCATGCAGCAGCGTAATACCTACGGTGCGCCGGCGGTTAATCCGCAAGCAGGATATGCGGGAGGGTATGCGCAGCAGCAGCAGGGGTACCAAGCCGTTCCTCAGCGCCCCGCCTACCAGGTTCCGAGCCCGCAACCGCCGCAAGCTCCAGGATATGCTTACTCGCGCGGACAAGGCTTTATCCCGACCTATCCGTTCCAGGCTGCGGCGGCGATGCCCGATTCCTACTACAATCAGCAGCAGCTTCTGAATTAAGCTAAAGCCCGCGGGCTTTAGCTTTTCTTGTGCGCTTTTGCTATAATAGTCTAACGGCATAAGCGTTGAAGGTGGGTGTACCGCAGTTGAAGATTTATGAGAAAGCCCCGGCTAAGATTAATTTATCCCTCGATGTGCTTCGGAAGCGGGACGACGGATATCACGAGGTCGAGATGATCATGACGATGGTGGATCTCGCGGATCGTCTCGAGCTGCAAGAGCTTCCCCGGGACACGATCATTATCTCCAGCCAGGCCGGTTACATACCGCTTGACGAGAAAAATTTGGCTTTCCAGGCAGCGAAGCTGATCAAAGATCGGTATGACGTCAAGAAGGGCGTTTATATTCATTTAGATAAGAAAATCCCGGTGGCGGCCGGGCTGGCGGGAGGCAGCAGCGACGCGGCGGCGGCGCTTCGCGGACTGAACCGGCTGTGGGGACTCGGCATTTCCACGGAGGAGCTTAAGGTGCTTGGAGCCGAGCTGGGGTCGGATGTTCCATTCTGTGTCACAGGCGGGACGGCCGTCGCGCGCGGTAGAGGCGAGAAGCTGGAGGTGATCCCTTCCCCGCCGCAGTGCTGGGTTGTGCTGGCCAAGCCTCCCATTAACGTCTCTACGTCGGAGGTATACGGGAAGTTGAATGCGGCGGCGATCCCGAAGCATCCTTCCATTCCGGCGATGGTCGAGGCGATTGTGCGGAAGGATTTTGACGCGATGTGCGCCAATTTGGGCAACGTCCTCGAGGACGTGACCTTGTCACTGTATCCGGAAGTGCAGCACGTGAAGGAATGCATGCAGCGGCTGGGCGCCGACGGCGTGCTGATGTCGGGCAGCGGTCCGACGGTATTCGGACTCATTTCCAAAGAAGCGAAGGTGTCCCGTGTCTATAACGGCCTGCGCGGCTTCTGCAAGGAAGTGTACGCGGTTCGCATGCTGATGTAGAGGTTAAATTCATGGTGTAGTTTGGGCGGGGGAGCTCCGGTCGGCTGAGAAGCTGAACGGGGCTTTTTGCTTTAAATAATCAGGGCTTATATCGCTTGGCTTCATAGGGCGGCTTATGTTTCGCCGGGAAAGGCACGCGTATAAGCGGGGCAAAGGCTGTTTCCGCTTGCTGCCGGGGAAGTGACAAGTCATATTGTTTCTGGGATCATGTGCATCTGTTGGCATAATGGGAATATCCCATGGAGCGGACGGCAGTGCAGGCTGGGGGCATTTTGGGAAAAATGACGCGAGCGGTTACATAATGGTGCATTCTATGGTGTTCGCTCTTTTCGCTGCAATTCCGATGTATACGTTACGGCTCCCCGATTCTTTGATCGAACTTTCACACAAGTTCGACGAAGTGTGCATGGATCTTTATCATTTTGAACGAAATTACGTATATATAGAGGCTTTCAATCCGGAGAAGGGCCCATCGGAACAGCAGGTTCAACGCGGCATCGACTCGGGGTGCATCTGAGAATGTGCAGTCTAACAGCAATACTTCACCTAAAAATGGATCTAATTCCAAATCTCCTTTATTTGGCGAGATGTTGGCTGGGGGTTTAAGGTTCGGATGTTATTTACAGCAAGGCTGCAGGAGCGGCATTAGCGGGAGTTTCCTGTGACTTAATCCTATGTAAACTAGATGTAAAGTGTATGTCAATATAATTTGCATCGACTTGCTTGAATAAAAGCGTATAAAAATGGTATATTTTCTGTATAATATTCGGATTATGCGGGGTGAACCTCATGAAAAAGTTAAAACGCAGCGCCAGGCTGGTAGAAATGACGCAATATTTGTTATTTCGCCCCCATGTCCTCATCCCGCTGACTACGTTCGCAGACCAATACAACTCTGCCAAGTCTTCGATCAGCGAGGATTTGGCTATTATTAAGGAAGTTTTTGAAGATGAGGGGCTCGGCGAGCTCCAAACGCTGGCGGGTGCTGCGGGAGGGGTCCGCTTTACCCCGAAAATGACCAAGGCGGCATCGCTGCGCCTTGTCGAAGGGTTGTGCGCCCAGCTGCAGCAGACGGAGCGCGTTCTGCCGGGCGGCTTCCTCTATATGACGGATCTGCTAGGCCAGCCGTCGATTATTCAGGATCTCGGCAAGACGTTCGCGACGGCGTTCGCCGACGAGGATGTCGATGTGGTTATGACCGTAGAGACGAAGGGCATTCCGCTCGCTTACGCGACGGCATCGTTCATGAATTTGCCGGTCGTGCTCGTACGCCGCGATGCCAAGGTAACGGAAGGCTCGGCAGTCAGCATCAACTATGTATCCGGCTCCAATAAGCGAATCCAGACGATGTCGCTCGCAAAGCGTGCGCTAAAGGAAGAGTCGAGGGTGCTGATTATTGACGACTTCATGAGGGTCGGCGGCACCGTGCGCGGCATGATCGATCTGCTGCAGGAATTTAACGCGACGGTGAAAGGGATCGGCGTGTTCGTGGAATCGACGGAAGCGGAGGAGCGTCTTGTCGACAATTATGTGTCGCTGGCGCGGATGACGGCCGTTGACCCGAAGACGAAGCAGGTCGGGGTATTCCCCGGTAATTATTTTGACGAGAAAGAGGGATAACACGATGAGTTTGGAAATCATTGCAACAACAGGTGCGCCGGCGGCGATCGGCCCTTATTCGCAAGCGATCAAGGCGGGAAATCTGGTGTTCACGTCGGGTCAAATCCCGCTGGATGCAAGCGGTCAGCTCGTCGAGGGCGGCATCAAGGAGCAGGCGCATCAAGTATTCCGGAATTTGCAGGCGGTGTTGGCCGAAGCGGGCTCCTCCTTGCAGCAAGTCGTCAAGGCAACCGTGTTCCTGAAGGACATGGGGCAGTTCGCCGAGCTGAATGAAATATACGCTTCGTACTTTGGCGACCATAAACCCGCTCGTTCGACGGTAGAGGTCGCGCGATTGCCGCGGGATGTTCTTGTCGAAATCGAATTGGTGGCCACGGTATAAGTCGAACGGTGTCGTATACAGGCGGCATTTTTAAAAAAACGCTAAATATTCAAATAACGCAGAAGGAATTTGCACTAAAATGTGGAATTGTTACATCCAAGCAAACGTTACGACAAAAGGTGGTGAACTCAAGTGCAAATTACCGATGTTAGACTCCGCCGGGTGAACTCGGAAGGTCGAATGAAGGCTATCGCCTCCATCACTATCGACAACGAGTTCGTCGTACATGACATTCGTGTCATTGACGGCAACAATGGCATGTTCGTTGCGATGCCGAGCAAGCGGACCCCAGACGGGGAATTCCGCGACATCGCACACCCGATTTCCTCCACAACTCGGGAGAAGATTCAGGCAGCTGTTCTGGCCGAGTACGATCGGGCCGCAGCTGAGGAGGAAGTTATTGAAGAAGGAGCTTAAGTGGGCATTTGACTCACTTGCACTAGAGAGCCTGCGGGCTCTCTTTTCTTTTGGCTGAAGATAAGCTATATTCGATGAAGGAAATCATACGATATAGCATCGTGAAGGATAGGAGTGACGGCTTTGGCGGTTTACGGGGTAGTATTGGCGGCAGGCCAGGGGAAGCGGATGAAATCGAAGCTGTACAAGGTGCTGCACCCGGTGTGCGGCAAGCCGATGGTCGGTCATGTCGTCGACGCGCTGGCGGCGCTCGATCCGGCGCAGACTGTCGTCGTCGTCGGGCATGGTGCGGAGGCGGTACAGGCATATTTTGGCGATAAAGTGGGCTACGCGCTTCAGGCTCAGCAGCTCGGAACGGGGCATGCGGTGCTGCAGGCGAAGGAGCTGCTTGCCGATCTGGAAGGAACGACGGTCGTCGTTTACGGCGATACGCCGCTCATCCGTCCGGAGACGCTGCAGGCGATGGTGGAAGCGCATGAGCGCGGCGGTGCGGCGGTAACGATGCTGACGGCAATATTCGAAGATCCGACCGGCCTCGGACGCATCGTGCGCGGTGAAGACGGACGCGTGGTCCGGATCGTAGAGCAGAAGGATTGCACGCCGGAGGAAGCGGCCATTAAGGAAATCAATGCAGGGACGTACTGCTTCGACAATAAGAAGCTGTTTGCGGCGCTTGCTCAAGTGACGAATAACAACGCACAGAACGAGTATTATTTGACGGATGTCATCGGCATTCTGCGCGACCAGGGCGATATCGTTGAAGCCTATGTGACGAAGGATGCGGATGAGTCGTTCGGCGTGAACGACCGTGTGGCGCTGTCCGAAGCGGAACGGCTGATGCGGGCGCGGATCAACCGCGCGCATATGGTGAACGGCGTAACGATTATCGATCCGGCCGCTACGTACATTGAGGCTGGTGTGACGATCGGTGCCGATACGGTTGTATATCCGGGCTCCGTCCTGCGGGGACGCACGGCGATCGGCGCGGAATGCACGATCGGACCGGGCGCGGACATTACCGACAGTACGGTAGCCGATGGCGTAACGATCAAGCATTCCGTCCTTCAGGAAGCGGTTGTCGGCGCGGAAAGCTCCGTCGGTCCGTTCGCTTACCTGCGTCCGGGCGCCAAGCTCGGCGAGGACGTCAAGATCGGCGACTTCGTCGAGGTGAAGAACGCTACGCTCGGCAAAGGCTCGAAGGTGTCGCACCTCGCATATGTCGGCGATGCGGTAATCGGCAGCAACGTGAACTTCGGCTGCGGCGCCATTACCGTTAACTATGACGGCTTCAATAAGCAGATCACGGAAGTCGAGGACGACGCGTTCATCGGCAGCAATGTGAACCTGATCGCACCGGTGAAGATCGGCAAGGGGGCTTACGTCGTAGCAGGCTCGACCATCACGAACGATGTGCCGGAAGGCGATCTCGCGATCGCGCGCGAGCGCCAAACGAACAAACCGGGATATGCGGATAAGCTGAAGGCGCGGTTCAAGGCGAAGAAAGAAGCAAATTCCAAAAAATAAGAGTGAAGCTTCCCGATTTTGGACAGAGTATAGGTATACTCATCCAAACAAGGGAGGCTTTTTTCAATTATGACGATTTCGCTGAAGGCGGAAGCCCGGGACGGATTGACGAAGGCTGAGGTTAAGTTTTTGCGCCGCGAGGGCAAGATCCCTGCGGTTGTATATGGCAAGAAGGTCGGATCGACGTCGCTGCTGATCGATCAGAAGGATCTGAATCAGCTGCTTCGCTCGAACCGCCACGCGATTGTGGAGCTGGACGTGCCGGGAAGCGGTACGCAGCCGGTCATGTTGAGCGATGTTCAACGGGACAAAGTGACGCGCGAGCTGCTGCATGTCGATTTTCATCAAATCAATATGGATGAGCCGGTGCGGGCGACCGTGCCGCTCGAATTCGTCGGAGAAGCGGCGGGCGTGAAGGAGGGCGGCATGCTGCAGACGATTCTGCATGAGCTGGAGGTGCGCTGCTTGCCGCGAGATCTTCCGGCGACGCTTCAAATCGACGTCAGCGAGCTGCAGCTGGGCGAATCGTTCCTGGTCAGCTCGATTCAGCTGCCTGCCGGCCTTGAGCTTAAGGCCGAGCCGGATCAGCCGGTTGTGACGGTGCTGGCGCCTCAGAAGGCGGGGACGGACGAAGAGATTGTCGACAAGGAGTCGGCTGGCGAACCGGTTGCCGGGGCGCCTACGGAAGCGGATAAGGTCGGCGAGACGGTGTAATCGGTACAGTGGTTGGTCGTGGCATAAGCATGGGCATGGGCTGCTTCTTCGCGGGGCAGCCTGTTTGCGTTGCTGTGCGTTAGGGGCTTGGAGGCTCCGGCCCTACGGCCGGGAAGATTGGCGTTAGTAGCCGGGACGCGAGACGAACGTGAACATTTTGCGATTGTAGTAGGTGTTGTTGACTTTGATGAAAAATTCGGAGTAATATTCTACGTAGCCAATGTCGCGGTGAATGCCCTGGCAGTACACTTGGACAGGAACCTGGTACTCGACGTGATCGTAAAAATGCCGATCTTCATGCAGCAGTTCTCCGTTGCCATACGTCATACAGCGATCACCTGCTCCGGAAAGCGTTTTCTTACTTTATCAAAATATAGCCAATAACTGGCAAATGTCAATAGTCAAAGTGACAGAAGATAAATTTTCAGTAAATTATAGTATACAGATCGGAGGCGGGCGGGAGTGAAGTGTTTCGTCGGACTCGGCAACCCGGGGTCTCAATACGCTAAGACGCGCCATAATATCGGCTTCATGGCTGTGGACCGGTTCGCCGACAAGCACGGCCTGAACAAGTTCCAGAATAAGTGCAAGGGGCTGCTGGCCGAGGGCAATGTCGGCGGGGAGAAGGTTTACCTGCTGAAGCCGCAGACGTATATGAATTTGTCGGGGGAGTCTTTGCGGGCTTGCATGGATTTTTACAAAATTCCGCTGGAAGACGTCGTCATCCTCTACGACGACCTCGATACGGCCTTTGGCTCGATCCGTCTACGCTATCAGGGGAGCGCCGGAGGCCACAACGGCATCAAGTCGATCATTCAGCATACGGGAACGCAGACGTTTAACCGGATCCGCATCGGCATTTCAAGACCGACCGTGCCTGGCTTCGATATCGCGAACTACGTGCTTGCGGCGTTTACGAAGGAGGAGTTCAGCCGGATGGATGCGCTGCTGGACAACGTTGTCGACGCCATGGAGTTCTCGCTGTCGAATCCGTTTGAGAAAACGATGGCGAAGTTTAACGGGTAGGCCGGCTGTGACGGGGAAAGGTCCGTAATGCGCCTCGCCGCGCGGGCGGGTGAGGACGGCCCGAACAGGGCCGTCATGGCGCTGCCGCGCCGCGACGGAGGGCGAAGACGGCCCGGACAGGGGCGTCCTCGGTCTATCGCGCAGAGCAGGCACCGCCCCCCGCCCGAAGCTCGCCAAACAAATCCGCCGACCATGCCTAATCCTCGCCGAACTGGGCATACTGGAAGGTAATACAAACCTTCTGGGAGGCATACACTGATGTCAGTGAAATACATTTGCAGGCATTGTCTGACATTCCAAGGCGAGATTAACCAGGCGGATGTCAGTGAGATGCAGCTGGGGTTCCATTTCTTGACCCCCGAAGAGCGGAGAGATATAATAGCCTATAACGTAGACGGAGACGTCACCGTTAAGGTGGTCTGCGACTATTGCAGAGAAGCGCTGGAGAACAACCCGGAGCTGTCTCTGCTTGGCAGTCCCCTGCAATAACGAGGCTAATCGTAGGAACCAGCCTGGAGCAGGTTCGGCGACATTCGCCGAATACGCTTCGAGGCTTCTTTTTGTGAGAAGCAAATCCGGTGTCGCCCGCTTCATGCGGGCGTGGATTGAAACGTGAGAGGAGTGCACCAGACTTGCAGGCTTTACAAGCTTTGCTAGAAGCATTCTCGGCGGATAGTGACTTCCAATCCGTAGTCCAGGGCGTACGCAGCGGCATGCGCGAGCAGATCGTATCCGGATTGACCGGCTCGTCGCGCCAAGTGATGATTGCCGCGCTGGAGAATGAATTGAAGCGGCCGTTCTTGATCGTAACGCATAACATGTTTGCCGCGCAAAAGATTCATGAGGATCTCGTCGAATGCTTGTCCGAAGAGCGCGTCCTCCTCTATCCGTCGCAGGAGCTTATCGCCGCCGAGGCGGCCGCCTCCTCCCCGGAGATGCTTGCTTCGCGCATCGATGTGCTGACGAAGCTGGCGCGGGGCTATGACGGCATCGTCATTACTCCTTTCGCCGGGCTGCGGCGGCTGCTGCCGAACCGGGACATATTTGCGGATTGTCAGCTTGATGTGAAGGTTGGGGACGAGCTGCAGCTGAGCGCGTTCCTCGAGCGCATGACCGAGCTCGGCTACGAGCGTGTGGAGCAGGTCGAGCGCAAAGGCGAGATGAGCGTCCGCGGCGGTATCATTGACTTCTTCCCATTAACTTCTCCTCTGGCCGTAAGAATCGAGCTCTTTGACATTGAAGTGGATTCCATTCGTACGTTCGATATTTCCGACCAACGGTCGGTGGATAAATTAAACGTCGTCCATATTCCGCCATGCCGGGAGATTTTGACCGATGTAAAGCGCTTTCAACTAGCGGCGCAGCATGCGTACGAGCTGCTGGAGGCCCAGCTTGCGAAGATGACCGACCGCACGGCGAAGGAGAAGCTGCTGGAGGGGATCGGACACGATATCGAGCGGCTGCGCGAGGGGCAGCATTTTCCGGGCATCTTCAAATACATGTCGCTGCTGTACCCGGAACGCCAGACGCTGCTCGATTACGTATCCAAGGACACTTTGCTGCTGATCGACGAACCGGCGCGCCTGCTCGAAACGGCGAAGCAGCTGGAGCGGGACGATGCGGAATGGATGACGCACGCCTTGACGGAAGGTCATGCAATGCCGTCGCTGGTTCTGTCCAAGACGTACGAGACGCTGCTGCACCGCAGACCGTACCCGACGCTGTTCCTTTCGCTGTTCCTGCGTCAGGTACCGGGGGCCCAGCCGCAGAACATCGTCAACTTCGTGTCGCGGGCGATGCAAAGCTTCCACGGTCAGATGAACGTGCTGAAGTCGGAGATGGAGCGCTGGAAAAAGTCGGGCGTGAAGGTGATGGTGCTGTCCGGCGGCGAAGAGCGGGTCGACCGCGTCAAGCGGGTGCTTGCCGACTATAGCATCGAGGAACCGCTGATTTTGAACGGCTCCCTGCAGTCCGGCTTCGAGCTGCCGTCGGTCCACTTGGTAGTCATCACGGAAGGCGAGATGTTCACGCAGAAGCAGCGCAAGGCGCGCAAGGTCGACAAGAAGATCGAGAACGCCGAGCGGATCAAGAACTATCAGGAGCTCAAGGTCGGGGACTATGTCGTACACGTCAACCATGGCATCGGCAAATATGTAGGCATCGGCACGCTAGAGGTCGGGGGCATTCATAAAGATTATTTGCATATTGTGTACGCCGGCGGCGACAAGCTGTCGGTGCCGATCGAGCAGATCGATCTGATTCAGAAGTACGTCGGGTCCGAGGACAAGGAGCCGAAGATTTACAAGCTTGGCGGGGCGGACTGGAATCGGGCCAAATCCAAAGCCCGCTCGGCCGTCAAGGATATCGCCGACGATCTTATCAAGCTGTATGCGCAGCGGCAATCGACCCCAGGCTACGCGTTCAGCCGCGATTCGAGCTATCAGCAGGAGTTCGAGGCGATGTTCCCGTACGACGAGACGAACGACCAGCTGCGGGCGATCGAAGAAATCAAGAAGGATATGGAGAAGCCGCGCCCGATGGACCGGCTGCTTTGCGGCGACGTTGGCTACGGCAAAACCGAGGTCGCGATCCGCGCGGCGTTCAAGGCGGCGATCGACGGCAAGCAGGTGGCCGTGCTCGTTCCGACGACCATTCTCGCTCAGCAGCACTACGAGACGTTCCGCGAGCGGTTCTCGGGCTATCCATTCAATATCCAGGTGCTGAGCCGGTTCCGCTCCAAGAAGGAGCAGAACGAGACGATCAAGGGCGTTCGCGCCGGAACGGTCGACGTCGTGATCGGGACGCACCGGCTGCTGTCGCAGGATATGATTTTCAAAGACCTCGGTCTGCTGATCGTCGACGAGGAGCAGCGCTTCGGCGTGACGCATAAGGAGAAGCTGAAGCGGCTGAAGGCGAATGTGGATGTGCTGACGCTGACCGCGACGCCGATCCCGCGTACGCTGCATATGTCGATGCTCGGGGTGCGGGACTTGTCCGTAATCGAGACGCCGCCGGAAAATCGCTTCCCGGTTCAAACGTATGTGGTGGAATACAGCACCGCGTTAGTGCGCGAAGCGATCGAACGGGAGCTGGCCCGCGAAGGCCAGGTGTACTATTTGTACAATCGGGTGCAGGGCATCAACCAGATGGCGGAGCAGATTTCGATGCTCGTCCCGGACGCGCGGGTCGCTGTCGCCCACGGCCAGATGACCGAGCAGGAGCTGGAGAAGACGATTCTCGACTTCCTGGACGGCGAGTTCGACGTACTTGTGTCGACGAGCATTATCGAGACCGGCGTCGACATCCCGAACGTCAACACGCTGATCGTCCACGACGCTGACAAAATGGGATTGTCCCAGCTGTACCAGCTGCGCGGGCGCGTCGGCCGCTCGAACCGGATCGCCTACGCCTATTTCACGTATCAGCGGGATAAAGTGCTGACGGAAGTGGCGGAGAAACGCCTGCAGGCGATCAAAGAGTTTACAGAGCTTGGCTCAGGGTTTAAAATTGCCATGAGGGACTTGTCCATCCGCGGGGCCGGCAACCTGCTCGGTGCGGAGCAGCACGGCTTCATCGCTTCGGTCGGCTTCGATCTGTATTCGCAGATGCTGGCGGAGGAAATCGCCCAGCGCAAGAAGGAGATGGGCGAGGAGACCGTTCAGGAGCAGGATTGGAACACCCAGCTGGACATTCAGCTCGACGCTTACCTGCCGTCGGACTATATTTACGACAGCATGCAGAAGATCGAGATTTACAAGAAGGTGGCGAATATCCGCTCCCTGGAGGAGGCGGAGGATTTGGCCGACGAGCTGCTTGACCGGTTCGGCGAGCCGCCGCAGGCGGTTCAAAACCTGCTTGCCGTAGCGCGGCTGAAGGCGTTCGGCGCCGAATACCGCATCGAGCAGATCAGCCAGAAGGGCGACGACTTCCAGATCAAGATCAGCGCCGATCAGAACGCCCGCCTCGACGGGCAGAAGCTGCATGCCATGTCGTCCCAGTGGGACGGGCGCGTCAAGCTTCTATCCGGACCGCAGATTGTCATCAACATTCGCTGCAAAGGATTCACGCCGGAACAATCCATCGCATTCGTGGAGAAATTCTTGGTCCAATACAAAGGTGCTCTGAAACCGAAGGGAGAATTGCAAGATGTTGCAAAATAAACCGACTACAGCGCGCAAGTGGGCGCTCGTTCTGCTCACTGCCGCTCTAGTCCTGGCGCTGGCGGCATGCGGAGGAAACAAGGACGCGGCAAACGGCGGCACGACGAATACCGACAAGCCGACAGACGTCATCGCTACCTACAAGGAGAATGGCACCATTACGAAGGCGAATTTCGATTCGTTCATGAATGTGAACAAGCTGATTAATCCGGGGCTCGAGCAGTACGCAGCGGATCCGGCTTTCCAGCAGGACCTGCTGAAGCAGCTGATCGCGATGAAGGTGCTCGCTTCGCGGGCGTCCGATCCGGTCAAGGCCGAAGCGGACAAGCAGGTGGCAAGTCAGCTGGAGCAATTCAAAATGTACTTCGGCGCTATGGAAGGCGGACTGGACGAGCAGCTGAAGAAAAATAATCTGCAGATGGCGGATATTGAAGATTTCCTCAAGATGAGTTCTTACGGTATCGGCGGCTTGAAAGAAAAAGTTACCGACGACGAAGCGAAGAAGAGCTATGACGACCGTTTGAAGGCGGAACCCGGTGCGTATGGCGTAGCTACGGTAAGCCACATTCTCATCGGTCTGACCGATCCGAGCGACCCGACGGGGCAGAAGGCGCTCCGCACGAAGGAAGAGGCGCTGGCCCGTGCCAAGGAAGTGAAGGACAAGCTCGACAAGGGCGGCGACTTTGCGGCGCTCGCCAAGGAGTACTCCGACGACCCGGGTTCCAAGGACACGGGAGGCCAATATAAGGACGCCGACATCAACCAGTGGGTGGAAGGCTTCAAGAATGCCGCGGCGACGCTGCCGATCGGCAAGATCAGCGATCCGGTCGAGACTGAATTCGGCTATCACGTCATGAGGGTCGACGCCCGCAAGACGAAGACCTTCGATGAAGTAAAGGACAGCCTGAAATCCGAAGTCGCCGAGCAGAGCGCTTACGACTTCATGGAGAAGGAGCTGCCTGGTCTGATCTTGACCAACAACCTCCCGCAGCCGCCGGCACCAAGCGCGACGCCAACCGCTCCGGCGGAAGGCACAACGACAACGCCGGCGACGCCGGCACCAAGCAAATAACCAACAATGGCAGGATGCTCCAAGAGGGCATCCTGTTTTTATTTGTTAAACATGGACAATCTATAAGTACGGCGGAGCGGCTACATAGCCACATAGAGGCAGAGGTACTACGATCTCCCCCGTGGTGGCAAGTTGGTATAAGAATCTGGGACTCGTAGAATACTATGGCTACGATTCGAGTCCCCTCCATTCATGAATACAGCGCACCGACATCCAGTCGTATCTAATCTTCAAGGAAAGCGAGGCATCTAGAGGCATGAAAGCAACTGGAATTGTACGCCGGATCGATGATCTGGGCAGAGTCGTTATCCCGAAGGAAATACGCCGCACATTGAGGATTCGTGAAGGTGACCCGCTGGAAATTTTCGTCGACCGTGACGGGGAAGTCATTCTCAAGAAGTACTCTCCAATCGGTGAATTGGGCGATTTCGCCAAGGAGTACGCCGAATCGTTATACGAGAGTACAAACCATATCACCATGATTTCCGACCGCGACACCGTCATTGCCGTTGCCGGAGGCTCCAAGAAGGATTTTCTGGAAAAGGCGATCGGGTCTGTCGTCGAAACCTGTATGGAAAACCGGAAGACCACTCTGGAAGGCACGACAGGCACCTACGATATTACGAAGGACGCGGCGGATACGTACAGCTCGTTCGTTATCGCGCCGATCGTAGCGGGCGGGGACCCAATCGGATCGGTCATTCTTGTCTCCAAAGACGAATCGGTGAAGATGGGTCAGATGGAAATGAAAATGGCGGAGACCGCCGCAGGCTTCCTGGCGAAGCAGATGGAGCAGTAATCGGGAGCAATCCGACAAACCGAAGCTTTCCTCGCGAAGACGTATCCCCGCGGGAAAGCTTTTTTATTTTTATGACGGTCGGTTATAATGGAACATATTGGAGGTGGCCTGATATGGCACGAATCACCGTGCTCGGACTCGGAACCGGGGACGAGAACAAGCTGACCCTTGGTGTATGGAATAAGCTGCGCTCCGGCCTTCCGTTATATTTGCGTACGGACGAACACCCGATGGTGGATTTGCTGCGGCGTCACGACATCGCTTACGAGTCGTTTGACAGCATCTATGTGGCTGAGACGAGCTTTGAGGCCGTTTATGAACATATTGCCGAGCGCCTGGTTGCACTCGCCAAGAACACGGAGGACGAGCTGCTCTATGCCGTGCCCGGACATCCGATGGTGGCGGAGCGTACGGTGCAGCTGCTGCGCGAGCGCTGCCCCGCAGCAGGTGTAAGCTTGCGTGTGGAGGGCGGCGAAAGCTTTCTTGACGAAGCATTCCTGCGATTCGGCTTTGACCCGATCGAGGGCTTCCGTCTGCTCGATGCGACGAATATGAACGCCCGCGGCCTCGAGCCCAACGTGCATACGATTGTGGCCCAAGTGTACGACGAACTGACGGCATCCGATGTGAAGCTCGGTTTGATGGACATGCTCCCGGATGATTACGAGGTCGTGGTGGGGCATGCGCTCGGCGTGGAGGGCCAGGAGCGGATTGTAAAGGTACCGCTGTATGAGCTTGATCGTGTCGAAGGCTATGGCAACCTATCCTTGATTTGGGTGCCGCGCAGCGAGCGCGAGGAGCTGCGCAACCGGTCGTTCGAGCGACTGCGCGAAATCGTGGAGATCCTGCGCAGTCCGGAAGGGTGCCCCTGGGATCGGGAACAGACGCACCAGAGCCTGCGCAAGCATCTGATCGAAGAAACGTATGAGGTGCTGGAGACGATCGACGACGACGACCCGGACGCGATGTGCGAGGAGATGGGCGACCTGCTGCTGCAGATCATGCTCCATTCGCAGATGGAGGCGGAAGTCGGGACGTTCGACGTGTACGATGTCGTGGAGTCGATCAGCGAGAAGCTGATCCGCCGCCATCCGCATGTGTTCGGGGATACTGCAGTGGAGAGCGTCGGAGAGGTGCTGGCGAATTGGCAGGACATTAAGGCCGAGGAGAAGCGGAGCAAAGGGATCGACCCTGCTGCGCAGTCGCTGCTCGCCGGTGTGCCGCGCGACTTGCCGGGGCTGATGAAGGCCTATAAGCTGCAAAAGAAGGCCGCGGAGGTCGGGTTCGACTGGTCCGATGTACGGGACGTAGTGGCGAAGATCGAAGAGGAGCTTGGCGAGGTACGAGAGGTCATGACTCCGGAGGGAACCGACGAGGAGCGGATCGGCGAGCTTGGCGATTTGATTTTTGCCGTTGTCAATTTAGCTCGATTCTTGAAGGTTGATCCCGAAGAAGCGCTCGCCGCCACGAACAGGAAGTTTATGGAAAGATTTGCTTATATCGAAGAAAAGCTGCGTTTAAGCGGACGAAATTTTGCGCAAACTAATTTATTAGAGATGGAGAACTGGTGGCAGGAAGCAAAAAAAAATCCTCGGAACCCGCGTGGCTAGCAGGAATTTTACATTACGCAAAGAATACATAGTGCGAGCAGGATGAACATGGCAATCCGCCCAAAGCTCTCATACGGGGAACTGCAGTTCCGCCGAATATCTACTACCTGTAGGAGGTACATATCCACATGAACAAGACAGATCTGATCAACAACATTGCAACAAAGAGCGGCCTGACCAAGAAAGATGTCGAAACTGTGCTGAACGGTTTCCTCGGCGAAGTCGAAACCGCCCTGTCCGCAGGCGATAAAGTACAACTGATCGGCTTCGGCACATTCGAAACCCGCAAGCGCTCCGGCCGCACGGGCCGCAACCCGCAAACCGGCGCTACGATCACGATCGCCGAGTCCAAGGTTCCGGCTTTCAAAGCTGGCAACAAGCTTAAAGAAGCTGTGAAGTAATGAGGCTGGACAAGTTCCTGAAGCTGTCCCGGCTGATTAAGCGCCGCACCGTTGCGAAGGATGTTTCCGAGCAAGGGCGCGTCTGGATAAACAGCCGGGAGGCGAAGCCGAGCAGCGCGGTGAAAGTGGGGGACGAGCTGGCGATCCAGTTCGGCCAGAAGATCGTGACGGTACGCGTCGAGCGCCTCACGGAATCGACCCGCAAGGAAGACGCTGCAACGATGTACACCTTGGTCAAGGAAGAGCCTTACCGGGCTGAGGAATAAGGAGAGAGCGATCACTTTGGGGGTCGCTCTTTTTGTTTGCCATACCGGCGGCGGGCGAACCGGTTCTAAAATGATCTGCACCCCCATATGCTTGTTCTAGAAGGAGGGGCTTGTCATGATCGAACCGAAAGCGCCCAAGCGCCAAGAAATCAAAATGTTAAACCGCAAGCTGCTTGAAATTTCCGGTGTCCTGAATGTCGAAAGCTTTGACAGCGAGGAGTTTTTGCTGGAGACGGAGTGCGGCTTTCTCATGATTAAAGGGCAAAATCTGCATATCAAGAACTTAAGCCTCGACCAGGGTCTCGTCGCCATCGAGGGTTATGTGAACGAGCTTGGATATGTAGATGCAAACTCCCCGGATAAGTCCAAGGGATTCTTGGGCAAGCTGTTTAAGTGACGCTGAATGTTCAATTCCTGACTCTATGGATGATGTTCGTCAGCGGCCTCGCTCTCGGCGTTCTGTTCGACGGCTTCCGCGTGCTTGCCGGCCAGCTGCGCGTGCCAAGATGGACGCAGCCGGTGACGGACCTCCTCTATTGGAGCTTGGCGACGATTCTCGTATTCCGCATTTTATACTGGAGCAATCACGGACAAGTCCGGCTGTTCGTCTTTATCGGGCTGCTCATCGGGGTAGTCATCTATTTTACTTCTCTGAGCAAAGCGGTCATCTCGGTCATGCATTATTTGATCCGCACGGTGAAAGCGTTGTTCCGTTTCCTTGTCAAGACAGTAGAAACTGTCGTAGTTAAGCCTATTATAGGTTTGTATAGGCTGTTTATCCTATTTTTAGGGTTCTTGGCGGCTTTGGCTATTTTCCTGTACCGAATTGTGCTACAATGTCTGTATCCTTTTTGGAAGCTGCTGATTTGGCTTACTCGGCCTATTTGGCGGCCGCTGCAACAGCATTTGCGGATGCCCAGGTGGCTTGCTCGAATAGGCGGTTGGTTTGAGCGTATGTGGGTCTGGCTGCGTCGGTGGTTCTAACAGTACATACGGATACAGGAGGCTTGCGTTGTTGATGTCTGTGCGCGCAAACGCCATGCCGGCGAACATACAACTGAATAAAGGTGCCAAGCGCCGCAAACGAATGCTTCTATTCTGTGTCGTCGTATTCTTGACGTGGGCGCTGCCGGCATTTGTAGCCCAGTGGTCGAAGCTGAATTTGAAGACGGCCGAGATGCAAGGTCTGCAAGATCAGCTGCAACAACTCAAGCTGACGAACGAGCAGACGAAGCGAGAAGTTGAACGGCTCAACGATAAGGAATATATCGAGCAGAAGATTCGGACCGAACTGCATTGGTACAAGCCCGGAGAGACGGTGTTCCCGGCAACTAAAGCGATGCCATAACTTTGCCCGCCCTCGCCCAAGCCCAATTTGTGTTGCTTGTATTGACCGTATTCTCTCGAATCAGGTATAATCGGCATAGCCAAGTCTTTTTGAACATTTTAAGGGAGGAACAAGTACCTATATGGCAATTGAAGTGGGCAGCAAGCTAGAGGGCAAGGTGACAGGAATTACTCACTTCGGGGCATTCGTCGAACTCGAAGGCGGAGTCACCGGTCTCGTCCACATTTCGGAGATCGCCGACAACTATGTCAAAGATGTTAACGATCACCTGAAACTGAACGATATCGTGACGGTGAAAGTGATTAACGTCGACAAGGACGGCAAGATTGGTCTGTCCATCAAGCAGACGATCGAAAGACCCCCAGAAGCGGCTCGTCCCGAAAGATTTGGCGGCGCAAGCGGAGGCCCACGCGGAGATCGCGGCGGATTTGGCGGCGCAAGCGGAGGCCCGCGCGGAGATCGCGGCGGATTTGGCGGCGGCCCACGAGGCGGCGGCGGTCCACGCGGTGGCGGTCGCGGAGATCGTGGCGGTCCACCAAGATCGATGAGTTTCGAAGACAAGATGTCTCGCTTCCTGAAAGACAGCGAAGAGCGCATCTCTTCCCTGAAGAAGAATACCGAAGGCAAACGCGGCGGCCGTGGCGCCAGACGCGACTAACTTATACATGCGAAAGCCGCAAGTGGAGAGGGTAACCTCACACTTGCGGTTTTTTTATGTGGCTATGCACGGCGATATCTGTGAATAAGCGAGGGCTCCGCTGCAAGGGACGGTAAGCCGCGAAGCCGGTGGCCATTTCGCTAGTTAATAAGGGGGAATCAGGTCAAGCTAGAAGTTCGATTAGGGTATTTTGACCTCATGAACCGTTAGCTGGAGCAAAACGCCTCTTAGACAGAAGCGGCTGCAGTATGCGGACTGAGGTTCGATGGTGAGGCCCGGCGCACAGTTCCCAGTTGCAATTCGACATCGCGCCTGAAGCTACGGCCGAATTCCCGCCACCGATCCGAAGCTTGTTCCCCGGGTCCCCGCTTCGACACATTCCCGCCGCATCTGCCCAACAATCCTCTACGCCATTTGACGCTGAGCCCCCCATACGCATACGCAGACCGCTTTCCGCTTATAGGTTCGCGCTGTTTCGCACACCCTGCGTTTTTGTCGGAAATCATTTTGAATCTACCAACTCATTATGACAAACTTTCCGATAGATTCCCGCTATGATAGAGAAACCGAAATCGAGAATAGGTGGTGTTCGTAAGCGTATGCTAAAACGAAATGGTGGCATCTCACTCAGAATGAATGTAGCCGGAGCGTCGGACAAGCTCCGGGCGGGAGCGATTCAATTCTTAGTCCAAAATCGTTTCGTCCAAGCGCTGCTTGCACGCCGTTGGGCTTTCCTGCTGATTGCCATGGCGGTGCTGCTCGGGAGGGCGATGATCCTTGAGGAGCTGGCGCCGTTTGCGGTCGCATATTTTGCGGTCATGTATTTCGTTCGAAGGGACTTGCTGCCTTGGATCGGGGCGGGGCTGTTTCTGGGAAGCTTGTTCGCGGCGCAGCCGCAGACCGGGCTGATCGTCACCGAAATCATCGTGTTTCTGCTTATCCAGAAAGGCGTGGAGAAGTTCGAACGCTCCGACATCTCCTTGGCGCCGGTCATGGTGTTCATGACAACGTTCCTCGTCCAGCTGTTCGCGAATCTGGTCGTCGCGGAGCTGACGTGGTATGCCATTACGATGGTAGCGGTCGAGTCGGTGCTGAGCTTCGTGTTAACGCTGATTTTCGTGCAGGCGCTGCCGGTGTTTACGGTAACCAGGAAGAATTACCATTTGAAGCATGAGGAAATCATCTGTCTGATCATTCTGCTCGCCTCGGTCATGACCGGAACGGTCGGATGGCAGGTCGGGCCGGTTACGATCGAGCATGTGATGTCGCGCTATTTGATTTTGCTGTTCGCACTCGTAGGCGGGGCGCCGCTCGGGGCTTCGGTCGGGGTGATCACGGGCCTTATCTTGAGTCTGGCCAATGCGAACGCCATTTACCAAATGAGTCTGCTCGCCTTCTCCGGCATGCTGGCGGGCTTGCTTAAGGAAGGGAAACGGGCTGCGGTCGGCTTCGGCCTTCTGGTCGGCTCCTCCATTCTCAGCTTCTATATCGGGAGCGGCGTGAATGTACTGCAGTCCACATGGGAATCCATCGCGGCGATCGTCCTGTTCCTGCTCACTCCGCGCTCGGTCATTCAGATTCTGGCCAAGTATGTGCCGGGCACTCAGGAAAATTTGAAATCGCAGCAGGATTACGTACGCCGGGTGCGGGACCTGACCGCGAGCCGCGTTGAGCAATTCTCGGAGGTATTCCGCCAGCTCTCCCGTTCGTTCAAGCAGGTGACCGTGAACAGCGAAGCCGTGCAGCGGGAAGAAGAGGTCGGCCATTTCATGAACGCCGTAGCCGCCAAAACCTGTGAATCGTGCTGGAAGCATAGGCAGTGCTGGGACGAGAAATTTTATCAAACCTATAAGTATATGACGGATATGATGACCGAAATCGAGGTTCGTGACAGCAGCGGTGCGGCGGGTGGTGCGATGAGCAAGCGGGATATTTCGCCCGAATGGAAAAAAATGTGCGTGAAGAGCGAGCAGGTGCTCGACGTCATGAAGCAGCAGTATGCACAGTACAAGAACGACCAGCACTGGAAAAAACAAATCATCGACAGCCGCGAGCTGGTCGCCGATCAGCTGTCGGGCGTATCGCAGGTAATGGAGGATTTGGCCAAGGAGATCAAACGGGAAGGACAGGAGCTGTTCCACCAGGAGGAGCAGATTCGTTCCACGCTGGAGGAGCTCGGGCTGTCCATTAACTCGATCGATATTATTTCGCTGGATGAGGGCAACGTTGAGATCGAGATCATCCATCAATATACCAAAGGCTTCGATGAATGCCGCAAGATCATTGCTCCCATGCTGTCCGAGATTCTCGGCGAACATATCGCAGTCAAACGGGAAGAGCGGCATACGAAAGGCGACGGCTACAGCACGGTCGTGTTCGCGTCGGCGAAGGAGTACGAGATCGAAACCGGTGTGGCCGGTGCGGCGAAAGGGGGCGACTTGCTGTCGGGGGATTCATTTTCAACGGTGGAGTTAGGGAATGGGAAGTTCGCGGTTGCATTAAGCGACGGCATGGGCAACGGCGAGCGGGCCCGGGCGGAAAGCCAGGCGGCGCTGTCGATTCTGCAGCAGCTGCTGCAGTCGGGGATGGACGAACGTCTGGCGATTAAATCGGTCAATTCGGTGCTGATGCTGCGCTCGACGGACGAGGTGTTCGCAACGGTGGATCTTGCTCTGATCGATCAGTACAATGCCAAGACGACGTTTCTGAAAATCGGATCGACGCCTAGCTTCATTAAACGCGGCGACGAAGTGCTGGTCATTTCGGCGAATAATTTGCCGGTCGGGATCGTGCAGGATCTGGACGTCGACCTGGTGACGCTGCAGCTTCAGCCTGGGGATACGCTGGTGATGATGACCGACGGGATTTACGATGCGCCGGGCATTGCGGTGAACAAGGAAATGTGGATGAAACGGATGGTGCTGGAGATCGACGCCGAATCCCCGCAGGACTATGCGGATATGCTGCTGGAGCGCATTGTCCGCTATCAGCAGGGCGATATTATGGACGACATGACGGTCGTTGTGGCGCGTATCGACAAGTATCAGCCGGAATGGGCAACGTTCCGCTGGCCGGGGATGCAGCGGATCGAGCGTCCGCGGACGGTGAGTTAATTACCATAGTAGGTCTGTGGTGGGGACTCGCAGCTTGGTGGGGCTGCGGGTCCTGATGTAGTTGGTGCGAATTTAATAGGCGACTTTCGAGGCGTTATTTCTATCGAATCCCTCGTCTGCAACAAAATAACGACTTTTGAGGGCGCAAAAATAAATCGGTTGAGCAAAAACGGGGGCTTTTTCCGATTTCCGTCGCCGATAACGCCTTGAAAATCCGCTAAATCTATTGTAGCTGCGAATTCACTCCCATTTACGCCCTGAGAATCCGTTATATTTTGCCGGCCTTCGTCTTGAATACAATGTGGGGCCCCTTGTCGTTTGCCGCTAACTCCCAGCACCCGTCCTACCCCTAACCCCAACGCCATCCCCCCCAATTCAGCGCACAGCCTAACTCCCCCTCACCGCTACGCCATCCCCCAATCCAACGCACACCCCAATCTAACTCAACCCTCTCCCCCCCTGACAGATGCACACGCCACTTCAAACGTGTTATGCTACGGCTACGGGATTTGCAATGAAAGGAAAGGAAACCGCACGACATGTCACGCTGGATCCCCATTGGCAAGCAGCATCCGCTGGCAGCTTTGCTTTGGAGCTCATTCCTTCTGAAGGCCGTCATCATTCTCCTAGAAGGCTCGCACTACAGCTTGCAATCCGACGACGTACAATACATACGAACCGCCCGAATTTGGCTGCAAACCGGCATGTTTACCTACAACGACCCGACGCAGCCGACGCTGTTCATCACACCGGGGTATCCAGCCTTTCTCGCCGCCATGATGGCCATCTTGGGCGATACGTCCTGGTACCCCAACGCGGTCCGGCTGGTGCAGGCGGCTATATTCACCGCATCGCTGCTCATCCTGCATCGGATCGGTCTGCGGCTTGTCGGGCAGAGGGCGGCTCTTGGCGCAGTGGCGTTATGCGCATTCTCGCCTTCGCTGAACCTGGTGGCCAATCTGCTGCTTACGGAGGCGCTGTTCCTGCCCCTCATTCTGATCCTGACCGAGCTGATGCTCCGGCTGTATGACAAGCCCCGTCTTCAGACGGCCATCCTCTTCGGCATAGCCTGGGCCGCAGCGATTTATGTCAGGCCGACGATCGCGCCGTGGCCGGGGCTCATGTTTCTGCTGCTCTTGCTGTGGCAGCACACGCGAAGCCGGCGGCGCACGATCGTTCTCTCAGCCGTCGTAGCCGGCGTCATCGTTCTCGTTTCGCTTACGCCGTGGTGGGTGCGCAACTACCACGTGTCAGGAACGTTCGTGCCGCTTACCCAGGCCGGAGGCAATCCGCTGCTGCTCGGCACGTTTCCGTTCATTCCGCCTACGCTCGAGGAACAGCGCAGCTGGCATCCCTCGACGGACCTGCGCGCGAACGACCGCTTCGACAGCGAATGGGCGAAACAGCGCATCAAGGACGGCTTCCGTACGCAGCCGCTGCTGTATACGGCATGGTATACCGTAGGCAAGTTCCTATATCTATGGGGAGACGTGTATTATTGGATCAGCCTGGCCGGCCTTCCGCTTTCCGTCCCGATCCTGTATCATTATGCAATTGTCATTCCGGGAGCGATCGGGCTGTGGCGCTTGCGCAAGCGCAAGGAAGTCCAGCTTCTGCTGTCCTTACTGGGCATGATGACGGCGCTGTATATGATTTATTTGACGCATTCCCGTTACGCCATCCCGTTCATTCCGCTGCTGTCTTTGTTTTCGGCGGCGGTCATTCTCGGCGAGAAGCCGACTGTTGCAACAAAGGAGGAGGTTCATCCCCATGTCAGCTAAAATGGTTCGTACCACGATCATCGCCATCCTCACAGCCGTTCTCATCTCGGTCTGGCTGCTCTGGCTTCGGCTGGAGCCGAGCGTATCCCCGGATGACGTGAGCTTGCGGGGCAAACTCGCGCCGATAGCTTCCGTTCCGGATGTAAAGCCGCTGAACGGGGAAACGCAGGTCGCGGAGCTCACGGTGAACCGCCTTAGCGCAGGTACAACATCACCCGCCGGCATCGATAGCTGGTACATCTATGTTCCCGGCACACAATCGACACAGACCCGGGTCCTGGAAGAGCCGCAGTCTGACGTATTGAAGCCGGCCGCATCGGACGCAGCAGCTCTAACCCAAGAAGTGCAAACGATGCTGCAGCAGATCGGCGTCTCCGTTACTGCCGGCGAGCTCGCCGAGCCGTTCATGCAGTACACCGGAGCCCGTGGCAGCTACACGGCGCAGGCGCTGCTGAAGCCGCATCCGAATGCGGCGGTTCAACCCGCAGCTAAGCAGGAGGCCTACGCCATCTACATTCACCGGGAACGAAAATGGGGGCGCGACGTCTCCTGGACGAAAGCGGTCAAGCTGGAATCCTGACGTTTAAACTCTTCCAAATCCGTCCATACTGCTAGTAGAATGCTAGAGCATGACAGTACGGGAGGCGGATTATTATGAAACAAATTATCGTCATCACAGACGGCTGCTCCAACGTCGGAGTAAGCCCGGTCATCGCGGCGGCGCATGCGAAAGCGGAAGGTATTACGGTGAACGTGATCGGTGTGATCGACCGAGGCGAGCTGGGCGTACTCGGCACGGAAGAAATTCGGGAAATTGCGGAAGCGGGGGGCGGCATGAGCCGGATCGTTCAGCCGGCCCAGCTGGCGCAAACCGTGCAGATGATGACCCGCAAAACTGTCGCTCATACGATACAGCAAGCCGTAAACAAGGAGCTTCAGCAGATTCTCGGCGAAGGCGGGGAGCTCGGTATGCTGCCGCCGGACAAGCGCGCGCAGGTCGTTCATGTCATCGACGAGCTTAGCGAAACGTCCGAGCTGGACATCGCCTTGCTTGTCGACGCCAGCGCGAGCATGAAGCCGAAGCTGAACGCCGTGCGCGAAGCGATCCGGGACTTGATGCTCAGCTTGAAATCGCGGACCGGGGAGAGCCGCGTGGCCGTGTTTCATTTTCCCGGAACAGCATCCGGCAGCGAGATAGAAATGGATACAGGCTGGACGACAAACCTTGCGCAAATTGCAAAAATGTTCTATAAAATAAACATGAGGGGGACAACCCCGACTGGCCCTGCTATGCAGCACGTTATCGGATATATGACCGGTCAGGTACAACAGGCCGGCTATGAATCGGAGCAGGGGGGCCTTCACGCGATTGCGGCCAAGGACGGATACCTTAGTGACTACGTGGTCTAACATAAGCATCGCCCCCGGTACGATCGTGAAGGGGAAATGGCGCGGCGGCATATACCGCATCGTAAGGCTGCTTGGCGAGGGCGCCAACGGCCGAGTGTATTTGGTACGCCGCGGCAGCAACACTTACGCACTCAAAATGGGCTTTGACTCTCTCGATTTGCAGATGGAGGTCAATGCTCTTTTGTCATTGTCCAAAACATCCTCTATGTTCCGAGGCTACTTTCTGGAATCCGACGACCTTGAGCTGGACGGGAAGCGCGTCCCGTTCTTCGTCATGAAATACATTCCCGGCGTGACCATCCGCGAATATTTGAAGCGGCGCGGCCGGGATTGGCTGTATGTCATCGGCCTGAACCTGCTGGACCGGCTGCGGGAGCTGCACAAGCGCGGATTTATTTACGGCGATATGAAGCTGGAAAATGTATTGGTGTACGGCTATGCGCAAGTCGAGCTGATCGATTTCGGCGGCATGTCCGAGAAGGGGCGTTCGGTCAAGCAGTTCACGGAGCTGTACGATCGCGGCGCCTGGAACGCCGGTGACCGCGTTGCGGAAGATACGTACGATTTGTTCTCCTTAGCCGTGCTGCTGCTGATCGCAGTCGACCAGAAGCTGCAATTCAATAAGTTTCAGCAGATGCTGCCGCAGAACCGAAGCGCCGAGCTGCTGCTGGCGCTTGTTAAGGAGAATCCCCGCTTAAGTCCCTTGTACGATTGGTTCAAGAAAGCGCTGGAGGGCACCTTTGCCGATTCGCAAGAAGCGGCGGACATGTGGCGCAAGCTCGTCCTGGACCGCCGAATCCAAACGCGAAGGGATCCGGGCATCGCTGCGCCGTGGCTGAAGGTGATGTTCACAGCGTCGCTTGCTTTATGTATTGCTACCGTTTGTTATTTTTGGCTTCGGTAAACGGAGCCGTTATTAATAGAAAGGATACGAACATGAATTTGATACGACGGACGGAGAGGCGTATTCGCGCCGCCGGCTTGCTTCGGCAAGGAGATGCGATGGTCGTCGCCGTATCGGGGGGGCCCGATTCGGTGGCGCTTCTGCATGTCCTTTTTGCGTTATCGCAGAAGCCGGAGTGGGCGTGGCAACTCATCGTCGCCCATGTGGATCATGGCTTCCGCGGTGCGGAATCGGCGTCGGAAGCCGATTTCGTCGAGCGGATGGCCGCGCAGCTCGGCCTTCCGTGCGCGGTGGCGAAGCTGGATATGCCGGCGGAGCTGGCGGCGAGCGGCGATAACGCGCAGGCGGCGGCGAGGGAGCGGCGCTATGAATTTTTGCTGGAAACGGCGCAGCGGTGGGGCGCGGAGAAGCTGGCGCTCGCCCATCATGCCGACGATCAGGCGGAGACCGTGCTGATGCGAGTGCTGCGCGGAACGAGCATGTCGGGACTAGCCGGCATCCCGGAACGGCGCACCGAAAAAAAAGTGGAACTTATAAGACCGTTCCTGCGTATATACAAGTCAGAGATTTTGAGCTACATTGAAGCGAATAATCTCCCTTATGTGCAGGACAGCTCCAACAGCTCCTTGAAATATTCGCGCAACCGCATTCGTCTGGACGTGATACCGTATCTCCGAATGGTGAACCCACAGCTTTCGGAAGCGCTTAACCGGCTGGCCGAAACGGCGGCGGATGAAGACGCCTATATCGCCGAGCAAGCCCGCGAGGCCTTCGCGAGGATCGTTCGAACGGGCATGGAGGACACAGGGGCGGGACGGAGCTGCGAGCTGGACCGGAGAGCTTTCGCCGGGCTCCCCGTTGCTTTACAAAGGCGTCTCGTTAAACTAATATTAAGTTATCTTATTTCCGGGGACTTGGTCGAATTCCCCATATTGGAGCGGGCGAGACTCGCTATGCTGCAGGAAGGAACGCCTCATCTGGCGCTCGACCTCGGCGCCGGCTGCCGGCTTCGGCGGGAGTACGACCGCATTCGTTTCGCCGTGCAGAGCCCGTTGTCTCCATCGCCGCCGACCTTCGAATATATATGGAGAGAAGGTACGGAGCGCTTGCCCCTGCCGGAGCTTCACGCCGAGCTGCGTTTCGAGCGGCCCGCGGCGGAAGGCACGACCGGTTCGGTGACGACGCCCAGGGAGACGGAGAACAGTGCGATTTTCGATGGGGATTTGCTGGAGTTTCCGCTGACCGTACGTTCGCGCCGGAGCGGGGACCGGATGCGCCCTATTGGATTAAACGGCTCCAAAAAGGTAAAAGATATCTTCATTGACGAGAAAGTACCGCAAAGTACGCGCGACAGGCTGCCTATCGTCACCGATGCCGCCGGGCGAATCCTGTGGATCCCCGGAGTCAAGCGGTCCGACGTCGCCGCCGTAAATTCGGCTTCCGTTCATCTTGTTCGAATGACGCTGCATCGCATGCCCGAGCCTGCGTCTTCATACTTTACATTAGGAGGGCCTTCCTTGCTTCAAGACATTCAAGAAGTACTCTACAGCGAAGAAACGATTCAAAATAAGATCAAAGAGCTCGGCGAAACGCTGTCACGCGAATACGAAGGCCGCAATCCGCTGGTCATCTGCGTGCTGAAGGGCGCATTTATTTTTATGGCGGATTTGGTGAAACGCATTACCGTGCCGATCGAGCTGGACTTCATGGCGGTTTCCAGCTACGGAGCGGCAACCAAGTCGTCCGGAGTAGTCAAAATCATAAAGGACCTCGATGTACCGGTACAAGGCCGTGACATCATTATTGTCGAAGACATTATTGACAGCGGGCTGACGCTCAGCTATTTAATCGATGTGCTGGAAAGACGCAACGCGCTGTCCATTTCGGTTGTCGCGTTGTTCGATAAACCGGCTCGCCGTACCGTCGAGCTGGAGCCGGACTATAGAGGATTTGAGATTCCCGACGCTTTCGTTGTCGGTTACGGTCTGGATTACGCAGAGAAGTACCGCAACCTTCCTTTCGTCGGCATCCTGAAGCCGGAGATTTATACGAAGTAAAGCAATACGTATTCAACTTATGAATTGTTGTCTCGAGAGGAGGTAGGGAGATGAATCGGATCATCCGGAACACCGGATTTTATTTGCTCATCTTCTTGGTAACGGTCGGTATCGTCCATTTTATCAGTCAGCAGAACGAGCAGAAGGTGCAAATTTCCTACGACCAGTTCTTGAAGGAGCTGGATAAGCAGAACGTAGACTCGGTCAGCATCAAGTTCGACGGCTACACCTATTTGATCAACGGAAAGTACAAGACGCCGGAATCTCCCGAGAAGAAAAACTTCTTTACCCGCGGTCCTGCCGAGGAGCGCACGATCGCCGCGATTGAGAACCATCCGGAGGTCGTGGAAGAATATTTGAAGATGGACGGGGACAGCATCTGGATTTCGTTCCTGACCTCGATTATTCCGTTCGTGATCATCTTCATCCTGTTTTTCTTCCTGATGAATCAAGCGCAGGGCGGCGGCGGCAAAGTGATGAACTTCGGCAAGAGCCGTGCGCGCTTATATAATGAAGAGAAGAAGCGGGTTACGTTCGAGGACGTGGCCGGAGCCGACGAGGAGAAGCAGGAGCTTGTCGAGGTCGTCGAGTTCTTGAAGGATCCGCGCAAATTTTCGGCAGTCGGCGCCCGCATTCCGAAGGGCGTATTGCTGAACGGCCCTCCGGGTACAGGTAAAACCTTGCTGGCGCGGGCGGTTGCCGGCGAAGCGGGTGTACCGTTCTTCTCCATCTCGGGCTCGGATTTCGTGGAGATGTTCGTCGGTGTCGGCGCATCCCGTGTACGCGACCTGTTCGAGAACGCGAAGAAGAATTCGCCTTGTATCATCTTCATCGATGAGATCGACGCCGTCGGCCGTCAGCGGGGCGCAGGCCTTGGCGGCGGTCACGACGAGCGGGAGCAGACGCTCAATCAGCTCCTCGTCGAGATGGACGGCTTCGGAGCCAACGAAGGCATTATTATCATCGCCGCAACAAACCGTCCGGACATTCTCGATCCGGCGCTGCTCCGTCCGGGCCGTTTCGACCGTCAAATTACGGTCGACCGCCCAGACGTAAAGGGCCGCGAAGCGGTACTGAAGGTCCATGCGCGCAACAAGCCGCTGGCGAAGGACGTGAAGCTTGACTCGCTTGCTCGCTATACGACAGGCTTTACCGGTGCGGATCTGGAGAACCTGCTGAATGAAGCGGCTCTCATTGCAGCCCGCCGCAACCGCCGCGATATCTCCATGGAGGAGATCGAAGAAGCGTTCGACCGCGTTATTGTCGGTACGCAGAAGAAGAGCCGCATTATTTCTGAGCGCGAGAAGCGCACGGTCGCTTATCATGAAGCGGGTCATGCGATTGTCGGCTACCATGTCGAGAACGCCGATATGGTGCACAAGGTGACGATCGTACCGCGCGGCCGCGCAGGCGGCTACGTCATGATGCTGCCTAAAGAAGGCGAAGACAAGATGATGCAGACGAAGAGCGAGCTGCTTGACAAGGTTACGGGACTGCTTGCCGGCCGTGTGTCGGAGGAGCTGTTCATCGGCGAGATCGCCACCGGCGCATACAGCGACTTCCAGAAGGCAACGGACATCGTCCGCCGCATGATTACGGAATTCGGCATGAGCGACAAGCTCGGACCGATGCAGTTCGGTACGTCGCAGGGGCAGGTGTTCCTCGGCCGCGATATCGGTCACGAGCAGAACTATTCCGACGCGATCGCCTATGAGATCGACCAGGAAATGCAGAGAATGATTCGCGATTGCTATGCACGGGCGAAAGAAATTCTCTCGAAGCATGCGGACCAAATCCACCTGCTTGCCAAGACGCTCCTGGAGAAAGAGACGCTCGACAAGGATGAGATCATCGCACTCCTCGAGACGGGCTCGATCGACGGGAAGACGGAAGCCAGCGGTAATGGAGAAGGACCGACGGCCGATTCCTTGACGATCAGCGAAGGCGACCTGAAGATCAACATCCAAGGCCAGACTCCGAAGGATCCGGAGAAAACCGAATAATAAGTGATTGACAATCCGGCGTGCGTAAAGTGCGCCGGATTTATTTTTTTATAGAAGTTCTCTGATGTCGTGCCGGTAAATGCTTGTTTGCTCTCGAAAAGCGATGACCATCTTATTGCGATAACAAATAATGAAATAGTTTCCCTGCAACTTCCAACGGTTATTCATCGTCTTAATTTTAGAAATAAGGAGCAGATGAGGATTATATATTTCTAACGTTTTAGGGGGGGGGGTTTTATTGGCACTTCGGGTGATTCTCGGTGCGATAACAGTTGTCATTCTGATCGTTAATCTTGTTGTACCCACTCGCTCTATAACTGGTTCTGCCAATTTAAGCAAAGATGTATCTTCACTTAATGAAAGCTACAAAAACAGTAGTGATTCTGAACTGTTTCCAATTGTAATTACGATTTATGAAGACGCATCTGAGGATGTGTTTCAAAATATGCTGGTAAAGTTATTAGGAAGACGGGCGGAGAAAAGAGCTGGATCAATATATAACTACACGATGAACGTTACTAAAAGCGATTTGAAAAAGTTGGATACAATTGGAGAGATTGTTTTTTATAGTGCTCCTTCAAATAACGCAATAACGAGAAGCAAAGATTTATCTTTACTAAAAGAAGAGTACAAAAATAGAAGCGATTCTGAACTGTTTCCAATTGCAATCAGGATTTATGAAACTGCATCTGAGGATGTTTTTCAAAACAAGCTAGAAAAGTTATTAGGGAAACGGGCGGAAGTTGGTGCGGGATCAAAATTTAATTACGAAATGAGCTTTACCAAAAATGACTTTAGTAAATTAGATGCAATTGAAGAAATTAATTTTTATAGTGTCCCTTCGACGCCTTCGAGAATACATTAACAGGGCACAGAATACTTGGGCAATCACCATCCACTGATTCTCCTTTAGATGTGAGTGTGCGCGGAGATCGGCCCCCACAAGACGAAATATCGATTCCAAATTTTCAAACTGGAACATATACGGTGGTAGTACGTGCCTATAATTCCGCACCATATTCTTTAGAGATATCTTACTAGAAGTTGATATCGAGGGCGACCTGAAGATCAACATCCAAGGCCAACCTCCCTAGAATACGAAGAAAACCGAGAGTATGTGACCCGATTCACAAACCGGCGTGCGCTATCGAGCACACCGGTTTTTTGCTGTTTTTACGGGGAATTTGCTCATTGACACACTACCCTTAGAAGTGTAAAGTAGGTGTAAACTTTTCAATATTTGACTTCATATGAATATAGGCAGCGGTGATACTACCAATAGGAGTGACCCACAGGAGGGGGAAGCGGCATGGCGGCTACAATGGAGGCGCTGGCGCAAGAGCGTAAGGCGGAGCAAAACCGCGAGCTTAAGGAGCGCATCGCCCAGCTAAAGAAAGAAAGAAACGCCATTATTTTAGCTCATTATTATCAGCGTGACGAGATTCAAGAGATTGCCGATTTCCGCGGTGATTCTTTCCTGCTTGCCCAGAAGGCGGCGCAGACCGATGCGGACGTCATCGTATTTTGCGGGGTTCATTTCATGGGAGAGAGTGCGAAGATTCTTGCTCCGAACAAGAAGGTCATCATTCCGGACGAGCGTGCCGGCTGCCCGATGGCGGATATGGTCAATGTAGAGGGACTGCGTGCGCTCAAGCGCCAGCATCCGAACGCGAAGGTCGTGGCGTACATCAACACATCGGCCGATATTAAGGCGGAAACCGATATTTGCTGTACGTCGGCGAATGCCGTGAAGGTGGTCAATTCCGTTGACTCGGATGAGATTATCTGGGTGCCGGATAAAAATTTGGGCGACTATGTATCAAAATTCACAAATAAAAAGATGATCATCTGGGAAGGGTACTGCAATACGCATGACATGCTGACGGTGAAGGATGTCGAGGAAATGCGGGCCGCCCATCCGAATGCGCAGTTCGTCGTCCATCCGGAATGCCGTCCCGAGGTTGTGAAGCTGGGCGACTTCGTCGGCAGTACGACCGCCATCATTAAGTACTGCAAAGAATCGGACTGCCAGGAGTTTATCGTTGGTACCGAAGACGGCACAGGGTATCAGCTCCGGAAGGACTCGCCGGAGAAGAAGTTCCATTTTGCCACGAAATACTTGGTTTGCCCGAATATGAAAGTGAACAATCTGAAGAAGGTAGCGCGCTGCCTGGAGACGATGCAGCCGGAAATTTACGTCCCCGAGGACGTAGCGGATAAGGCGCGGCTGTCCCTCGAAAGAATGCTGCTGGTTAAATAACAGTTCCGGATTCCTAGCGCCGTCCTTGCGGACGGCGTATTCCGTGTACTCTGATGAGGTGATGGGCGGTGTTCCCGCGATATTTGGTAGATTTTGATACGGAGCAGCTGCCCAGGGTTCGAACCGGCGTTATTGTGATCGGTGCGGGGATTGCCGGCTTGTTTACGGCGATTAAAGCCAGCGAGACAAAGCGGGTCTTGATGATCACGAAAAAATCGCTGCTCGACAGCAATACCCGCTATGCCCAAGGCGGCATTGCGGCTGTGATTTCCGATGAGGATTCGCCGGAATATCATCGAAACGATACGCTCATAGCCGGGGCCGGTTTATGCGACGAGGCGGCGGTCAACGTGCTCGTTCATGAAGGACCGGAAGGCGTGCACGATTTGATTCGTATGGGTACGGTGTTCGATGAGGAGAATGGGGAGCTGGCGTTGACGAAGGAAGGGGCGCACAGCCACCGCCGCATTCTCCACGCGCAAGGGGATGCTACCGGGGCGGAGATCGTACGCTCGCTTTCCGAACGGACGAAGAGCGATCCTAATATTGAGCTATGGGACGACCATTATGTCATCGATCTGCTGACGGAGAACGGGGAATGCCGCGGTGCGCTCGTACAGCGGCCGGACGGCCAGCGCGTTATCGTGGAAGCCGATGCGACGATTCTCTGCTCCGGCGGTGCGGGGCAGCTGTACAGGTATACGACGAATCCGGATATTGCTACCGGCGACGGAATCGCGATCGCATTAAGGGCGGGGGCGGAAATCCGGGATGTAGAGTTCATCCAGTTCCACCCGACGGCCTTGTGCTATCCGGGCGCGCCGCGCTTTCTCATCTCGGAGGCGGTTCGCGGTGAAGGAGCGTTCCTGCGCAACATTAACGGCGAAAGGTTTATGGAGCGGTATCACGAGCAGCTCGAGCTGGCTCCGCGGGACGTCGTGGCGAGAGCGATCGTCAGCGAAATGGAAGCGACCAAATCCACCTTCGTCTATATCGATATAACTCACGAGTCGGAAGAGCTGGTGAAGCATCGTTTTCCGACCATTTACGAATATTGTTTGCAATACGGCTTGGATTTGTCGACGGATTGGATCCCGGTAGCTCCGGCGGCGCACTATATGATGGGCGGCGTGAAGACGGATTTGCACGGAGAAACCGCTGTAAAGCGGTTGTTTGCCTGCGGCGAAGTGTCGTCCACCGGTGTGCACGGAGCGAACCGCCTCGCCAGTAACTCGCTATCGGAAGCGATCGTATTCGGGCGGCGCATTCTGGAGCGCATCGCCGGTCTTCCCGAGCTGGGCGCTGCTGGAGAGCGGCTGAACGTGGCGGCGCATCGAAGCGAAGCCCCTCAGCAGGCGGTCGTCGAGAAGAGGCTGAAGCTTCAGAAGGTCATGCTGCGCGAGGTCGGACTGAAACGGGAACAGAAAAGCTTGCTGCACGGATTGGAAGAGCTGAAACGGCAGATGTCGTTCTTCGAATACCATCTGACCAAACGGGAAGAGTATGAATTTGCCAATTTGCTGACTTGTGCTATGCTTACTACTAAGGCCGCTTTGCGGCGAGAAGAGAGCCGGGGCGGACATTACCGCGCGGACTTCCCGATGCGGGACGACGAGCGGTGGATCAAGCACGTTGTGTTCCGCTTATCCCCGGAAGGACAGTTGGAGGAGAGCATTCAAGATGCTTGAGCTGAATCGTGAACGGCTGCGCCGCAGCATTGAGCTGTGGCTGGAAGAAGATATCGGAACCGGCGATGTGACGACGTTGACGACGATTCCGGCGTCGGCTATGGCCAAAGGAATTATTCACGTAAAGGAGGACGGGCTCGTCGCCGGATTGCCGGTTGCCGAGGCCGTCTTTGAGGTCGTTGATCCGCAGCTTCGCTTTACCGCGAAGGTGCAGGAAGGCGAGGCGGTAACGAAGGGGACGGTGCTGGCGGAAGTCGAAGGCTCCGCTCGCTCGATTATGCTGGGGGAACGGCTTGCCCTCAATTTGCTGCAGCGGATGTCGGGGATCGCCACCCGTACGCGCCAGTACGTCGAAGCGCTCGGCGGCCTGCCGACGCGGCTGGTCGATACCCGCAAGACGACGCCGGGGCATCGCATTCTCGAGAAGTATGCGGTGCGCGTCGGCGGCGGCCATAACCATCGCTTCGGCTTGTATGACGCGGTTATGATCAAGGATAACCACATCAAAGGCGCCGGCGGTATTACACAGGCGATTCGCGCGGCCCGGGCCTCGATCCCTCATACGATGAAGATCGAGATTGAGGTGGAGTCGATGGCTCAGCTGAAAGAAGCGCTTGCTGCCGGGCCCGACATCGTGATGCTCGATAATATGACCACAAGTCTAATGAAAGAAGCGGTGGCGGTCTTGCGGCAGGAAGCTCCGCATATTGTAATAGAAGCCAGCGGTTCGGTCACGCTCGAAACGATTCGCTGCATTGCGGAGACCGGGGTTGACGTCATTTCGGTGGGACGGCTGACCTACTCGGTGGCGGCTCTGGATATTAGTCTGGATCTGAACGAGCGGAAGGGAGCTGCAGGCTCTTGATCCTCGTTATCGACGTAGGCAATACAAACATTGTCCTCGGTGTGTATGAGGGACAACAGTTATTGCATCATTGGCGCATCTCCACCAACCGGTCGGCCACCGTTGACGAGTACGGCATGCTGATTTACGGGTTATTCAACCATGCAGGATTGAAGGCGGACGATATCGAGGGGATTATGATCTCCTCGGTTGTTCCTCCGCTCATGTTTGTACTCGAGAACCTTTGTTTACAATATATTCGAAAGGCTCCTTTCATCGTAGGGCCGGGGATGAAGACGGGGCTGAACATTCGCGTCGAACAGCCGCGCGAAGTCGGAGCCGACCGCATTGTGAATGCGGTAGCCGCACTCGAGCTGTACGGTGCGCCTTGTATCGTCGTCGATTTCGGCACGGCGACTACGTATGATTATCTAGATGAGCAAGGGCAGCTGCTCGGGTGTGCGATTGCCCCCGGGATCGGCATCTCGACGGAGGCGCTGTATCAGAAAGCGGCAAAGCTGCCGCGAATTGAGCTGGTCAAGCCGAAGAGCGTGGTGGGACGGAATACGGTGTCCGCGATGCAAGCGGGCATTATTTACGGTTATGTCGGCCAGGTGGACGGGATTGTCAGCCGCATTAAACGCGAATATGGAACGAACCCGTACGTAGTCGCGACAGGGGGGCTGGCGGAGTTGATCGCCGGGGAATCCGAAGCGATTGATGCGGTCAACCCGATGCTCACGCTGCAGGGACTGCGCATCATCTATGAACGAAATACGAGGGATACCGAGAGAGGAAAATAACGCATGGGCGATTATTTGATAAGAGGCACGGCGCTTAACGGACAGGTACGGGCGTTTGCGGTCGTTACGACCGGCATCACGGAAGAAATGCGCCGCCGTCACGACACGTCTCCGGTCGCTACGGCCGCACTCGGCCGTACGGCGGCTGCGGCGCTGATGATGGGGGCAATGCTGAAAGGGCAGGAGAAGCTGACGATTCAAATTCATGGCGGCGGACCGATCGGCAAAATCGTGGTGGACGCCAATGCGAACGGCGAAGTGCGCGGTTACGTTGACAATCCGCACGTCGATCTGCCTCCGAATGCCGCCGGCAAGCTCGACGTCGCCGGTGCGGTCGGCGTCGACGGGGCGCTGGTTGTCACGAAGGATCTGGGCCTTAAGGAGCCTTACCGCGGCAGCGTGCAGCTGATTTCCGGCGAGCTGGCGGAAGATTTTACGTATTATTTCGCGTATTCGGAGCAGACGCCCTCCGCCGTTGCGCTTGGCGTTTTGGCCGATCGGGATGTGCTTGTTCGCGTGTCGGGCGGATTCATCATACAGCTGCTGCCCGGTCTGACGGACGAGGAGATTGGCGACATTGAACAGAAGCTGGCTGCGATTCCGCCGGTGACGAAGCTGCTGGACGGCGGGGCAACGCCGGAGGAAATTTTGCGTCAGGTGCTGCCCGACGTTCAGGTGCTGGAACGCATGGATATCCGCTTTCACTGTCCTTGCACGAAGGAAAGAATCGAACAGGCGCTCATCTCCTTGGGACGCACCGAGCTGCAGGCCATTCTGGATGAGGAAGGCTTCGCCGAGGCGGTATGTCACTACTGCAACGAGCCTTATCGTTTCGAGTCCGATGACCTGAAGCATTTAATTGAACAGATCGGATAAAAGGGAATATTGGTATTCAAAGGAGACGGCATGCAGAAGACGAAGCGACTGTGGGGCTTGATTGCACTCGAGGCGATCATTATAGCCGCCCTGCTCGGCGTCATCACGCTTCGCGGCGGGCTCGGCTCACAGGGTTCGGCAGGAAACGGAACCGGGCATCCGGACACTCCGGGTGCTCCAAGCCAGCAGCCTTCGGGCGGGCTGACCGATACGGGGCGTGCCGTAGCGACGGTGGAGGGCCGAACGTTTACGCTTGGCGAACTGTACGAGGAGCTTGGCAGGCGCTACGGCGCTACCTTGCTGAATCAGCTGCTTGATCGTGAAGCGATCCGGCTTGAGGGTAAGGCGCTGGGCGTCGGCGTGACCCCTGAAGAAATCGATCAAGAGCTCAAGCGGATGCAGCAAGGGTACGATGGCGAAGAGCAATTTTACAAGTCGATGAAAGAGCAGCTGGGGATGACCCGCGAGCAAATTCGTGAAGATATGTTATATAAGCTGCTGCTGGAGCGGATCGCCACGAACAACATTAAGATCAGCGACGAGCAAGTGAACGAGTACATAAGCGAGCATCCCGAGGAATTCAAGCAGGGGGTCGAGCTGCACCTTGCTCAAATTATTTCCGCTAACCGGGAGCTGGCCGATAAAGCTTACAATGAGCTTGTGAAGGGGGCGGATTTCGCGCAAGTTGCGCGGGACCGCTCTATCGATGAAGAGACGGCGAACGGCGGAGGCGATCTGGGGTATATCGAGGAAGGGGACCCGTTTCTTCCGGCCTCTGTCATGAAAGTGGCGCTGACCATGAAGGTCGGCGCGTTCTCGCAGCCGATCGCCATCGAAGATGGGCGTTATGCGATTATTCAGCTGAAAGAGCGCAAAATAAAAAAGGGAGCCGACCCGCAAACGGTACGCGAGCAGGTGCGCAAGCAGCTGGCGCTGAGCGAAGCGCCTCCGCTGCAGGAGCTTGTGAAAACGTTGCGGATCAAATATCGGACCGAAATCAAGGATCCGGCATTCTCCCCTTAGATCGAGCCGTTGCCGGGGTATAGAGGACTTGTACGGGAAATGGTTGACAATGGGACTATGGGCTGATATCATGGGATTATTAATACCTAGTGATTAACTCGGATATTCTATCTCTTTACTTTATTCAGGAGGGACATATCATGGCTAAATTAGTTCAGAACGTAACGCAATTAATCGGCGACACACCGCTGGTTCGCTTGAATCGTGTCGTACCGGAAGGATATGCCGAAATTTACGTGAAGCTCGAGTTCCAGAACCCGGGCGCCAGCGTAAAGGACCGGATTGCGATTTCCATGATCGAAGTAGCCGAAGCCGAAGGCAAAATCAAGCCGGGCGACACCATCATCGAGCCTACGAGCGGTAACACCGGTATCGGTCTGGCGATGGTCGCCGCAGCGAAAGGCTACAAAGCCATTCTCGTTATGCCTGAGACGATGTCGATGGAGCGCCGCAACCTGCTTCGCGCATACGGCGCACAGCTCGTTCTGACGCCGGGTGCGGAAGGGATGAAAGGTGCGATCCGTCGTGCAGAAGAGCTGCAAGCGGAGAACCCAAGCTACTTCATGCCGCAGCAATTCAAGAACCAAGCGAACGTGAAAATCCACCGCGAAACGACCGGCCCGGAAATCGTCGAAGCGATCAAAGGCCACGACGGCAAGCTGGACGCATTCATCGCGGGCGTAGGTACAGGCGGTACGATTACAGGCGCAGGCGGCGTGCTGCGGGAGAACTTCCCCGGCATCAAGATCTACGCTGTCGAGCCGACCAATTCGCCGGTATTGTCCGGCGGCCAGCCGGGACCGCACAAGATCCAAGGTATCGGCGCAGGCTTTGTTCCTGACATTTTGAATACATCCATCTATGACGGCGTCATCAAGGTGGACAACGAAGAAGCTTTCGAAACTTCCCGCCGTGTAGCGAAGGAAGAAGGCATTCTCGGCGGTATCTCGTCCGGTGCGGCGATCTTCGCAGCGCTGCAAGTGGCGAAGGAGCTCGGTGCAGGCAAGCGCGTCGTCGCCGTCGTACCAAGCAACGGCGAGCGCTACCTCAGCACGCCGCTGTACCAATTCGAAGATCAATAATAGAACCAGACATATCCGCGGCAGTCAGACTCGTTGAGTTTGGCTGCCGTTTTGCTGTTTGCGGCGGGGCTTTATTTTTCGGAATCGTTCCCTTATACTTAGGGCTAAATTGGCAGGGGGGACGAACGGTTGAACGTGACAACATTGGCAGAATGGGAGGCGTGGGCGGAAGCCGGTGCGGACGCGCAAGGGCGGCCCTACACCAAGCTTCCTTTCATTCGCAGGCATCCGTCCGAAGGGAAGCTCCCGCTATCATGGTTATATGCCTGGCAGGAAGCGCTGCCGGAATCGTTCGTATTGGAGAGCGGCAGAACGGGACGATATACGTATCTTGGACGGCAGGCAGCCTCGGTGATTCGCGGAACCGGGCGTGAAGCCAGCGTATCCGCACCGCTTGGCAGCTCCGGCAGCGATCCTGCAGCCGGCTGCGAGCTAGGCGGGGCGCCGCTGGAGCTCGTCAAACGCTGGTTGGAACCGCACGCAGCTCCCCGTCCGCAGGGGGCGGGGCTGCCGCCCTTCCTGGGAGGATGCGTAGGCTATTGGGGCTATGATATCGTTCGTTCGCTGGAGAAGCTCCCGACCGTCGCAGCGCGGAATGAAGGAATACCCGACTATGCGTTTCTTCTAGTGGATGAGCTGTATATTGTCGACCGTGAGACCGGAGACCTCTATATCGTCGTTCATAAGGGGCTGCGCAACGGCGAGACCGTACCAACGCTGTACTCGGAAGCGGAACAGAGAGCCGAGCAAATGTATGCCGAATGGTGCGTCTTCAGAGACCGGGCCGCTCGCGACGAGACGATCGTCCGGCAGCGCGAGCGGATTGAACAAGCTGTCCGGGACCGGAACCTGGATATCGACCTCGAGCAGCTGAGAGGGCTTGAACGTTCTTTCGACAAGGAGTCGTTCATGCGGGCGGTGGAGCGGATTCAAGCATATATTTCGGCAGGGGATGTGTTCCAGGTCAATTTGTCGACGCGCCAAACGACACCGCATCTAGGTGTGACAGCGGAGCAAATCTATGAAACGCTGCGCATTGTCAATCCTTCGCCGTATATGGGACTGCTGCGTCTGGGTGATGTCAAGCTCGTATCCGGATCGCCGGAGCTGCTCGTTCAGCTGCACGGCCGTAAGCTGCGCACAAGACCGATCGCGGGAACGAGGCCGAGATCGGCGAACGAAGCGGACGACGCGAAGCTGTCGGAGGAACTGCTGCTGAGCGAAAAAGAACGCGCCGAGCACATCATGCTGGTCGATCTGGAACGCAACGACCTTGGCCGCATCTCGACTTACGGCACCGTGAAAGTGGACGAGCTTATGGCGATCGAGCGGTATTCCCACGTGATGCACATTGTGTCGGAGGTAACCGGCGAGCTTGCGGACGGCAACGACGCTTTCGACGTTATTGCCGCGACGTTCCCGGGCGGAACGATTACCGGCGCCCCGAAGGTTCGTACGATGGAAATTATCGAAGAGCTGGAGCCCGTTCGCCGCGGTCCGTATACAGGCGCCTTAGGATGGATTGACTACGGAGGGAATTTGGAATTTAATATACTTATACGTACGCTTGTCGTCAATGGACAAGTCGGATGGGTGCAGGCGGGCGCCGGCATCGTCATCGACTCCGTTCCGGACAAGGAATACGCCGAATCGCTGAACAAGGCAAAGGCTTTGTGGAAGGCAATCCAATTAACGGAGGAACAAGCCAATGATACTCGTGATCGATAACTACGACTCGTTTACGTACAACCTGGTGCAGTACCTCGGTGAGCTCGGCGAACAAGTAACCGTACGGAGGAACGACGAGATCGACCTGGACGGAATCGAGGCGCTGCGCCCCGACCACATCCTGATCTCGCCGGGACCGTGCACTCCGAATGAAGCAGGAATCAGCCTGGCGGTCATCGACCGGTTCAAGGGCCGGATTCCGATCTTCGGCGTCTGCCTCGGACACCAGTCGATCGGGCAAGCGTTCGGAGGCGAAGTCATCAAAGCGGAGCGTTTGATGCACGGCAAGACGTCGCCGATCTATCATGACGGCAAGTCGGTGTTCGAAGGACTGCCTTCGCCGTTTACGGCAACGCGCTACCATTCGCTGATCGTGAAGGCGGAGACGCTGCCGGACTGTCTGGAGATCAGCGCACGGACGGAAGAAGGCGAAATTATGGGCCTTCGCCACAAGGAATACCCGATCGAGGGCGTTCAGTTTCATCCGGAATCGATTATTACCGACTACGGACATCAGATGCTGCGCAACTTCTTGAATTCCACGGCCGCAGCCAATAAGGCTTAATGCATGAAGATCTTCATGAATGGAACATTAATTGAACAAGCGAAAGCCGTGGTCTCCGCATACGATCACGGCTTTCTTTACGGCATCGGTTTGTTCGAGACGTTCAGGACGTACGGGGGGCGCGCGTTCTTGCTGCAGCAGCATCTGGACCGGCTTGCCGACGGGTGCGGGCAGCTGAGAATTGAGCCCGGGTTGTCGGCGCCCGATGTGGAACGCCAAATCTCCGAGCTGCTCCAAGCGAACGGTCTCGCGGACGCTTACTTTCGTTTGACGGTCACCGCCGGTCCGAACCAGCTCGGGCTGCCTTCCGGCGAGTACGAGGAGCCTACAATTATCCTGTACGTGAAGCCCCTTCCGCCTGTGGATCCGGTGTTGGAGCAGCGGGGCAAGCCGCTGCTCCAGCTGCGGACGGCTCGCAACACGCCGGAGGGGGCATACCGCTTCAAGTCGCTTCACTATATGAACAATTACTTGGCCAAAATCGAACTCAGTTCCTTACTCGCCAAGCCCCCAATAAGCACCGCCGGAACCGACGCTTCCCCGCCCGAAGGTCTCATGCTGACCGAACAAGGCTTTCTCGCAGAAGGTATCGTCAGCAATCTGTTCTTCATTCGGGGCGGCTGCCTGTATACGCCTTCGCTGGCAACGGGCATCCTGCCGGGGATTACACGGGCTTATGTGCTGGAGCTGGCGGCGAAGCAAAGGATTCCGGTCCAAGAAGGCTTATATACGTGGGGGGATCTGCTGTCTGCAGATGAAGTTTTCTTGACCAATTCGATTCAGGAGCTTGTGCCGGTCGGGGCTCTGATTGATGCCGATCTGAACCGTTCTGACAAAACGCCCGGGCCGATCACCCGGCAGCTGCTGCATCACTATAGGAAAGAAGCGAATAACCTATGACATACCGTCAAAATCCGATACGCACCATCCCGTTGTCTTCGGGGCTGACGCTTGAATTAGGCCGCCGAACGCTCATTATGGGTATCTTGAACGTTACGCCGGATTCGTTCTCCGATGGAGGGCGGTACACGAACGTTGAGGCGGCGCTGGAGCAGGCTCGCCTTATGGTGCAGGAAGGCGCCGATCTGCTCGACATCGGTGGCGAATCGACGCGGCCCGGAGCTGCGCAGGTAAGCCTGGAAGAAGAGCTGCGGCGCGTGCTGCCCGTCATTGAGGCGATCCGCTTCGAACTGCCGCATATACCGATCTCGGTGGATACGTACAAGGCGGAGGTAGCCAGCCGTGCGCTTGAAGCGGGCGCCGATATCATCAATGATGTGTGGCGTCTCACAGCCGATCCGGCTATGGCCGGTACCGCAGCCCGTTACGGCTGTCCGGTCATCCTGATGCACAACCGCCGCTCCGCCGAATACGAGGGAGATCTCATCGCCGCTATGGTGAGCGACTTGCAAGAATCTATCGATACAGCCGTTCAAGCCGGAATCGATCCGTCGCGCATTATCGTCGATCCCGGACTGGGTTTTGCCAAATCGTACGCGCAGAACATGGAGGTACTGAACCGGCTCGGCGAGCTGACGGACCGCCTTGCCGGCTATCCGATGCTGCTCGCAGCGTCCCGCAAGAGCTTTTTGCGCCAAACGCTGGACCTGCCTGCGAATGATATTGTTGAGGGGACGGCGGCGACGACGGTGCTTGGCATCGCGGCCGGCTGTGACATGGTCCGCGTCCACGATATCAAGCCGAACCGGCGCATCGCCGATATGACGGATGCGATCGTTCGCCGCAGTCTCGGAAGCGACGTCAACACAAAGGGGATGATCTAATGAACGAAGCTGCTCCGCAACTAGACTCGATCATCATGTCGGGCATGTTATTTTATGGATATCACGGGGCATTCCCCGAGGAGACGAGGCTGGGCCAGCGGTTTATGCTGGATGTCACGATGCGTTTGCCGTTGGAGCAGGCCGGCCGTTACGACGATCTCGAGCAAACGATCAACTATGCCGACGCATATGCGCTGATCAAAGGAATCGTCGAGGGCGAGCCCGTGAAGCTGCTGGAGACGTTGGCGGAACGGGTTGCAATGGAGCTTTTCCATACTTATACTAGAATCCATGAACTGACGGTCCGCGTAACGAAGCTGCATCCGCCATTCGGCGGACAGCTGCAAGGGGTATCTGTCGAAATTCACCGAAAGCGGGCATAACCGACACAATGACGGAACAATCGAATGGCGGCGCTTCCGCCGACCGGCAACAGAAAGACCAATCGGGCTTCAACGGCCTGCGCGAGGTCGCTTATATCGGTTTGGGCTCCAACATCAATCGGCGCGAGGATTATTTGGCGCTAGCCGTAGAGGCGCTGGCCGCTCACTCCGGGCTTGAACTGCTCGGGCAATCCAGCATTTATGAGACGGACCCCGTCGGCTATACGGAGCAGCCGCCCTTCTTGAATATGGTCGCCGCCGTCGCAACGCGGCTTTCGCCGAAGGAACTGCTTGCCGCTTTGCTGGACATTGAACGATCGCTCGGCCGCACGCGTACGATCCGCTGGGGGCCGCGTACGATCGATCTGGATCTGCTGCTTTACGGAGAACGTCAAGTCTCCGAACCGGAACTGACCGTGCCGCACCCTAGAATGGGCGAACGGGCCTTCGTGCTCGTGCCGCTGCTCGAGGTAATGAATGACATCGGTTCGCCCGGACACCTTCGGGAATCCTTCACACGGCAGTTGGAAACACTGGAAGGAAAGGAAGGCATCACTTTATGGAAAAAATCAATATCGCTCAGCGAATCCGAGCGTTCCGCAAATTGAAAGGCTATACCCAGAACGAACTTGCCGACCAGCTCGGCGTTTCGATAGCAATCCTCGGAGCCATCGAGCGGGGTACCCGGAAACCGGACCCGCGCATCCTGCAGAATATTGCCGGCGTACTCGGCATCGATATGGAAGAGCTGAGTCCGACCGTTACTCGATAAGCATTACAGTCACATTTTCCAGAGAGGGGGAACTGCATCATGTTGAAAATCGGCAACGTCACCGCCCCGAACCAAGTCGTGCTGGCCCCGATGGCCGGCGTCTGCAACCCTGCATTCCGTCTGATTGCAAAGGAATTCGGCACAGGTCTCGTCTGCGCCGAGATGGTTAGCGACAAAGCGATTGTTCACGGCAACACGCGGACAATGGAGATGCTCTACGTCGACGAACGCGAGAAGCCGTTGTCTTTGCAAATTTTTGGGGGCGATAAGGAAACGCTTGTGGAAGCGGCCAAAATCGTGGACACTCGTACGAATGCCGACATTATCGATATTAATATGGGCTGCCCGGTGCCGAAGGTGACCAAATGCGACGCCGGCGCCCGTTGGCTGCTCGACCCGGGTAAGATTGAGGAGATGGTATCCGCGGTTGTGGCGTCTGTCTCCAAGCCGGTGACGGTCAAGATGCGCATCGGCTGGGATCATGAGCATATTTACGCAGTTGAGAACGCCAAGGCCGTAGAGCGCGCGGGCGGCGCCGCCGTGTCCGTTCACGGACGTACGAGGGAGCAGCTGTACACCGGCCGGGCGGATTGGGACGTCATCAAGGAAGTCAAGCAGTCCGTGAGCATTCCTGTGATCGGGAACGGCGACATCTCCACACCGGAGGAAGCCAAGCGGCGACTCGACGAAAGCGGCGTCGACGGGATCATGATCGGCCGCGGTGCGCTCGGCAACCCGTGGATGCTGTACCGAACCGTGCAATATTTGCAATCGGGCGAGCTGCTGCCCGAGCCGGCTCCGGCGGAAAAAATCCGGATTGCGATTTTGCATATGGACCGGCTGGTTGCGCTCAAGGGCGAATACACGGCCGTGCGCGAAATGCGCAAGCATCTGGCTTGGTATTTGAAAGGAATGCCGGGTGCCGCACGTGTGAAGGACGTCATCATGGAAGAGACAAAGCGCGATGAGATGGTGCGTATCCTGCAGGACTTTGTTGCTTCAGTCGACGCATCCTCCGTTCAAATATCCGACGCCGAAGCCGACACGGCAGTTGTCTATTAAGGCTGTGCGGCGCCCAATTGGGCGATTTCCCTATGTTTGACAATCGGTAGCGGTTGCAATATAATCAGGCAATAAACCGAGTCATGATGGGGTTATCCGGTAATATATTAAGGATACGTGAATGGCAAGATATACGCAGTTGACTCTTTCACAGGACGGGAGATCGGTGAAATGAACGAGAAGCAGGTTATTCTCACCCAAGAAGGTCTGAAGAAGCTGGAAGAAGAGCTTGAGCATCTCAAATCCGTGAAGCGCCGGGAGGTGGCGGAGCGGATTAAGGTAGCGATCGGCTACGGCGATATCAGCGAGAACTCCGAGTACGAGGATGCGAAGAACGAACAAGCTTTTATCGAAGGGCGCATTATTACGCTGGAGAAGATGCTCCGCAACGCACGTATTATTAACGACGACGAAGTCGGTACCGATGTCGTCAGCGTCGGCTGTGCCGTTACGTTGAAGGATCTTGAATTCGGTGATACGATTGAATATACGATTGTCGGCTCCGCAGAGTCGGACCCGTTCCAGAACAAGATCTCGAACGAGAGTCCGGTCGGCAAGGCGATTCTGGGCAAATCCCGCGGTGCTACTGTAGATGTCAACGTTCCGGCCGGCGTCATTCAATATCAAATTATCGATATTCAGAAGAAGTAATCGGATTGATAAGAAAGCTTCCCTACAGGAAGCTTTTTTCACCGTTTATACCCCCCGATAGGAGTGTTTATTGTGAGTCAAGAGACGGAGAGTAAAGAATTAAGCGAGCTGCTGCAAATTCGCCGGGACAAGCTGGACGAGCTGCGCGGCTTGGGCGTGGACCCGTTCGGGCAAAAGTTTGAGCAGACGCACCATGCGAAGCAAGTGTTGGACGCTTACGACGGCACCAGCAAAGAAGAGCTGGAAGCGTCGCAGCCGGTCGTCAGCGTTGCCGGCCGGATTATGCAGAAGCGAGGGATGGGGAAAGCCAGCTTCGCACACATTCAAGACATTACCGGCAAAATCCAGATTTACGTGCGCGAAGATGCGGTGGGCGACAAGGCGTACCAAGCGTTCGACCTGCTCGACATCGGCGATTTGGTCGGTGTTCGCGGCGTCGTGTTTAAGACGAAAACCGGCGAGACGTCCGTTAAGGTACAATCGCTCGAATTTGTGACGAAGTCGCTGCTGCCTTTGCCGGAGAAGTATCATGGGTTGAAGGACGTCGAGCTGCGCTACCGCCAGCGTTACGTCGACTTGATCATGAACCAGGATGTTCAGCAGACGTTTATTGCCCGTTCCCGGATTATTCAGTCGATGCGCCGGTATTTGGACAGCCGCGGCTACTTGGAGGTCGAGACGCCTACGCTGCATGCTATCGCCGGCGGCGCTTCCGCGCGTCCGTTCATTACGCATCACAATGCGCTCGACATGCAGCTGTATATGCGTATTGCCATCGAGCTGCATCTGAAGCGGCTTATTGTCGGCGGTCTGGAGAAGGTGTACGAGATCGGCCGCGTATACCGCAACGAAGGCATTTCGACGCGCCACAATCCGGAGTTTACAATGATCGAGCTGTATGAGGCGTATGCCGATTACCGCGATATCATGAAGCTGACGGAAGAGATGATCGCTCATATCGCTCGCGAAGTGCTGGGTACGACGAAGATTCAATATCAAGGCCATGAAGTGAATCTGGAGCCGGAGTGGCGCCGCGTTCATATGGTCGATGCCATTCGGGAAGTGGTCGGCGTCGATTTCTGGGCGGAGATGTCCGATGAGGAAGCGCACCGCTTGGCCAAGGAGCATAAAGTGCCGGTCGAGCCTTCGCATACGTTCGGCCACATCGTGAATGCGTTCTTCGAGCATTTCGTCGAAGAAACGCTGATTCAGCCTACGTTTATTTTCGGTCACCCGACCGCCATTTCGCCGCTCGCCAAGAAAAATGCCGACGATCCGCGCTTCACGGACCGCTTCGAGCTGTTTATCGTGGCGCGCGAGCATGCCAATGCGTTTACGGAATTGAATGACCCGATCGATCAGCGGGAGCGGTTCGAAGCGCAGCTCAAGGAGCGGGAACAAGGAAACGACGAGGCGCATATGATGGATGAGGATTTCATCCGGGCACTTGAGTACGGCATGCCGCCTACCGGCGGCCTCGGGATCGGCATCGACCGTTTGGTCATGCTGCTCACCGATGCTCCGTCCATCCGCGACGTATTGTTATTCCCGCTGATGCGGGAACGGCAAGGCGAGTAATGGTGTTGGGAATGGGGCCTGCGGGCCCCATTTTTCAATACCAGTAAATAGTTTGTAAATTGCGCTTGCAATCGTAGCAGCGTCTGTGGTATCTTATAAAAGTCGCCGCTGAGACGGACGACATAAAGCACCAAAGTTAGCGGCTTCGGCTGCTGTCGATTGCTCCTTGAAAACTGAATGACGAGTGAGAGGTTTAAGTAATACAACACGCAAGTGTTATGTTTCAGAGCTTATGATTCAAACTTTATTGGAGAGTTTGATCCTGGCTCAGGACGAACGCTGGCGGCGTGCCTAATACA
>NZ_JBHLWN010000109.1:0-41564 GCF_042432825.1 Paenibacillus chartarius | reverse complement strand
ACATTATTAGTAAATATTTAATGTGGGTTTTTCGTGATAACTTTTATGCAATGCCAGTGATAAGCACAACGTTATTAACGGTCGTGAAGCACACGCCGTCTGCGAGGTCAGGGTATACCTGATTCGTAGGCGGCTTTTTTATTTTCTAGCGGAGGTTGTTGTATGTTTTTTTCCGAAGCATTCCAGCAATGGCTAGATCATCACGTTTCGTCACGCCAAAGCGAGGCGAAACGAAGATTGGCGAAAGGACTAGGCCATGCCGAGAAGTTGTTTCTTGAGAAAGTGTGGTGGCCGGCGTACGGTCATTTTCACGGTCTGATCCCGGAATATGAGGTGAATGATTTTCGTGACGGGAAGCGATTCATCGACTTTGTGTACATATGCGGTCCGCTCAAGCTGGCAATTGAAATTGACGGTTACGGTCCTCATCTGCAGAACATTACTAGAGATCAGTTTGCCGACCAATGTATACGGCAAAATCATCTGATTTTAGATGATTGGCTGATTTTGCGCTTTTCCTACGATATGGTGAATGAACGTCCACGTATGTGCCAGCAAATGATTCAGCAATTTTTGGGGAAATGGCTCGGAACGACGGCGGAAGCAAAACGCTCGTGGACAATTGAAGAACGTGAGGTGTTACGGCTGACGGTTCGTAAAGGATCGCATGTAACGCCCAAGGAAGCAGCCGAAGCTCTCTGTATTCCAGACAAACGGTCCCGCAAAATTATGCAGACCTTGGTTGCCAAAGGGGCACTTATTACGGCTGGCAAAGGAACCAAGAGAATATACAGCTATACTCTCAGTCCTAATATCAAGTTGGAAGACTTAAGATAATTAGCTCGCCCGCACGGACGTCCTTCGGATACCTGTTGCGTGCCATCTCACTTGCCCCCACCGCCAACAACGCCCTTTTGGGCTTTGTTGCGCCGCCTCTCACTCCTCCAGACTACCAACAAAGCCCTTTTGGGCCTTGTTGCGCCGCAACTCGCTCCTCCAGACTACCAATAACGCCCGTTTGGGCCTTGTTGTGCCGCAACTCGCTCCTCCAGACTACCAATAACGCCCGTTTGGGCTTTGTTGCGCCGCCTCTCACTCCCAGACTACCAATAACGCCCGTTTGGGCTTTGTTGCGCCGCCTCTCACTCCTCCAGACTACCAATAACGCCCGTTTGGGCCTTGTTGTGCTTCCTCTCACTCCCCCACACTACCAACAACGCCCGTTTGGGCCTTGTTGTGCCGCAACTCGCTCCTCCAGACTACCAATAACGCCCGTTTGGGCTCTGTTGCGCCGCCTCTCACTCCTCCAGACTACCAATAACGCCCGTTTGGGCTCTGTTGCGCCGCCTCTCACTCCTCCAGACTACCAATAACGCCCGTTTGGGCTTTGTTGCGCCGCCTCTCACTCCTCCAGACTACCAATAACGCCCGTTTGGGCCTTGTTACACCGCACCTCGCTCCTCCACACCGCCAACAACGCCCTCTTGGGCCTTGTTGCTATGCACCTCGCTCCTCCACACTGCCAACTACGCCCTTTTGGTCCTTGTTGCGCCACACCCCGCTCCGCCTCATTCCTCCACACTACCTACAACGCCCGTTTGGGCCATGACTGGTAAAATAAGCCTCAAGAAAGCCTTGCACCCTCCCGTCGTTCGGACTTCATTGAAAAAACAAATACTTTCAGACACCAAATAGCAAAAGAACCCCTCGCACAGATCATCCGATCCATGCAAGGGGTTCTCCGACACTACGCAAATTATGCGCGGGAGATATAGTTGCCTTCGTTCGTGCCGATCAGCAGAACGTCGCCTTCGTTAATGAACAGCGGCACCTGAACGTTCAGACCGGTTTCGAGCTTCGCGTTCTTCGTTGCGCCCGTTGCCGTGTTGCCCTTGATGCCCGGCTCGGTTTCAACAACCTTCAGCTCAACGGAGTTCGGCAGCTGAATACCGAGAATTTCGCCCTGATACTCAGCGATCTTAATGTTCATATTCTCCAGCAGGAAATTAACTTCCCACTCCAGCTGTTTCTTGTCCAGCGTAATTTGATCGTATGTAGAGGTATCCATGAACGTATACTCATTGCCTGTATTGTACAGGAACTGCATCTCACGGTGCTCGATCTGCGCACGATTTACGTTCTCGCCGGCGCGGAACGTACGCTCAACGGTATTGCCGTTGCGCAGGTTTTTCAGCTTGGAGCGCACGAATGCGGCACCCTTGCCTGGCTTCACGTGCTGGAAATCGATAACGGTAAACAAATCGCCCTCTACTTCAATGGTCAAGCCTGTCTTAAAATCGTTGACTGAAATCACTGGAGTTCCTCCTGACGGTTAGTCGAGTATAATGAATTGCTTCGTCGATTGGGTAAGAATGCGGATGCCGGTCTCCGTAAAGACTACATCGTCTTCGATGCGCACGCCGCCGAAGCCGGGCAAGTAAATGCCGGGCTCGACCGTCATCGTCATACCGGGCTCAAGCACGGTTTCGTCACCTGTCGACAGCCGCGGCGATTCATGGATTTCCATGCCGAGACTGTGGCCGGTGCCGTGCCCGAAATTGTCGCCGAAGCCGTATTTCACAATGATGTCCCTGGCCAGTGCGTCGCCCTCGCGGCCTGTCATGCCCGGCTTCAGCCCGTTCAGGCAGGAGAGCTGAGCTTCCAGCACCCGGTCGTAAATTTCTCTGTGTTTGTCGGTAGGCTTGCCAAGAACGACCGTACGCGTAATATCCGAGCAATATCCTTTATAATACGCGCCGAAGTCCAATTTGACAAACTCGTCCTTCTGAAGCACCCTCTCGCTGGCTCTGCCGTGCGGCAGCGCCGACCGTTCGCCGGAGGCGACGATCGTATCGAACGATGTGGAGGTTCCGCCGTTAGACCGGATGAACATTTCGATTTCCAGTGCGATGTCGAGCTCCTTCACGCCCGGCTTCAGCTTGGTCAAAATGTGGCTGAACGTCCGGTCCGCAAGCTCCGCCGCTTCCTGCATAATTTGCAGCTCGTTGGCGTCTTTGATCATCCGCAGCTTCTCGACGACGCGGTCCGTCGGCACGAGCTCTACACCCTGCAGCGCTGCCGAATAAGCGACATAAGCGCCGTAAGACACATGCTGCTGCTCGAAGCCGAGCCGCTTGACGCCTTCTTCCCGGAGAAGCTCGTGAATTTTGTCCATGTGCTTGCCGGCTGCGTGCTCGACGATCTCATAATCCGGCGCTTGCTGACCGGCTTGTGTCACGTAGCGGAAATCGGTCAACAGCACCGCTCTCCGGTCCGTGACCACAACGAAACCGGCCGTGCCGACAAAGCCAGTCATATAGGTCCGGTTCACATCGCTTGCGATGAGCATCGCATCGACGGAGAGCTCGGACATCAAGGCGCGAAGCCGTTCCAAACGCTGTACGTACATATCAATCACCCGTTCTTTTCTTGTGAGAAATAGTGATGCAGCGCCCGTAAGCCTAGCTCGTAACCGAAAGCGCCGAAGCCGGCGATTTGTCCGACAACGACCGGAGCGGTAACCGAATGGTGCCGAAACTCTTCGCGCTTATGGATGTTGGAAATATGCACCTCTACAGCCGGCAGCTGAACCGCCGATAGCGCATCCCGGATCGCATACGAATAGTGGGTGAAAGCCCCCGGATTGATTATGATTCCTTGCACCGTTCCGTATGCGGCATGAATACGGTCGATCAGGGCACCTTCGTGATTCGACTGAAAGAACTCGACTTCAAGACCCAATTCTGCGGCCAGCCGAGCAACCTGCTCCTCAATCGTCTTCAGCGTCACGCTCCCGTACACTCCGGGCTCGCGAATGCCGAGCATATTCAGATTGGGTCCGTTTAACACGAGCACCTTATTCACCGGCAGGCCTCCCGATCGCATGAAAGCTCATAAATAACCGATGCCCATTTTACCATAAGTTGCTTCATCGTGTATAGTCACTTCAGCAAGCTGCCCAGCACGTTATCCGATTCGCGGTTCCGCTCGTCGGTAAATTCAACGGAAATGGAGTACCCGATAAACAAACCCCACAGGGCATACAAGCATACGTCGGTAATGATCGAATTCCAGCCGATCTCGTAAAGCCACGGCAGCATGCCGGTCATCGGGCCAACCAATAAATACAGAAGTCCCCACCATAACAAGCCGTACATCAGTCCGATCCAGGGGCCTTTCACTTTAAATAGAAACGCCGCATACAGCTCCGCCGCAACGATGGAAAATATGATGAAAGCCCCCCATCCGACTACGCCTCCCCACGGCGTGGTCAAAAAGTCGTGCCGGAAAAAAAACTCGACCAGAAACCCGGGTACGACATCGGTAAAGCGAAAATAATATTCAACAATCCGCAAGCCCCCCCAAATGAGCCCGGCAAAAAAGCCGATGTAAGCCCCAAACAGCCACCGGTTTGTCGGTTTCTTGTTTTCACTCCAATTCCGAATGTGCCTCGTATACGTTTCCGACATATCCGCAAGTCACTCCCCTTTTTAATCCTGAATCAACTGCCCGAAGCCAAGGATGGCAGCCTTTAGTATGCGCAGGAGACGTTTCCCGTAACCGCCGCGGTGGCAAATGGCGTCCGAATTCGCTACAATAGAGCCATACCGTAATTCATAAAAAAGAAGGTGTCCTCATTGTCGCAACCTACAGCGATTTACGGCGGTCAGGCCGTGATTGAAGGCGTTATGTTCGCAGGCCAAACCGTACACGTGACCGCGGTGCGCAGGAAGGATCAGACGATCGACTTCCTGGAAGTGCCGAAGCAAGATAAAGCCTGGGTGAACTCGCTTAAAAAAATTCCGCTCATCCGCGGCATTGTCGGTATTATCGAAGCCAGTGCGAAGGGCGCGGCCCATCTCAACTTCTCCGCGGAGAAATTCGCCGAAGGCGAGAATGAGATTCCGGAGGAAGTCGAAGCCAAAGCCGGCTTCAGTCTGTCCATGCTGCTTGGCGTCGCCTTTGTCGGCGTTCTGTCATTCCTGTTCGGCAAATTCGTATTCACGCTCGTGCCGGTCTTTATCGAGCAGGCGCTGTTCGGTCACATGTTCGAGAGCCGCGTCGGCCATACGCTAATTGAAGGCGTCATCAAGATAGTGCTGTTGGTCGGCTACATTTACGCGATTTCCTTGACGCCGATGATCAAACGTCTGTTTCAATACCATGGCGCCGAGCATAAAGTCATCTCCGCTTACGAAGCCGGTGTCGAGCTAACGGTCGAGAACGTACAAAAATTCAGCACTCTGCATTACCGGTGCGGCTCCAGCTTTATCGTCTTCACGGTCATCGTCGGCGTGCTCATTTATTCGCTGGTCCCTTACGAAACGCTGTGGGAACGCGTCGTCCAGCGGCTCATCCTGCTCCCGGTCGTCATTGGCGTTTCCTATGAAGTGCTGCGCTTCACGAACTCCTTGCGGGACGTTCCGGTGCTGCGGTATTTAGGATATCCCGGACTATGGCTCCAGAAGCTGACGACGAAGGAGCCCGACAATTCACAGGTTGAGGTGTCCATTGCATCGTTCAACCGGATGCGGGAAGTCGACCGCCTCTCCGCACAATAACGTATGACTGCATGATGAAGGAGGTTTTCTCATGAGAGGCCGCTACTCTATCGGAACGTATATCATTTTCGGACTGCTTGCGATCGGTTTGCTCTTCAGCCTGACCACCATCTTTATTCCGATCCTCGTGCTCGGCGCGATATTCCTACTGTATAAATTTCCGCCTTCCACATGGAGAAAAGTAACCATGTACCGTAAAGACGACGGCAAACGGCACCGCAAGGCGCGCTACCGGGTTATCCACGGCACCAAACGCGACGATGATCCGCCTCGCTATCACTAATTCGCTGCTGTAAAACAAAAAAAGATCGCCGACCCGCTACCTGCGAGACGAGCGATCTTTTTTTGTGTGAATCGGTCCGTCAAGATGATGGTCAGCCAACCGCGGCGCCGGCTTCCGTAAAAATTTTGTCCGCGAATCCTTTGATCGTTCCACAGCCGACCAGCATCGGCTTGGAAACGCAAGTCAGCAGCAGCGTTCCGCTGCGGCTGTCCCAGCCGTATTGAAAGCCGACCTGCATGCCTGCCACCTTAATGTTGAAGCTTCCCGAAGGCGTCCCCGGAATGGAAAAGCCCTGCCGCCGTCCTAGCGCCTGCAGCGATTGAAATACGCCCGGCGTCACATTGCGATACGTCCACGCATTGCATGCTGCCATCGTTATCCGCCCTCTCATTTGGTAGATCGTTACCAGTATATGAGCAGGCGCTTGTACAACTTTCTTCCAAAATCTTTTCAGCTACCGAATGATCCCGGCAGCTCAGAATCAGCCCTACCACATCCTTCGGTACCTCTGCGCATATCATATGGCTTCCTGGGCGTCAAGCGAATGTCCGGCCAATACATAAGGAGGCTTCCTGCCCCGGTTGCGCCGCCGTTACCGTAACCGGACCGGTCGTAGACAACGATTTGGACATACGGCGAATAGCCGCCATACAGCGGGGAGAAGTCGACGTGCGGACCGGCCGTTCCCCAGCCGGCAACAAGGACGACGGTCTTGACACCCGTGCCTTGGGTATACAGACGCTTGCGGAAGCCATTGACGGTATCGAACTTACCGGGAGGCCGGTCACCTTGACGATCTTGCCTGCTGCCGGCCGTTGATACAGAACGCCGGAACCTCTCATCGGCGCAAACGGGACGACCGATCCCAATTTTAATACGCGAATGATGCGATACCGCTTGGAGCGGAGCCGATTGGTATATTTTTGGATGTGGTGCAGTATATCACACACCTAAAGCTTGCGAAACATGGCATATAGCTTGATCATATGCAGCGCATTATTCGGATCGATTTCTTGATCGACAATGAAGCGGGTCATCCGGTCCTGCTGCTCAGGAGAGATCGGCTCGCCGAGCGTACTTGATACGCGGCCGATCAGCTTGCGAACGGTAACCGCGTTTTGCAAATCCATCTTCGTCACGCCTTCGGCAATCCGCTTCACGCGTTCGCGCCCCGGCTGCTTCTTCGCCTTCTTCTTAAGCCGCTCCACAAGAGCAGGGTCAATGCCGTAATCGCGAAAATTTTGCACGATAACCACCTCCGTGGTTTATCGTATGAATAAAGCGCCGCTGCTTAGAATCGCGCGGCGCTTCTTCTTACATACACATTCAATCGAGCGGGTCCCCTTCAAACAGCTGCTGCCGCTGCAAATAATCGCGAAGCGGTATGTACACGGCCGCAGTCCAAAACTCCGAATCGGCCACAAGCGCGGCGGCATCGTCGCGGGCCCGCTCCATCGTCTCAAAGTCGAGCGACAAGTCCGCCACGCGAAAATCCGGCATGCCGCTCTGCTTCGTTCCGAAGAAATCGCCCGGTCCGCGCAGCTCGAGATCGCGGCGTGCAATCTCGAAGCCGTCGTTCGTCTCCGTCATCGCTTTCATCCGCTCCTTGCCGACGTCCGTCTTTGGATCAGAAATCAGCACGCAGTACGATTGATGCTCGCCGCGTCCAACCCGTCCGCGCAGCTGGTGCAGCTGCGACAACCCGAACCGGTCCGCATCATAGATGACCATCAGCGTGGCGTTCGGTACATCAACACCGACCTCGATTACCGTTGTCGACACAAGCACATGCAGCCCGTTATCTTTGAACGCCCGCATGACTTCATCCTTCTCGGCTGCGCTCATCCGTCCGTGGAGCAGCCCGACCCGCAAGCTCGGAAAATGCTGCTGAAGCTGAACATGGACGTCGATCGCATTTTGCACATCCAGCTTCTCGGATTCTTCGATGAGCGGACAGATCACATAGGATTGCCGTCCGGCCTCCGCTTCCCTTGCGATGAAGCCGAGTACCCGTTCCAGCATTGAATGCTTGACCCAGTAAGTCTCGATCGGCTTGCGGCCCTTCGGCAGCTCACGAAGCGTCGAAACATCCATATCGCCGAACGCGGTGATCGCCAGCGTCCGCGGAATCGGTGTCGCCGTCATCGTAAGGACATCCGGGTTCATCCCCTTGCGGCGCAAAATGCTTCGCTGCTGGACGCCGAAGCGATGCTGTTCGTCGGTGACGACAAGACCGAGTCGCCGAAAAAACACATCCTCCTGAATGAGCGCATGCGTGCCGACTACAACATCGATAAGCCCCATCTGCAAAGACGCGAGAACTTCACGGCGCTGCTTGTCCGTGAGCGATCCGGTCAGCAAAGCGGTTTGAATGCCGTAAGGTTCAAACAGCTTGTCGAGCGACCGCTTGTGCTGCTCGGCAAGAATTTCGGTAGGCACCATGAGCGAGCCTTGATTGCCTGCGGTATAGGCAGCATATAACGCTGCCGCGGCCACAACCGTCTTCCCCGCTCCGACATCTCCTTGCAGAAGCCGGTTCATCGCGTAAGGCTCTTGCAAGTCACGCAATATATCGGCGAGTACGTTCTTCTGCGATTCCGTAAGCGTGAACGGAAGCGCCCGCACGAAAGCCCGCACCTTCGGCAGATCGACCTGCTGCGCCAAGCCGTCCGTCCGCGACCGGTTCACCGCCCGGAACGCATGCAGCTTCAGCTGAAACAAGAACAGCTCCTCATAGACAATGCGCCGGCGCGCACGCTGGCCGTGCTCCGTCCCGTCCGGATGATGCAGGGCGGAAATCGCTTCACTACGCGGCATTAGATCGTATTTGCGCAGGAGAAACTCGGGCAGCACCTCGCGTACGAGCGCCCCGAACTGCTGCAGCGCCTGGGAGATCGCTTTACGGATCCACTTCTGGGTGATGGCTCCGCCGACGGAGTATACCGGCTGCAGCGTTCCCGCATTTGCGTTCCGTTTGCCGGGAAATTCCGTCTCGGACACGGTAATTTGAAGCCGCTTCTGGTCCCATTTGCCCGTCAAGACGAGCTCCAGACCGGACGACAGCTTGTCTTTCAGAAACTTCTGATTAAACCAAACCGCGCTTATAAAAAAACGATCCACGACCACTTTGCACAGCATTCGAGATTTCGAACGGCCGTACATCTGGAGGACGGGATCGCTGGCAAGCGTACCTTGAATCGTAATTTTCTCTCCATCCTTCACTTGGGACAAATCGCGAATGGAGTAATCCTCGTACCGGAACGGATAATATTCAATCAGGTCACCCACGGAGCGGATTCCGAATTCGGCAAGCTCCGCCGCCTTTTCCTTCCCCACGCCGCGGACTTCACTGACCGGAATTTGGTATAAATCTCTCATAAGACCTCCAGAGGGCAGGCCGCCAGGCAGCCTCCCCCTCGTTATACTTCAACAGGGCACACAAACGCCGCAACGACTCCAGGACCGGTATGAGCGCCGATAACAGGGCCCAGCGTAACGTAACTGACCTTATCGACAGGAATCCGCTCCCGGATCAACGCTTCAAGCTCCGCTGCCGCCTCGGGATGGTTCGCATGCGCGATATGAAGCTGAATCGGAACTCCGCTCAAGTCGGCTTCGAGCATCTCCACCATGCGCGACATCGCCTTCTTGTGTCCGCGTATCCGATCGACTGCAGCTACCTCTCCGTCTTTGTCGATGGACAAGATCGGCTTGATGTTCAGCAGTGCGCCGAGAATGGCGGAAGCTTTGCCGATGCGGCCGCCCTTCTTGAGAAATTCCAGCGTATCCACCAGAAAATAAATATGAAACTGCTCGCGCATCCGACGAATCAGCTCCAGGCAAGTATCCAGTCCGGCGCCGTCCTTAGCGGCTTCAGCCGCAGCAACGACTAGAGCGCCAATCCCGTAGGATGCCGACTTGGAGTCGACAACCGTCACCTGTTCTTCGCCTTCCAGCATCGATTTTGCCAATACGGCCGACTGGTACGTGCCGCTCAAAGCGGAAGAGAGATGAACCGAAACGATCTGTACGTCCGGCCCTTCCTCTTCAATAATTTTCTTATACGTATCGAGAAACTCCAGCGGCGACGGCTGCGACGTCGTCGGCAGCGTCGCGGACGCGGTCAGCTTCTCGTAGAATTGGTCCGATCTCAGGGTAACGCCGTCAAGATAGGCTTCGTCACCAAAATGAATTTTGAGCGGCACCATGGTGATATTAAGCCGTTCCAGCAGCGGCTGCGGAATATCCGCCGTACTATCGGTCACTAAACGAATCCGGCTCATGCGAACGCCTCCTTAAGCTAGCTACTCCACCGAGAAAATATAAGCATAGAGCGGCTGTCCGCCCGGATGCGTCTCCACTTCGACCGACGGCGCCGCTTCCGCAATATAAGCGGCGAGTGCCTCCGTATCTTCTTCCTTTGCGTCGGCCCCCGTCAGAATCGTGACAATTTCGCTGTCCTCCGTTATCATCGCGCCGAGCAGCTTCTTGCAAGCGTCCAGCAGCACCGGTTCGGAGGCAACGATCTGTCCTTCGCGGATCCCGATAAATTCGCCTTCCTTGATCTCCATCCCGTCGATCGTCGTATCGCGCACGGCAAATGTCACTTGCCCGGAGACGATACGGGTCAGCGCATCCTTCATCGCAGCTTCGTTGCGCTTGGCATCGGCATTTTCCTGGAATGCCAGCACCGCTGCAAGGCCCTGCGGAATCGTCTTGGTCGGAATGACGACGATCTGTTTGTCTTCTATCAGTTCCACAGCTTGCTGGGCTGCTAAAATAATATTGGAGTTGTTAGGCAATACAAACACCGTATCCGCCTCAATGCTGCGGGCTGCATTCACGATATCCTCCGTACTCGGATTCATCGTTTGCCCTCCGGACAGGACGACGTCAACACCGACGCTCGTCAATATTTCCGAAATGCCGTCACCCATGGCAACGGCAACAAAGCCGAATGGCTTGCGTGCCGCAGAAGCTTTGGCATAGGCGTTTACCGGCGTAATCGGCAGCCCGTATGCCGCCTCTTCCGCATTGTCCGCAGCTTCCTCCATAATGATATGAGCGTGCTGATCGCGCATATTTTCAATCTTGATCCGGCTCAAATCGCCGTATTTCATCGCCAGATTCATCACGTCGCCCGGAAGCTCCGCGTGAATATGCACTTTGACAAGCTCATCGTCGGATACGACCAGAAGCGAGTCCCCGAATTCGCTAAGCTGCTGGCGGAATTTGCCTTCTTCAAATGTAAAGCCCTTTGTTTTGCCCGGCGTCACGTGAAGCATAAACTCCGTGCAATAGCCATGCTCGATATCTTCGGCACTCATCTTCGCTTGTGCTCGCTTTGGCTCGTGCCCGCCTTGCCCATGAAGCTCGGCCGCCAAATTACGGCCTGCAACGGCCCCGGGCTCGGCGAATGAAGCGAAAGCGGCAACGGGCGCAATGCCTGTCGGCGCTTTATCTCCGCGGAGTACGGCCAGAAAACCCTCATAAATATAAATAAGGCCTTGTCCTCCCGCATCGACGACACCGACCTGCTTCAGCACCGGCAGCATATCCGGCGTTCTCGCGAGCGTCTCCTTGCCCTTATCCAGCACTTCCTCCATCAGTTCGAGTATGTCGGAAGCGCGCTTGGCTACTTGCAGGCCGTGTTTGGCCGCTTCGCGGGAAACGGTCAGAATCGTGCCTTCCACAGGCCTGACGACCGCCTTGTAAGCCGTGTCGACGCCATTCTGCAGCGCTGCCGCAAACTGCTGTACATTCGCCGACTCCAGTTCTTGAACACCTTTGGCGAAGCCGCGAAACAGCTGGGACAAGATTACGCCGGAATTGCCGCGCGCACCCATGAGCAGCCCCTTGGACAAGGCTTCGGCCGCTTTCCCCAGGTGTGACGAAGGACGTTTGCGAAGCTCCTCCACACCGGAGGTCACGGTCAAATTCATATTTGTTCCGGTATCTCCGTCCGGGACCGGGAACACGTTCAAGGCATTCACGTTCTCGGCGTGGGTGCGCAGCGCATCCGCGCCTGCGAACACGAGCTCCATGAAATCGTGGCCGTTCAAAGAACTAAAGCGCTTACTCAATCTAGTAGTCTCCTTCCATAGGTGAGCGCTAGGGGCTAACGGGCAACGCGGACCCCTTGCACGAAAATATTAACTCCATCGACCTGCAGCCCAATGACGTCGTTAAGCACATACTTCACGCGGTTCTGCACCTGATGAGCGACTTCGGAGATTTTCGTGCCGTAACTGACAATAATATATAAATCGATTTCAACCTTATCTTGTTCGCGGCGCACTTCCACACCGCGGCTTAGGTTATCTCGTCCAAGCAGCTCGGCAATGCCGTCCTTCAACTGCTTGCGGGAGGCCATGCCGACAAGTCCGTAGCATTCGAGCGCTGCGGAACCCGCCAAATTCGCCACCACATCGTTCGTGATCAGTACTTTGCCAAGTTCTTGCGTGAGTTCGATCGTCATCTGCGTTCCTCTCCTTCTTGGGGAGCTTTCCTTTGGGTAGACGGACTAATGTCATTGTACACTAATCGACAAAAGAAATAAACGTCAAATCCCGACGAATTGCGTTGACTCTGCTAATTTTATTATGCTATTATGGTTAAGTGTGTCTTAGCTGAAGCAAGAAACCGTCCTACCAGTGACAGGTTTGCAGCGATACTTGGAGGAGGTGGAGTCATGTCCCGCAAATGTTTCATTACCGGCAAATCCCGTGGAACGGGAAACCACGTTTCCCACGCGAACAACAAAAACCGTCGTACTTGGGGCGTTAACGTGCAAAAGGTGCGCATCATGGTTGATGGTAAGCCTAAGCGCGTATACGTCAGCGCTCGTGCGCTGAAGTCCGGCAAGATCGCCCGCGTTTAATCGTTATTCTTCCCAACAGAAGCAGCAAAAAGCACCGGATGCCGGTGCTTTTTTTTGCGTTGCAGCCATTCAGCCGCTGCAAGCCTCGCTTCATGAAGTACGCATGGGCGCTATGGTGCGTAAGTACGCGAAACGGCACAGACAGCGGCTAGTTTTTGCTGAACGTGTTAAGTACGGCTTTGACGAAACCTCCCAAAAACTTCGGGAGTTTGATCGTGTAAAATTTCATCCTCTACCCCTCCTCCAAAGTTCGCCTGTAGCAAACTCTTAATTCGTTACTGACAATATATGCCCACCCAGCGAAAACGTGCTTGGATCATCCCGGCAAAACATACAGGCGGTCCTAACACCGCTGCGCAGCCGCTGCCCCGTAACGACTCCAGAGATTGATGCATGCAAGAGGTCCGGCTCTCGTGTACATCTATATGCCGTCAGGGATGAGCTTATTCCTTGGCAGCTTGTGCAGCCCTCCGGGGCTTGTCAAGGGATTTTTCTCATTTCGTTCTAATCGAATTCTCATCAAGAGCGGTTCAACGCATACGGGGTCTGCTCCGGGACGCATTCTGACAAAATATAGCACCGGATGTTTGTGTTAACCTGTTCTCAGGCAACGAAACGCCAAGTTCAAGACATCGTTGAAGGAGGACACGGAACATGATGATCAGAAAGACCCCTTTGTACAAATGGTCGGTCGCGTTATCCGTGGCTGTCGCCCTCTTGACCGGCATGTCGGCCGGTGCTGATTCCGCAGCCGCTGCATCAACCTATACGCAGAGCGCAAGAACAGGAGCTCAAATCGTTTCAACGGCAAAATCGTACCTTGGCAAAGTCACCTATCGCTATGGAGTTCGCAATCCGGGCAGACTTCAATTCGACTGCTCCGCATACACGCAATACGTGTTCAAACGCGTCGGCATCACAATTCCTTGGGGAAGCCGAGCGCAAGCCAAAGCCGGCGTATTTGTGCCGAAATCGCGGCTGCAGCCGGGCGATCTCGTTTTCTTCAGCGTCGGTACGCCGGGAAGAATCGATCACGTCGGCATCTATGTCGGCGGCGGGCAATTCATTTCCAATTCGCCCAGCAAAGGAGTAAGCATCTCGAAGTTTACCGATTCGTACTGGAAAACCCGCTATATCACGGCTCGCCGGGTACGTTAAGCTGCAAAAAAGAAAGCGGCTGCCTTCATCATTCGTGTTGATGAAGGCAGCCGCTTTGGCGTCTGGTTAACGGACTCGAAGCCTTTGGATCGCATCGGCCCGGTCAGGCTCGGCGAAGACGGCGTTGCCGGCGACAAGTACATCGGCCCCCGCTTCGACGACGAGAGGCGCCGTCGATTCGTTCACGCCGCCGTCAACCTCGATGTGCAGGCCGCGTAAACCGCGCTCGTCGGCCGCGGCGCGCAGATTACGGATTTTCGGGAGTACGTTATGTATGAATTTCTGGCCGCCGAAGCCGGGATTTACCGTCATCAGCAGAACAAGATCAAGCGATTCGTCGAGCACATGCTCGATCGTCGTCAGCGGCGTTGCCGGGTTCAGCACGACGCCCGTACGGACGCCCTGCTCCCGGATCAGGTCCAGCGTGCGGTGCAGATGACGGCACGCCTCTACATGCACCGATATCAGATCGGCGCCCGCTTTGGCGAACGCCGGGATGTAACGCTCCGGCTCCTCGATCATCAAGTGCACGTCCAGCGGCAGCTTGGTATGCGGCCGAATCGCTTCTACAACCAGCGGTCCGAGCGTAATGTTCGGCACGAAGCGGCCGTCCATCACGTCGACATGAATCCAGTCGGCTCCGCCCCGCTCCACATCAGCGATCTCCTCGCCAAGCTTGGCGAAGTCCGCCGACAATATCGACGGTGCTATACGCAGCATCGTTCAGTACCTCCTTGGCCTGTCTCGAATGATTTGCAGGAATTGCAAATAATGCTCGTAACGGGAAGCCGCGACGCCTCCCCGCTCTGCGGCGGCGCGTACTTCGCAGCTCGGTTCGTGCAGATGCAGGCATCCGCGGAATTTACACTGCTCGGAAAGCGGTACGAATTCCGGAAAGCAGCCGCCGAGCTGCTCCGCCTCGATTTCGGCAAAATCAAGCTGACTGAAGCCCGGCGTATCCGCCACCCAGCCTCCGCCGCCCAACGGCAGCAGCTCCACATGTCGGGTCGTATGCTTGCCTCGGCCGAGCTTCATCGAGATCGCGTTCGTCTCCAGGTCAATACCCGGGATCAGCGCGTTAAGCAGCGAGGACTTGCCAACACCGGACTGGCCGGCTATGACGGTCAATTCCCCGGCCAGCCGCGCCGCAATCGGCTCCAGGCCTTGCTTGAACTTGGAGCTCGTCTCGAACATCTCATAGCCGATACTGCGATACAGCGACGCGGCGCTGCTCACCGCCTCGGACAGCTGTGCGTCCGCTGCTGACTCGAGCAGATCAAGCTTCGTAAAGCAGATGACCGGCGTAAGTCCCGCATGTTCAATATGAACCAGAAACTTGTCCAGCAGCTGTTGATTCAGATCCGGCTCAACAACGGAGAACGCCAGCAAAGCGATTCTCATATTAGCTATCGGAGGGCGGATGAGCTCTGACGATCTGGGGCTCACCTCGGTTACCGTGCCCTCGCCGTTCTCCGTACGTTCGAACTCGACCCGGTCGCCGACGAGCGGACTCAAGCCCTTTTTCTTGAAAATGCCTCTCGCGCGGCACTGCACTAGCTCTCCGTTTGCCAGCTCATTTCCGTCTTCCAATACATAGTAAAAGCCGCTTAAAGCTTTCACGATTATACCCTTGGCCATCAGTTCCGGCCTCCTGATGTCGCGGCGGTACCGCCTGTGCCCGTAGCCGGAGTGGCCGGCCCGTTCGGCGTCGATCCGCCCGGTGTCGTCGTTCCGCCGGTTCCCGGCTTCGTTCCGTTCGTCGATGGCTGCGTTCCGGTACCGGTTTCCGGCTTGGACTGCTGATTTAAGTAATCCTGATACGTCTTCGTTACGATATTCACCAGCTCGTTGTCTCTCTTCACTTGAATCGAAGCGCGTTTATCCGGCGCTACCGTAACTTTCACGTCAACCGATGTCGGCTTTGACGCTTTCAGCGTTCTGTAATCGAGATTATCGCCGGTTGCGTCGCTCACCGTAATTTTAAAGGTCGATTCTTTGCCTTCTTCCTTCGGTTCGAGCGTAACCGGTACGGTCAGCTGGCCCGAATCTGCGGGAGGCCCGCTGGAGACGGTCAGTTTGATCGTTTCGTTCGGTGAAACGTCCTCGCCAGCTTTATACGGAAATTGACTTACGACTTTATCCTTGGCCATCGTAAAGTTTGTTTCATACTTGATCGCGGCTTCGTCAAGCTTCAGCTTGTTATCGGTAAGAATTTTACGCGCCTCCGTCAACGTCTTGCCGACCAGGTCCGGCATCTTGAACGTTTCCTTCCCCTTGCTGACTTTTAACCGCACCGATACCGTCTTCGGATCTACGGATTCATCGACGCCCGGAAACTGCTGCATGACAGTGTCAACCGCCGCCGTATCGGAGAACTCCGAATCCACCTGAATTTGCGTGTTGGGATCCAATCCCAGACCTTGCAGCCTGTCGCGCGCATCCTTTAAATTCGAGCCGATCAAGCTTGGCATCTTTTGCTTCGCCGCACCGGTACTCACGTAAATCGTAACCGTGCGCGACTTCGTCTTCATGTTCGGTTCCGGATCTTGACGGATGACGGTGTCCTTCGGCACCTTCTCATCCGACTCCTCCTTCACCGATGGATCGAGATTCGATTCCTTGAGCTTCAGCTGCGCCTGAGCCGAATTCATACCGACAACGCTAGGGACCGTAATATCCGGCACCGTAAAGATTGATTTCACCCAGCCGACCGCGTACCACATCCCGCCCAATATGAGCAGCAAAATGACGATCCACACCGTCGGCTTAATCCAGCCGCGCCTTCGAACAGGCTCGTCGCGCCACTCGGCCCGCTGCTCCTGGAGAGGCTCGGAACGCTCGCTGCGTTCGGCTCGATCATTTCGCTCCGACCGTTCCGGCGGAAGGGTATATTGATTCGGGCGAATGGCCGGAATGACGCGCGTGCTCTCCTCATCGATACCGTCTTCATCGTGCCAAAACATAATTTTCGGCTCATTTCGACGATCCGGCTGCAGGCACGTCTCCAGGTCGGCCAGCATTTCGGTTGCCGACTGATAACGTTCCTCCGGCTTCTTGCGCATGGCCTTCAAAATAATGTTTTCGACGCTCTGCGGAATGAGAGGATTCACCGAACGCGGCTCCTCCACGTCCTCCTGCAGATGCTTCAGCGCTACCGAGATCGGGCTTTCGCCAAGGAACGGCAGCCGACCGGTCAGCATTTGATACAGGACGATGCCTAGCGAATACAGATCCGATTTTTCCCCGGTGGACGTCCCTTTGGCATGCTCCGGCGAGAAGTAATGGACCGAACCGACTACGGAACCCGTCTGTGTTATGGTCGAGGACGTAGCCGCGCGGGCAATGCCGAAATCGGTCACTTTGATGCGCCCGTTTTTCCCGATAAGGATGTTGTGCGGCTTAATGTCCCGGTGAATAATCTCGTTATGATGCGCGTGCTCCAGAGCGTCGCAAATTTGCGATGCGTACCGGACCGCTTCCTCGACCTGCAGCGGCGCACGCTCTTTAATGAGATCGTTTAACGTAACGCCTTCTATGTACTCCATGACGATATAATGGATATCGCCTTCTTGTCCAACATCATAAATACTGACGACGTTCGGGTGGGATAACGAAGCTGCGGCTTGCGCCTCGCGGCGGAAGCGGCGGATGAACTCCTCGTCGTGAACGTATTGCTGGCGCAGCACCTTAACGGCCACTTTGCGATGCAATAAATGATCTAGTCCCAAATAAACCAATGCCATGCCGCCGCCACCGATGCGCTCCAATATCTCGTAGCGTCCTCCGAGCTTCTTGCCGATCAACCCCGATCCCCTCCTTCCGCACCGTTCTTGATTAGGACAACCGTCACATTATCGTCTCCGCCCGCATCAAGAGCACTATGAATCAATCGCAGCGCCATCCGGTCGAGATCCGGCTCGCCGCGAACCACTTCCAGAATCGAATCGTCGTCGACAAGCCCATGCAAGCCGTCGCTGCACAACAGCAGCAAATTACCGGCCTTCCACGGCACCAGGCGCAGATCGACTTCAACGGTCGGGTCCGTCCCGAGGGCCCGGATAATCACATTGCGCCTCGGATGATGAGCAGCCTCCTCAGGCGTAATGTGACCGTTCTTCACGAGCTCGTTCACGAGAGAGTGGTCTTCCGTCAGCTGTTCCATCCCGGCGTCGCTGATCAGGTAAGCGCGACTGTCGCCGATATGTCCGATTATAGCGGTCTGTCCGTTCGCTACGGCGCTGACGACGGTTGTGCCCATGCCGTGGTAATTTTCCCTGCCCAGCGCAAACTCATATATGTTTTCGTTGGCGACTTCAATGGCGCGGCGCAGTTCTTCGGCGCAGTCGTCCGCCGCAAGCTCGGGGGACAGCCGCTGCAGCTCGCGCTGAATGATGTCGACAGCCATTTGACTGGCAACGTCGCCGGCCTGCTGACCGCCCATGCCGTCAGCCACGACCGCGACAGACCAGCCGCCCGGCACATGCCGGACGACCGCGCGGTCTTCGTTTACAAGACGAATGTTGCCGATATCGGTACGACTAACCAAATGCATTCGACAGCTCACCTCCGCTACTTCTTCAGTTCCAGATGCTTGGCCCTTAATTGTCCGCACGCTGCGGCGATATCGCTGCCCTGCTCGCGGCGGATCGTGGCGTTCACTTTATGATTCTGGAGAATGCGCTGGAAGTTGAAAATATCGTTCTTCGTCGAACGAACGAAGTTGCGTTCCGCCACAAAGTTGACGGGAATCAGATTCACATGGGACAGCGGCATGCCGGACAATACTTGCGCAAGCTCTTCGGCGTGCTCCGCCTGGTCGTTCACCCCGCCCATCAGCGCATACTCGAATGTGATGCGACGGCCGGTCTTTTCAATGTAATACTTGCAGGCGGCGATCAGATCGGCGAACGGAAACCTCCGGTTCACCGGCATGAGCTTCGAGCGCAGCGCGTCGTTCGGCGCGTGAATCGAAATCGCCAGGTTCACCTGCATATTCTCGTCGGCGAACTTATAGATATTCGGCACGATGCCGCTCGTCGACACGGTAATATGGCGCTGGCCAATATTCAGGCCCTTCGGATGGGTCATTACCCGCAAAAACTTCATCGTGGCGTCGTAATTTTCAAACGGTTCGCCGATCCCCATAATGACGATGCTCGATACGCGTTCACCGGAATCGTCCAGCATCTTCTGCGCCTTGATCACCTGCGCGATAATTTCGCCGGGGCGCAGATCGCGCTTCAAGCCGCCAAGCGTCGACGCGCAGAACGTGCAGCCGATCCGGCAGCCGACCTGGGTCGTGACGCATACCGAATTGCCGTAGCTGTGCTTCATGATCACCGTTTCGATCGCGTTCTTGTCGGCCAGCTCGAACAGAAACTTCACCGTTCCGTCCGTCGACTGATATTTGGCGATCTCCGTCAGCGTGACAAACTGGAAGCCCGCTTCCAGCTTGTCGCGGAGCGATTTCGGCAAATTGGTCATTTCCTCGAAGGAGGACACCCGTTTGACGTGCAGCCATTCGAAAATTTGGCCGGCGCGAAACTTGGCTTCTCCCGCCGCTGCGATCCAATCCTGCCAGTCCTCCAGTGTATAGTCGTAAACGAACGGCTTCAGGTCGGGCGGCAGCTGCTTCGACTTCGGGGGTGTGTTCGTTGCTTGATTTTGCTCTTCCATCGTTAATCACAACCTAACTGTTAGGCATTCAATCTATTGTACCACATTATGGCGCACGATGCGTTCTTATGAGCGGTTAGCTTTGCGCATGCGTGCAATAAAGAATCCGTCGCTTCCGAACTGATGCGGCAAAATGGTGACCATGCCGGTGAACGGCAAGAGCGGCTCTGGCAGCCGGACGGGACTGGCCTTGTCGAGCGCAAACTCGGTGTGATTCGCCAGAAAGGCTTGGACCGTATCCTCGTTCTCCTCGCGCTCGATCGTACATGTGCTGTAAACCAGCACGCCGCCTGGCTTCAAGAGCGGATGAATGCTCTCCAAAATCTCGCGCTGAATCGCATTGATCGCCGGAATATCGTCCGGCATCTTCGCCCACTTCAAATCAGGCTTGCGCCGGATGACACCGAAGCCGCTGCACGGCGCGTCGAGCAGAATGCAGTCGAACGATTCGGGCGGGAACCGGTGCGCGAGCTCTCGGGCGTCGGCACATATCGTACGAATGTTGGTCAGACCAAGACGCTGCGCCTGCTCGTCGATCAGCTTGATTTTGTGCTCGTGCACATCGCTCGCCCAGACGGCGCCTTCGCCGCGCAGCTTCTCGGCGATATGCGTCGTCTTGCCGCCGGGCGCCGCGCAGCAGTCGAGCACGGCCATGCCGGGCTCTGGCGCCAGCAGCTCGGCCACGAGCATCGAGCTCTCGTCCTGGATCGAGAGCTCCCCCGCGGCGAACTGCGGCAGCATCGCCGCCGAGCCGCCGCCGCGCAGCACGAGCCCCTGCGGGGCGAGCTCGCTTGGCGCGGCGTCGACGCCCTGCTGCTGCAGCTCGTGCAGCAGCTCCTCGCGCGAACCGCGCAGCGCGTTCGCGCGCACGCTGGTGTGCGGCGGGGTGTTGCCCGCCGCGCAGATCCGTTCGGCCGTCTCAAGGCCGAACCGGTCGATCCAGCGCTGGCACAGCCACGCTGGGTACGAATGGCGGAGCGCCAGCGCCTCCGCCGGAGTCAGGCCGCGGCCGTCCACGGTCAGGCCGCCGCCGTCGCGCTCGCGAATGACCGTTCGCAGCGTGCCGTTCACCATGCCGGCGATGCCGGCATGGCCGCGCCGCTTCGCGAGGTTCACCGCCTCGCTGACCGCGGCGTGATCCGGCACGCGCTCCAAATACGCGAGCTGATAGTAGCTGAGCCGCAGCAGGCTGCGCACCCACGGCTCCAGCTTGGCAAGACCGCCGCGGACGAACCGCCCGAGAAAATGATCGATCGTGTTCAGACGTTGGATCGTCCCGTAGACGAGCTCCGTCGCCAGCGCCGCATCGGGGCGGGACAAGCCGCTGCGCTGCAGCGTCTGGTTCAGCAGCAGGTTGCTGTAGGCTCCCTGCTCGTCAACGCCGGTCAAGACGTCGAGCGCAACCGATCTCGCCGAAGCGGGCCCTCCGCCTCGCTTCGGCCGCCTGCCGCCCACGGCCTTCCCCGCCGCAGCGGGCCCGCCTGCGGAGGCAGGTCCCCCGATCCTCACGGCCGGACCTCCGTCCTTGTTCGCCGAAACCCGCTGCCCGGCTGCCCCTAGCCCGGACATCCGCTCGGTCCGGTTCGCCGCGCCGATGCCGTCACCACGTTTTGATCCCGTGCCGTCGCCGCTAAAGCCAATGCTCCCAGCTCCAACGCCGTCACCGCGACTTGCTCCCGCAGCTTTGTCAGAGCCGCGTCCTGCAACCGCACGGCTGCCGGCACCTCTGCCTTTTCCGCCGCCGCTTCCGGAACCACGCACTTTTTCCATACTGTTGCCTGCATCGTTTCCTGCTCCCGCACCGGATTCGGCGCGTCTTGCTCCCGCACCAATCCGGTTCGCGGGCGTTGCCTTGTTGTCCGTCATGCCATCCCTCGGTTTCCCTGAATGTTTCTTCGGCGAATACAGGGGCAGGGAAGCACCCGCAAAGGGGCTTCCCTGCCAAAAGCTTATCGCCGCGATCAGCCCAGCACCGTGCCGGGCTTCATCGCCCCGCCGTTCCGCAATTCGGCCGCCGGCATCGCTTTCTTCCCGGCCGGCTGCAGCTCCTTCAGCCACAGCGTCCCGGCGCCCGTCTGCACCTCAACGCCGCGCTCCGTCACCTGCAGCACCGTACCCGGCGCCGCAGCCGCGGCCGCATGGGCGCCAGTACCGGCGGAAGGCTTCTCGCTTCCCCACAGCTTCAGCACTTCGCCGTTCCAAAGCGTATATGCGCCCGGGAACGGATTGAGGCCGCGAATATGGTTCCAGATCGCCACCGCGCTGCGGCTCCAGTCGACGAGCTCCTGCTCGCGCTTAATGTTCGGCGAATAGATCGCTTCCGCATCGTTCTGCGGCTCCGCCGCTATCGTCCCCGCCAGTAAGCCTGGCAGCGTCCGCCTCAGCAGCTCAGCCCCGGCGGCGCTGAGCTTTCCGAACATCGTGCCGGTCGTATCGTCGTCCCCGATCGGCAGCTCGACCTTGGAAATCATATCGCCGGTATCGAGGCCTTCCTCCATGTACATGATCGTTACGCCCGTCACCGGATCGCCGTTCATGACGGCATAATGAATCGGAGCGCCGCCCCGGTATTTCGGCAGCAGCGAAGCGTGCACGTTGATGCAGCCGAGACGAGGCGCCTCCAGCACTGCCTTCGGCAGGATTTGTCCGTATGCAGCCGTCACGATCAAATCCGGCTGCAGCGCGCGAATGCGCTCCACCGCGTCGGAGCCGCGCAGCTTCTCCGGCTGCAGCACCTCCAGTCCGTGCGCCAGCGCCTCCACCTTGACCGGTGGCGGCGTCAGCACCCGCTTGCGGCCCTTCGGCCGGTCCGGCTGCGTCACGACAGCGGCAATCTCGTGGCCCTCTTCAAGCAGGACGCGCAGCGGAGCGACCGCAAACTCCGGCGTACCCATGAATACGATTCTGCTCACTCCGCCTTCACGCCGCTTCCGTCTTCTTCCACCCGGTATACCGTCTGCGCCAAATCGGTGAACAGCACGCCGTTCAAATGGTCGACTTCATGCATAATGCAGCGCGCCAGCAGCTCGGTGCCCTTGATCTCGATCGGCTCTCCGAACCGGTTTTGCCCTTTCACGGTCACGTTCATCGGCCGCAGCACGTCGCCGCGCAAATTCGGTATGCTGAGGCAGCCTTCAGGACCCAGCTGTTCCCCGCTCGTCTCCACGATCTCCGGATTGACGAGCTCGATCAGCCCGCCGTGCTCCTCGCCGCAATCCATGACGATCACGCGCTTGAGAATGCCGACCTGCGGCGCGGCCAGCCCGACGCCTTCGGCGTCATACATCGTCTCGGCCATATCGTCGAGCAGCTTATGCAAATTGGCGTTAAAATTCCGCACCGCCACCGTCTTCTCCCGAAGCACCGGATCGGGGTCCTTCACGATCAATCGAATTGCCATGATGAACAGCACCTGCCTTTATGTTATCCAAAATTATTGCATTCATTTTCCTTACATGAGCAGCTGCGGGTCGACATCGACGCTGATCTGCAGCTTTTCCTTCGCCATCTGCTCCTCAAACGCAGCGACGGATCTTCGCACAATGCGGCTTGCGACCGCATCTCCCCGATATTTTACCATGCAGCGGAACCGATATCTATCTTTGATGCGCGCAATCGGTGCCGCTACCGGGCCAAGCACATCGAACGTGAATCCGTCCTCGCCGCTTTGCCGCGCCGCCAGCGCCTGCTCCTTGAGCCGCTGCGCCAGCGCGTCGGAGATTCTCATCAGCCTCGGCACTTCCTCGTGGGATAGCGTGATGTTGATGAGCCGGGCGTAAGGCGGATAGCCGTTCGCGCGCCGGTGCTCCAGCTCCGTCTCCAGAAACGCGGCGTAGTCGTGCCCGGCCGCCGCCGCAATACTGTAATGCTCGGGCGTATACGTTTGCACGATCACCTCGCCGGGCAGCGTATGCCGACCGGCTCTCCCCGCTACCTGCGTCAGCAGCTGAAACGTCCGTTCCCCCGCGCGAAAATCGGGCAGATTCAGCACCGTATCGGCGGCGATAACCCCAACCAGCGTCACATCGGGAAAATCAAGCCCCTTGGCTACCATCTGCGTGCCGAGCAGCACATCCGCTTTCTTCTCGCCGAACATTGTAAGCCATTTTTCATGGGAGCCCTTCTCGCTTGTCGTATCGACATCCATGCGGATGACCCGAATGCCCGGAAACAGCTTGACGAGTTCCTCCTCGACCCGCTGCGTACCGGTGCCGAAATGGCGGATATGCTCGCTCTGACAGTCCGGACATTGCGATTTCTCGCGTTCCGCATATCCGCAATAATGACAGCGCAGCGTACGCGAATTTTGATGATATGTCAGCGCAATGTCGCAATGCGGACATCCGGCGACGTAGCCGCACGAACGGCACATGACGAAGGTCGCATAGCCGCGCCGGTTCAGGAGCAGTACGATCTGTTCTTTCTTGTGTAACCGTTCTTCGATCGCTTTATGCAGCGCACCGCTGAACATCGACCGGTTGCCGTTCTTCAGCTCCTCGCGCATGTCGACGAGCTGAACGGGCGGAAGCGGCCGGCCTAGCGCTCTCGTATGCATTTCCAGCAGCCGGAATTTGCGGCCGCCTTCGCGCGTCGTTGCAAACACGCTTTCCAGCGACGGCGTCGCGGAGCCCAGCACGACGGCGGCACCGGCCGCCTCGGCACGGCGAATCGCCACGTCACGCGCATGATATTTCGGACTTTCCTCCTGCTTGTAAGACGATTCATGTTCTTCGTCGATAATGATCAGACCCAGCTTCGTGAACGGTGCGAAAATCGCCGAGCGGGCGCCGATAACGACGCGCACTTCCTTGCGGACGATGCGCCGCCATTCATCGTACCGTTCGCCGTGCGACAGCCGGCTGTGCAGGACGGCGACGTCGTCGCCGAACCGCCCCTTGAAGCGCTGCACCATTTGCGGCGTGAGCGATATTTCCGGCACGAGCACGATCGCTTCCTTGCCCAGCTCCAAACAGCGCTGAATCGATTGCAAATACACTTCCGTCTTACCGCTCCCCGTCACGCCCTGCAGCAGGAACACTTCATGCCGGCCGTCAGCCAGCGTTCCGCATACCGCCTCGTACACGTGCGACTGCTCCTCCGTCAGCGGCAGCGGCTGCGTGCGGGCGAAGTCCCGCTTTGCATACGGGTCCCGCTGCACCTCCACGTCCCGGAGCTCGACAAGACCTTTCGCTTCCAAGCTCTTCACAACCGACGACGTTACGCCGACGGCATGCAGCAGCTCTGTCAGACGCTGCGGCCTGAGCCCTTCCGCAAGCAGCGCATCGAGGACGTCCTTCTGCTTCTGGAAGCGGGCGGGAAGCGCGCTCGCCGCCTCGCGCAGCTCCGCTTCCGTACCGCATGGAAACACCGTTAGCGCCGTCTTCACGCTCATCCGGTCCTGCACGCGCTGACGTTCCTCCAGCACACCTTCGGCCAGCATCGATTTCAGCAGCGACGCCGAGCCCGGGAACCGCTCCAGCAGCGCTTCCGCCGTCGCCTCCCCGCGTGCCCGCAGCCAATCGGCCAGCTCCGCGCGAACAGGATCCGTCGGCAGCAGCTCCGGCTGTGCAGCCTCTTCCCTCCGCCGCCACACATCCTCGCGCAAGACGACGACTTTATCGTATTTCGCCTTGAGCGCCCCCGGTACCATAACCTGCAGAGCGGCGATCTCCGGACACAAATATTTGCCGCTCATCCAGCGGGCGAGCTCGACCAGCTCCGGCGTCAGCGGCGGTGTCATATCGAGCACCCGTCTCACCGTCCTCAGCTTTGAACGGTCGATTCCGGCAGGAGCCTCCGCCGAGACGCCGACAACGAACCCTTGCAGCACCCGAGGCCCGAACGGCACCTCCACCCGCGAGCCGACCTCGACGCATGCCTCCAGCTCAAGAGGCACTTCATAGTCGAAAGGCCGATCGGTCGGTCTGGCTGGAACGTCGACAATTACCTGAGCATACATTAGGAGCCCTCCAGGGGCGGCTCTGCCGCTTCCGAACGCCGCAAACGAGCGGCGGCGAGCTCCAGCAAACGCTCCGCCACTTCCAGCTTATGCAGCAGGGGCAGCGCCTCGACGTTCCCGTTACGATCGAATATCCGCACCTCGTTCGTTTCCGTCCCGAAGCCGGAGCCGGGCTTCGACACATCGTTCGCGACAAGCAAATCGCAATTTTTCCTTACCAGCTTGTCCATCGCATGCTCTTCGAGCCGCTCCGTTTCGGCGGCGAAGCCGACCAGCACTTGGCCGTCCTTTTTGCGCGACCCGAGCGTTTGCAGAATATCCGGATTTTTCACAAGCTCCAGCGTCATCGTGTGCTCGGATTTCTTGATCTTCTGATCAGCCTTCATCGCAGGACGGTAATCCGCTACCGCCGCAGCCTTGACGATAATGTCGCTGCTGCCGGCTTCCGCCAGCACCGCCTCCAGCATGTCCTGCGCCGACTGCACGCGAATGACGTTCACACCGCCGGGCAGCGGGCCCTCCGTGCGTCCGGCGACGAGCGTCACTTCCGCTCCCATCCGGCGCGCAGTCTCCGCAATCGCAAAGCCCATCCGCCCGGAGGAGTCGTTGGTCAGAAAGCGAACCGGATCGATGCGCTCTACCGTGCCGCCGGCCGTTATCAGCACCTTGCGGCCGGCCAGCAGCTGCGCACCCCCGGCATAGCGCTCCAATGCCGCCAAGATCGCCTCCGGCTCTTCCAACCGGCCTCGTCCGACGTAGCCGCAAGCGAGCTGGCCGACGCCCGGCTCAATGAAACGAACGCCCCGCTGGCGCAGCGTCTCCATGTTCTTCATGACGGCCGCATTCTCGTACATGTGCACATTCATCGCCGGAGCGATGAACAGCGGCGCAGTCGTCGCCAGCAGCGTCGTACTGAGCATATCGTCGCCGAGACCAAGCGCCAGCTTGCCGATCAGGTTCGCCGTAGCCGGCGCGATGACGAACAGATCGGCATGATCGGCCAGATCGATATGGGCTACGACGGACGCATCTTTCTCGTCGAAGGTGTCCACATACACATCGTGACGGGACAAAGTCTGAAACGTCAGCGGCGCTACGAACTGAACGGCCGATTTCGTCATAATAACCCGCACGTCGGCGCCGGCCTGGGTCAGCTTGCTGCATAGCGCCGCCGCTTTGTAAGCCGCGATGCCGCCGCAAACGCCAAGCACGATTCGTTTACCCCGCAAGCTCGACATCTCTTTTTTCCCCCTTCACCGTACCAAATCCCCCACAATTGACCACACTATCCACAGAAATATGGCTCGCGTAATTTCCTGTACAAGAAAAAAATAACAACCCTAAGGTTGTTACTCTTCCCCTGTTTCTTGCGGCTGAATTTTCTCGTAGGAAATGTAATCACCGTACATCTCTTCCAACGCGATGCCCACTTGCTTGTGCGACTTGTAGTTTTTCAGATCCGACTTCGCTCCGTCGCGCAGCCCTCTGGCACGCTTGGATGCGGCAACGACCAGCGAATACTTGCTGTCGACTTTGTCTAGCAATTTATCAATCGATGGGTACAGCATATTCGTCACTTCACCTCGTCAATCCACTCTGATATGTTCGGGAACAGTCTTTCGCGCCGGCAGTGCTCGGCCGTAATGATCGCCATGATTTTGCTGCAGGCATTCTCGACCTGATCGTTCACGACGGCGTAGTTATAATGCTCCAGCAGGGCGATCTCATCTCTGGCTACGGAAAGCCGGGAAGCGATCAGCTCGGCCGAGTCGGTTCCCCGGGTTACGAGCCTATTCTGCAGCTCGCTCAAGCTCGGCGGCATCAAGAAAATAAAGACGCCCTCCGGAAACTTCTGCTTCACCTTCAGGGCACCCTGCACTTCGATTTCAAGGATAACGTCTTTGCCGGTGGCCAGCGTATCCTCGACAAACTTGCGCGGCGTGCCGTAATAATTGCCTACATATTCCGCCCATTCCAGCATCTCTTCGTTCTCGATCAGCTGTTTGAACTCTTCCTTCGATTTGAAGAAATAGTTCACGCCCTCCATTTCCCCGGTACGGGGCATGCGCGTTGTGGCGGATACCGAATATATGAGCTCCGGCGCCGATTTGCGCAGCGCAGAGCACACGGTTCCCTTGCCGACTCCGGACGGACCGGAAATGACGACCAGTATTCCCTGTGTGCGCGTGCCGGAAGCAACTTTATTACTCGTCATGATCATCGTCCTTGCTAGAGAGTCGGTGTGCTACGGTCTCCGGCTGAACCGCCGAAAGAATGACATGGTCGCTGTCGGTAATAATTACGGCCCGGGTTCTGCGCCCGTAGGTGGCGTCGATCAGCATGTGTCGGTCGCGCGCTTCTTGAATGATCCGTTTGATAGGCGCCGATTCCGGGCTCACGATGGAAATAATTCGATTGGCCGACACGATGTTGCCAAAGCCGATGTTGATGAGTTTAATAGCCACCTCAAGCTCCTCCTCATGAAACCCGTCGTATTATTCGATGTTCTGCACTTGCTCCCGCATCTTCTCAAGCTCCGCCTTCGTCTCGATCACGCAGCCGGACAGCTCGCCGCTTGCCGATTTGGAGCCGATGGTGTTAACCTCGCGGTTCATTTCCTGTATGAGAAAATCAAGCTTGCGCCCGACCGCTTCGTCCGCACCCAGCAGTGTTCGAAACTGCTGAATGTGACTGCCCAGCCGGGTCAGCTCCTCATCGATGTTGGATCGGTCGGCCATGAAGGCGACTTCCGCGGCGAGCCGCTGTTCATCCGGAGCGGCCTCGCTCTGCAAGAGCTCTCGGATCCGTTCCCGCAGCTTGGCGGCGTATTCTTTCACGGATCGCGGCGCGATGGAAGACATCTGCTGTCTCCACCGTTCGACGGTATCCAGTCTTGTCTGCAAATCGGCAGCCAAATAACGCCCCTCCGCTTCCCGCATTCCATTCAAAGCGTCCAGCGCCGTCTGCAAAGCTTGAACCGCCGTATCGATGCCGTTGTCCTTATCTTCATGCGTTCCGCTCGGAACGACAATATTCGGAAGCGAGAGCAGGTGATTGAGCGTGAGCCGATCGTTCAGCCCGAACCTTGCTTGCAGCTGCTGCGCCGCATCGGCGTAAGCGTCCGCTAGCGCCCAGTCGATCTGTACGCCGCCGGCCCCGCCCGGTCCGCGCTCCAACGCTACGCTGACGTCAAACCGGCCGCGCCTAGCTGCGCGCTGTACCGTCTTCCGCAGCGGGTCTTCCCAGCTTTGAAATTCGCGCGGCAGCCGGAAGACCGTTTCCAAGTAGCGATGGTTTACAGATCTGACATCAATCGTCAGCCGATTCCCCGCCCATTCCGCCTCCGCTTGTCCGAATCCGGTCATGCTCCGCATCATATGGCGCTCACATCCATTACCCTATTGTAAAACATTTTGCAAGAGGGGACAAGTGGAAATACACCGCCGGTTATACGAGCTTCCGGTCGGGCGCCTTCTCCCAGACATAGCGGGTCAGCTCCACGCTCATCTCGTAATTCAAGAACGGGGTGATCAAATAAATTCCGTTAAAATACGACATTGCCGCATCCAGCAGCTCCTTGGCGATTTCGACGCCGACGCGTCTGCCGGTTTCGCCCTCCAGCCCGGCCATCCGCGCGCGAACCTCGTCCGACAGCTGAATGCCCGGCACTTCGTTGTGCAAATATTCCGCATTGCGTCCGCTTGCGAGCGGCATGATGCCGAGGAATATCGGCACTTTCAAGTGGCGGGTCGACTCATGCACGCGCTCGATCAGCTTCGGATCGTACACAGGCTGCGTCATGATGTAATCGGCTCCCGCTTCGATTTTGCGTTCCAGCCGTTCGACCGCCTTGCCCAAATGCTTCACGTTCGGATTGAACGCCGCTCCGACCACGAATCGCGCCCGCTGCTTGAGCGGCTTGCCGGAGAAGGCGATACCGTCGTTGAGCTGCTTGATCATGCGGATAATTTCGAACGAGGTCAGATCGTACACGGAGCTTGAGCCCGGCAAATCGCCGAACTTGGCCGGATCGCCGGTCACTGCGAGCACATGGTCGATACCGAGCGCGTGCAAGCCCATCATGTGCGATTGGGTGCCGATCAAGTTGCGGTCGCGGCACGCAATATGAATGAGCGGCCTAAGTCCGGCCTTCTCGCTGACAAGATAGCCAAGCGCCAAGTTGCTCATTCTTGTAACGGCCATCGAATTGTCGGCCAGCGTAAGCGCATCCGCTCCCGCTTCCTTCAATGAGGCCGCCCCTGCCATGAACTTCTCGATGCTCAAATCGCGCGGAGGATCCAGCTCGACGATGACCGTATGCCGCTCTTTGACAAGATCAAGAATCGACGGCTCCGCCGGACGTCCCGTCTCGGCCGTGTTCCCCTGAGCAGCTGCGGCTGGGGGCGCCGTAACCTGTACGGCAGCCGAAACATCGGCTGGCTTCACAGCGGCAATCGCTTCCGAACCCGGCTTATAGCCGCGCAGCGCGCTGGCGACGGCGGCGATATGCTCCGGCGTCGTTCCGCAGCAGCCGCCGATTATCCGCACGCCGAGATCGGCAAACCGCTGGGCGCTCGTGGCGAAATAGTCCGGCGCCGCTGCGAAGGAGTATTTGCCGTCTACGTAGTCGGGCATACCCGCATTCGGAAACACGGATGTAAACAATCCATCCGGAATGGCCAGCTTCTCCAGCGCGCGCATAATTCCGTTCGGGCCGCTGCGGCAGTTGAAGCCGACGACGTCCGCGCCGGCATCCCGCAGCCGCAGGAACGCCTCGTGCAGCGGCACGCCGTCCTGAGTCGAGCCCGTACCGTCTGTCGCGAACTGGCCGATCACCGGCAAATCGCTCGTCCGCCGTACCAGCTTGAGGGCGAGCAGCAGCTCCTCGAGATCGTAGAACGTCTCGAGCAGCACGCCGTCGACTCCGCTGTCCAGCAGAACGGCGATCTGCTCCTGCAGCGCCGCCTCCACATCCGCGGTACGGACATTTTTCCGCTTGCCCGCCCGGATGGAGCCGATGGCGCCGACCACATAGGCACGGTCCCCAGCGGCTTCCCGCGCCAGCTTCACGCCGGCCCGGTTGATCGCTTCGACGTCTCCCTCCAGCCCGAACTTGGAAAGCTTCTCCCGGTTGGCCGAGAACGTGTTCGTCTCGATCAGCTTCGCCCCGGCTTCCACATACCGGCGGTGTACGCCCCGAATGACATCCGGCTGCTCGACATTCAGCTCTTCATACGAGATGCCGACCGGAAAGCCCATTTGATATAAATATGTTCCCATTGCGCCGTCACCGACAAGCAGGTCTTGGCGCAGCGCCTCTCGAAGTCCCGCCATCATCGCGCACCCGCCTTTGCCAAGACGTTACCCGGCACCTCGCCTGTAAACACGATTTCCGCCGGCCCCGTCATGTAAATGCGGTTATTCCGCTCGTTCCATTCGATCAGCAGATCGCCGCCCTTCAGCGATACGGTCGCTGTCCGCTCCGTCTGCCCCGCCAGCACGGCGGCGACGAGCGTCGCGCATGCTCCTGTGCCGCATGCCAGCGTCGGCCCGGCGCCGCGCTCCCATACCCGCATTTCGGCATGGCTGCGGCTGCGCACCGTTACGAACTCGACATTGGCCCTGCGCGGGAAATACGGATGCGTCTCCAGCTTCGGCCCCCACGTATGGAGATCGAACTCGGCGGCATCGTCGACAAAAATAACGCAATGAGGATTCCCCATCGAAACGGCGGTGAAGCGGAACTGCCGTCCTTCGGCCTCTATCGGATAATCCTTGACCGGGTTGCCGTCAATCGTCGTCGGCACAAGCCTGCCTTCGAGTACGGGCTCGCCCATATCGACGCGCACCTGGACGACGCGGCCGTCATCGCCGAGCGTAAGCTGAACGGGCTGCGCCCCCGCCCCCTTCGTCTCGATAGTCAGTTCCGTTCTATTCCTGTCCACTAGAGCGTTATCGTAAACGTATTTGGCTACGCAGCGAATTGCGTTGCCGCACTGCTCCGCCTCCGAACCGTCTGCGTTGATAATGCGCATCGTATAATCGGCGATGTCGGACGGCAGAACGAACACGAGTCCGTCGGCCCCGATGCCGAAGTTGCGGTCACAGAGACGCACCGCCAGCTCGGCGGCATGCTCCGGCAGCCGCTCCTCGCCTCCGACAACGATAAAATCGTTCCCCAAGCCTTGCAGCTTCGTAAATTTCATGGCGACCACTCCCAATACCGGTTCGATAGATTCCGGTTCTATATTAGCCCCTATCATATCGCAAAAATTTATGTATATCTAGTCAATATCGCCCTGCAATCGTTCCGGCGACAGCCAACTTTCCTCATTTTCCGCTAATTTTCCATCTTTGCCGGGGCATCCAAGATATAGTTGATTGTAAGCATCCGGTGCGTTCGAATCAACTAAGAAAAAAAAGAATGACAAGCGCACGAGGGCGCCCGTCATCCTTAAGCAAGTCCTTTGAAAAGTTTAGCGCAGGCTCGGCTTGGCGTTGCCGCCTTTGACACCGAATTTCAGCTCCGGCTTGCGCGGACGGCTCATGACGCTGCCGATACCCATCAGGAACGTCGGAATGCCGGCGGCGATCAGCACCATAATCCAATCCTTCGTGCCCAGCGGCACCGTCTTGAAGATCGGCTGCAGCTGCTCGATGTACATGACGCCAAGCATCAATACGAGCGACGACAGCACTGCCAGCACCAAGTACCCGTTCTGCAGCGGATTGCGGTGGAAAATCGAGCGCGAGCTGCGGCAGTCGAACACATGGATCAACTGAGCCATAACGAGCGTGGCGAAGGCGACGCTTTGCGCATGGGCCAAGTTGTTCGGATGCTGCGGATCGTTCACCAGCGCGATCCAGAACGCCGCCAGCGTGCACAGACCAATCAGAATGCCTCGCGAAATAATTTTCCAGCCCAGCCGTCTCGCAAAAATATTTTCCTTCGCCGACCGCGGCTTCTGCGTCATCAAATCTTTCTCGGCCTGATCGATGCCCAGCGCCATAGCCGGCAAGCCGTCGGTGACCAGGTTGACCCACAGGATCTGGATCGGCAGCAGCGGCAGCGGCAGTCCGGCCATCATCGCGAAGAACATCGTCAAAATTTCGCCGACGTTGGACGCGAGTAAATAACGGATAAATTTGCGGATGTTCTCGTAAATGCCGCGGCCTTCCTCGATCGCCGCCACAATCGTGGCGAAGTTGTCGTCGCTTAAGATCAGCGCGGACGCCTCCTTCGACACGTCTGTGCCCGAGATGCCCATCGCGATGCCGATATCGGCGGCTTTGATCGCCGGCGCATCGTTAACGCCGTCGCCGGTCATCGCTACGACGTGGCCTTTGCGCTGCAGCGACTTGACGATCCGCAGCTTATGTTCCGGAGATACGCGGGCATATACGAAAATATCGTCGACGCGGCGGTCCAGCTCGTCGTCGTCCATCGTCGCCAGCTGCTGGCCGTTCACGACCAGGCCGCCCGCCGGCAGCATCCCTAGCTCCTTCGCGATCGCCTCCGCCGTCGTCTGATGGTCGCCCGTAATCATGACCGTCTTAATGCCGGCTTTACGGCACTTGGAGATCGCTTCGCGGACTTCGCGGCGCGGCGGATCGATCATGCCCGTCAGGCCGACAAAGACAAGCTGCTGCTCGACGTCGTCATACTCCGCGCACCGGTCCGTCGATCTCAAATCGCGGTAAGCCAGCCCGAGTACGCGCAGCGCCGACTTCGCCATCCCTTCGTTCGCCGCCATCACTTTCGCCTTGAGGGTTGGCGTGAACGGGATAACCTTGCCTTCCCATAGCACATAGGAGCAGTGCTGCAGCAGCACGTCCGGCGCACCCTTCGTGCATACCATCCGGCCGCCGCCGTGCGACACGATGACCGACATCCGCTTTCGCTCCGAATCGAACGGGAACTCGCCTGTCCGCTCAAAGCTTTCGCGAAGCTTCTCCGGCGTGAAGCCGGCCTTGGCGCCGAGAACGACCAGAGCTCCTTCCGTCGGATCGCCGTTAATCGTCCATGCGGTTTCCGGAGCATCCTTGCTCTTTTTCTTGCGTCCCTCCAGCTCCTCTTGCCGCAGCACGGCGTTGTTGCATAGTACCGACACCTGCAGCAGCTTGGCCAGCATCGGTTCCTTACCGGCTTCGACGACGGCCCCTTCGCTCGTGATCGACCCGTGCGGCGCGTACCCGTCTCCGCTCACTTCCAGCACTTGGCCGCTCACCCACAAGTGGGTGACCGTCATTTTATTTTGCGTAAGCGTTCCGGTCTTGTCCGAGCAAATGACGGAGGCGCAGCCCAGCGTTTCGACCGACGGCAGCTTGCGGACGATCGCCTTGCGCTTGATCATCCGCTGCACGCCCAATGCGAGAGCAATCGTTACGATCGCCGGCAGGCCTTCCGGAATCGCAGCGACCGCGAGCGATACACCGGCGAGGAACATCGCGTATGGCGGTTGACCGTGCAGTATACCGGCCAGTACGACGACAATCGTGAGGGCGACGGCGACACCGATCAAGATTTTGCCCAATTGCTCGAGTCTGTGCTGCAGCGGCGTTTCCATCGAGTCCGTGTTCTGGATCAGATCGGCGATCTTGCCCATCTCCGTCTCCATCCCCGTACGAACGATGACTCCCTTTGCCGTCCCCTGCGTCAGCATCGTCCCCATGAAGCCGAGATTCCGCTGATCGCCAAGCGGTACATCCTCATGATCAAGCGGCGAAACATGCTTCGCTACCGGAACCGATTCGCCGGTAAGCGCCGATTCTTCGACGTAAACACCGTTGGCTTCAAAGAAGCGAAGGTCCGCCGGAATACGGTCTCCGCTCTCCAGGAGGACGATATCGCCCGGCACCAGTTCGCTAGCCGCGATCTGGTGCACCTCGCCTTCCCGCAGCACTTTCGCGTTCGGCGCCGAAAGCTCCTTCAGCGCCCGCAAGCTGCGCTCCGCCCGGAACTCCTGAATAAAGCCGAGCACACCGTTCATGATAATGATGGCAATGATCGTGATCGCATCGAGATATTCCCCGAGCAGCCCGGAGATGAGCGTGGCTCCCATCAGCACGAGCACCATGAAATCCTTGAATTGATTCAAGAACAGCGTAACGGGAGAAATTTTCTTCCCCTCGGATAGTTCGTTGCGACCGATACGCTCCTGGCGGCTTCTTGCTTCATCCCATGGCAATCCCGTACGCGGATCGACGCCGTGCGCACGGGCAGCCTCCTCCGCCGTCATCTGGTACCACGTCTTCTGACTCATCGGATTCCCTCCTACTCTGATCGTGACAACCTGTCTTACGAGCTATATGTATTCAGACAAGCTGCAAAATATCCCAACCGATCGGCGGACGAAATCGTTCTCAGCCGTTCCTTCCCTTACGTTTTGCCGCGAAATGTGGCATTATAGGATACAGTGTCACAGCAGAAGCCCGGGATTCCGATCCCGGGGTCTCTAGAAATAGAACGGAGTTGTTTCCTTTGGCATTAGACGGCATTGTCATCCATGCGCTTGTTCACGAGCTTCAAGCTTTCGTCGGCGGCCGGATCGTCAAGGTTCATCAGCCGACCGATCACGATATCGTCATGCAGCTGCGGTCCCAACGGCAGAACGCCAAACTGCTGCTCTCGGCGAATCCGACCTATCCGCGCTTGCATATAACGGAGCGCTCTTATACGAACCCTGCCGAAGCGCCGATGTTTTGCATGCTGCTGCGCAAGCACTGTGAAGGCGCGGTCATTGAACGGATCGAACAGGTCGGCATGGAGCGGATCGTCCGGTTTCGTTTCAAGCAGCGCGACGAGCTCGGCGACGTCAGCGACAAATCGCTGATCGTGGAAATTATGGGCCGGCACAGCAATATCATTTTACTCGACAGCGCTACGGATACGATCATTGACGGCATCCATCATGTTACCCCTGCCATCTCCTCTTACCGGATCGTCATGCCGGGCACAGCCTATACGGCGCCGCCCGAACAGAATAAAGCTAATCCGCTCGAATTGAACGAGGAACGCTTTGACGCGCTCTGGCACGGCACCGTGCTCGGGGAATCGGCGGAATCCAGGCTCGTTGCGCTGTTCAGCGGGATTTCGCCGCTTATCGCGAAAGAAGTCGTGTTTCGGGCTGCAGGCCAAGCGAATGCCGGCGGCGTAGAACCGTCGCCCGACGCAGTTCGGCGGCAGTTATTGCTGCTGGCGGACGATGTCCGCGCCGATCGCTATGCACCGCAGGTGGCGGTCGATTCCCGTACGGGCCGTATGGCGTTTTCCGTCACGGAGCTGTCGCACTTGTCCGGAGCCGGCGGAGAAGTCAAGATATTCGCTTCCGTCAGCGAATGCCTGGAAGCCTTCTACGGAGAGAAGGCCGAACGCGATACGGTCAAGCAGAAGACCGGCGACCTGCTGCGGTTTTTAACGAACGAGCGGAGCAAGAACGTCAAGAAGCTGGAAAAGCTGGAGCAAACGCTCGAGGAAAGCCGCGACGCCGACAAGCAGCGCATCTACGGGGAGCTGCTCAATGCTCATCTGCATCAGCTGGCTAAAGGTGACAAGGAAGCGGAAGTCGTTAACTATTACGAAGAAGAGCAGCCTGTCATCCGCATTCCGCTTGACCCTTTGCTGACACCGTCCGAGAATGCCCAGCGCTACTTCAAGAAATATGCAAAAATGCGCAATAGCGTCGCCGTCATTCAGGAGCAGCTGAGCGAAACGCATGACGAGATCCGCTATCTCGATACGCTGCTGCAGCAGCTCGGCGCGGCTGCCCTCGCCGACATCGACGAAATCCGCGACGAGCTCGTCGAGCAAGGATATTTGAAGGAACGGGGACGCAAGCAGCCCGGACGCAAGAAGAAAAACGGCAAGCCGTCGCTGACGCGGTTCGAATCCAGCGAAGGAGTACCGCTGTACGTCGGCAAGAACAACACGCAGAACGAGTATTTGACGAACCGGTTCGCCCAGCCTAACGATACATGGCTTCACACGAAGGACATCCCCGGCTCTCACGTCGTCATCCGCGGCAGCGAATTCGGCGAAGCGACGCTGCACGAAGCTGCACTGCTCGCCGCCTACTTCTCTCAGGCGCGGGAGTCGAGCCAAGTGCCGGTCGATTACACGCTCATCCGGCACGTCCACAAGCCGAGCGGCGCGAAGCCCGGCTTCGTCATCTACGAGCGGCAGAAGACGCTGTATGTAACGCCGGACGAGTCGCTGTTCAAGGAGCTCGCGGTGCGGCAAAAGCGGGAATAAATTGAGCTGATACGCACGTGTCCTAGGACGCCATTTCCCCTCTCGCTTCCAGCAGGAAGCGAGAGGGTTTTGTTTTTGTTACGGGACAATTACCTTTGCTTCATGGGAAGAATTGACTCAGCAGTCACTTTCGCGATCAAGTGCATGCCCAAGCCGAGCATACCTCATTATTGCCGCTCTGTTGATTTGCTGTCAGCTTATTTCGGTGAGCAAAGTAACGTATTCATGTACTGCCAAGACCAATGGGTTTGCGCGCGCTGAATTTCGCTGCCCACTCGGATACCTGCGGGTAAGTGCCGTTACGCGATCATAACGATGTTTTACATCGTTAACGCACAAGCCAACGCCTAGCCTGATGTAAACGCCGTGTCTTTCCAGATCAAAATCAAAAGCTGACCGCAAAGGGCCGAAATCTCCCCTTTCGATCAGCTTCTTCATCTCCTGTATGTCATCTGGAGCGGTGCACTTACATCATTACAGAGTGGAACGGTGACTGACTTCCCGATCATATTGAGTCGAATCACCGTCAGTAGCAAGCATCATCGCTCTTCCCTGCCGACCGACACATAACGGAAGCCGAGCGTCGCCATATCGGAGGGCGCGAATACGTTACGACCATCGATAATGATCGGCGATGCGAGCAGCTGCTTCACCCTGGTGAGCTCCAATGCCCTTACCGTGTCCCATTCGGTCGTGATAATCATCGCATCGGCGCCCGTAATCGCTTCATAAGGATCGGTCGTCAGGATCGTCTCGGGCAGCAGCGGCCTCGCATGACCAACCGCCACCGGATCGTAAGCGCGAACGGCAGCTCCTCTTGATTGCAGCATTTCGATAATATCAAGAGCCGGAGCGTCGCGCAAATCGTCCGTATTCGGCTTGAAGGCGAGCCCCATAACCGCCAGCTTCTTTCCCTCAAGGGATCCGTTCAGCGCCGACGCAACCTTTTCCACAAACCGCTGTCTTTGCAGCTGATTGACTTCGATAACGGAGCGCAATATTTTGAAATCGTAGTCTACCGCTTCGGCAATGCGCAGCTGAGCTCTTGTATCCTTAGGGAAACACGACCCGCCGTAACCGATGCCTGCATTCAGGAAATGCGGACCGATCCGGCGGTCCATGCCCATCCCTTTGGCGACGAGCTGAATGTCCGCCCCTACCTTCTCACAGACGTGCGCCATTTCGTTGATAAATGAAATTTTCGCCGCAAGGAACGCATTGGAAGCATATTTAATCAGCTCGGCGCTAGAGTTGTCGGTATGCAGCACAGGTGCGCCAAACGGCTTATGCAGCTCTGCAATGCGTTCCGCCGCAGCTCTGCTGGCGGAGCCGATGACGAGACGGTCCATGTGGAACGTGTCGTGGATCGCGGAGCCCTCGCGCAAAAACTCGGGGACGGAGACGATATCGAATTCGATCGGCTCCGCCATCTTTTCCTTCAGCCATGCCGCGGCCGACGCATGAGTGCCTACAGGCACTGTGCTTTTGATGACAATGCATTTATACCCGGCCATGTGCTCCGCAATTTGCTCGAATACGGTGCGCACCTGGGTCATGTCCACATCGCCGTTGTCAAGAGGGGGAGTACCGACAGCGACGAATACGATGTCGGACGAAGAAACAGCACTGCCGATATCCGAAGTAAATGCCAGCCGTTCTTGCTCCAGGCCGCTGCGCACCATATCGGATAGGCCGGGCTCATAAATCGGTATGTCGCCATGCTTTAAGCGGGCAACCTTCGCATCATCCTTATCGACACAAATCACCTTATGACCGATTGCCGCCAGACATGCCCCGGACACGAGTCCGACGTACCCAGTACCGATTACAGCCACCTTCTCCGCCACCGCTATCCCTCCGCTTCGGTCATTGCTGTGTAATTATTGTCTGTTCAGCTTGTCCGCCAGTTCCGTCAAATACGTTCGTAAATACGGCGCCAGTTCTTCGCGCTGCAGCGCCAGTTCTATCGTCGCTTCAATGTAACCGAGCTTATCGCCGACGTCATAACGCTTGCCTTCGATCGGATAAGCGGTCATCGGCCGGCGGCTGTTCAGAATGCGCAGTGCGTCCGTAAGCTGGATTTCGCCGCCTCGTCCGGGAGGCAAGGCCTCAAGAATATCGAATATTTCAGGCTCGATCACATAACGCCCGATAACGGCCATATTGGATGGAGCTTGATCGCGCTGCGGCTTCTCTACGAGATCGAGAATGGATGGATACGCAAGGCCGTTAGCCCCCTCAGCCGGGCTGACGATCCCGTACTTGTCCACATCCTCCCAAGGCACTTCCTGCACACCGATGACGGAAGCCTGAACCTCGTTGTAGATGTCGATCATGCACTTCAGCGTCGGCGGCGTCGACTGGATGATATCGTCGCCCAGCAGCACCGCGAACGGCTCGTCGCCGATAAATTTCCGCGCGCACAAAATCGCATGACCTAAACCGAGCGGTTCCTTTTGCCGTATATAATGGACATCGGCCAGATTGGAGACGCTCTGCACGATTTCCAGCAGCTTGACGCTTCCTTTCTCCGAAAGCGTGCTTTCGAGCTCGGCCGATTTGTCGAAATGATCTTCTATCGCGCGCTTATGACGGCCTGTCACAATAATAATATCCTCAATGCCGGATGCCATCGCTTCTTCAACAATATATTGAATCGCCGGCTTATCGACGATCGGCAGCATTTCTTTCGGCTGCGCCTTCGTAGCCGGAAGAAATCTGGTGCCGAGTCCGGCGGCTGGTATAATCGCTTTGCGTACTTTGGATGTAATCATCGTTGTTTAATCCCCTTTCGCGTCTCTAGCTGTGCAATGACACTAGCGTCAATTCGTTTCGAGCCGAGCGCCGCATGAAACGGCGTACCGTCCCGATAACCGTGAAAATCCGAGCCTGCCGTCGCGAGCAGCCCCCACCGTTTTGCAATCGACGCGTACTTCCGTTCCTCCTCAGGACTGTGATCGGCATGGTACGCCTCGATGCCGGCCAAGCCGCGCTGCGCCAGCTCTTCTACCAGATCATCGTCGTCATATAACCCGGGATGAGCAAGCACGGGAGCGCCGCCGGCTTCGCGTATCCAAGCAATCGCCGTTTCCGGTGTAATCCGCTCGACATTCGCATAAGCGGCAGCTCCCGAAGCAAGAAACCGGTCGAACGCTTCCTGCACGGTGGCGACATAGCCCTTCCGCAGCAGCGCGGCAGCGATGTGAGGCCTGCCGATCGTATCATCCTTGCGCTTTACGGCAGCCGTCTCCGCCTTCACTTCCTCCATGGTCAGATGTATGCCTAACGCAGCGAGCTTTTCCAAAATCAATACATTGCGAAGGTCGCGCGTTTCTCTCAGCTCGGAAAGGCGTCGCAGCAGCGTCTCATCTTCGATATCGATCCAATACCCGAGCACATGGATATCTTGGCCGCCGGAAACGGTACTGATCTCAACTCCGGGCACGACCTGCACGCCCAATCTGCTTCCCGCCTCCAGCGCCTCGCGGACGCCCGAAACCGTATCGTGGTCTGTGATCGCGATAGCGGCGAGTCCGGCCTCCGCAGCCAGCCTAACGTTATCTGCCGGAGACTGGGTACCGTCGGATGCGGTCGTATGCGTATGTAAATCGGCGAAAATGCCGTTCATCTTCCAAGCTCCTTCATGAAAGTAGTCTCATCCTATCACTTCGGTGTTAACGGAAAGTTGTCGTAGCGTTAATAGATTGTAAATATTGGAGACTATAACCATTGTCCCAAATCGCGCTCACGCAAAAACGTCAGAAAGCTGACCGCCGAAATCGGCAGCAGCGTCGTGTTCAAGTATATGGAGTAGAAGCTGCGGCGGAAGGCCACCCCTTCGATGTCCAGCACCTTCACGAGACCGAGCGCCACCTCATGCTTGACCGATGATTGCGACAGAATGGAAATGCCTAAACCGTTCTCTACCGCCGACTTTACCGCCCCAGTGCTGCCCAGCTCCATAACGATGCGCATCGACTCTGTGTCGATCCCGCAGCCCGACAGCTCCTCTTCCATAACCCGGCGCGTCCCCGAGCCTTTCTCCCTCAGGACGAACGGATACTTGATCATTTCGGAGGCCGTCACCTTCTCTAACGCGCAAAGCGGGTGATTCGCCGGTACGATCAGCTTAAGCTCGTCGCTCAGCACAGGCTCGACGTGCACGTCGGGATGGTGTACCGCCGCCTCGACCAGGCCGAACGTGAGCTGGTGGTTCAAAATTTCCTCAAGAATCTGCGTCGTATTCATGACCTTCATCGATACGGAGATGTTCGGATATTCCTTATTGAACGGACCCAGCAGCCGCGGGAGCACATATTCGCCGACGGTCAAGCTCGCTCCGAGCTGCAGCCGTCCCTCCACCATCGTAGTAAACCTCGACATCGCAGCTTCCGTCTCCCTGACCAGCTCTATGCTGCGCTTGGCGTACGGCAGCAGCGCCCGTCCGGCTTCGGAAAGCTCGATCCGCTTCGTCGAACGATGGAACAGCTTTACGCCCAAGTAGTCTTCAAGCGACTGCACCTGCATGGTAACCGCCGGTTGCGTCATGTGCAATGAAGCAGCAGCATGGGAGAAGGAGCCTTTCTCAGATACGGTATAAAATATATGAAGTTGATGAAAATTGATCGCCACGCCGTACCCACCGCCCACGTTACGTTTTCCTCATTATAGCAAAAATCGGGCGCGAACTGAAAACGCTATTCCGCATCCGAAATAAAAAGAGCATGCGCACCGTTGAACTGCTCCCCGTCAAGTGGACAGTGGAAATAATATAAAGTTAATTAGGCGGCCTTAGT
>NZ_JBHLWN010000108.1:0-980 GCF_042432825.1 Paenibacillus chartarius | reverse complement strand
AAGTGAAGAAGAAGCTGACGAAGCGAATTCCGAATACTTTGCGGGGACCCCGGCAAGACCAACCAGCAAATTCTACGCAAACTGTTTCGTATCTAGTTTTCAGGGTGCAACACACACCTGAATAGCAAGCCGTTTGGTGGCAATGGCGGAAGGGAACCACGCGTACCCATCCCGAACACGGCCGTTAAGCCTTCCAGCGCCGATGGTACTTAGACCGCAGGGTCTTGGGAGAGTAGGACGCCGCCAAGCGCATTGCCTATATGAACGCTTAGCTCAGCTGGGAGAGCACTACCTTGACAGGGTAGGGGTCGGCGGTTCGATCCCGTCAGCGTTCACCATAATATCGCGGGGTGGAGCAGCTCGGTAGCTCGTCGGGCTCATAACCCGAAGGCCGCAGGTTCAAATCCTGCCCCCGCAATTAACGCGGAGCCGTGGTGTAGAGGCCTAACATGCCTGCCTGTCACGCAGGAGACCGCGGGTTCGAATCCCGTCGGCTCCGCCATTAATTTATTTTATGCAGTCGTGGCGGAATTGGCAGACGCGCTAGATTCAGGTTCTAGTGGTGTAACAGCCGTGGAGGTTCGAGTCCTCTCGACTGCACTTTTGCGGAAGTGGCTCAGCGGTAGAGCATCGCCTTGCCAAGGCGAGGGTCGCGGGTTCGATTCCCGTCTTCCGCTTCAGTTTGACCATTGAGACTGTTGATCCAGTGGTTATACTACTGGTTCAACAGTTTTTTGGTTTCTGCTGTAACTAGCTTCTGTCGATCTAAACTTGTTGATTCACACTTCAAGATTGGAAAAACAAAGCACTTGCAATAGGCATTGTGTTTATGATAAGATGTTCCTCGTTGTCGTTTAGACGACAGGCATGAGATTGCTCCTTGAAAACTGAATGACGAGTGAGAGGTTTTCGCAAGAAAACAACACGCAAGTGTTATCAATGAGCAAGTCGAACTACCTTTATTGGAGAGTTTGATCCTG
>NZ_JBHLWN010000107.1:0-112481 GCF_042432825.1 Paenibacillus chartarius | reverse complement strand
TTTCCTCTTTTTTCATGCCGAAGAGACGGATACAACTGACTTAAATCACCGGACTTCTAGAGTAATACAAAAGAAATTTTCAATAGGTATTGCTGCTCTTAGCTTGGTCATCATTTGGTTTGCACTCATACTCTTTGCTCCACAATTTATTTATACAATAATAACTCCAAAAACAAATCTCGAGGCTGAGAATATCGCAGGTGTTACCCTAAGCAAAAAAATAATTGATTATTCGAAAGAAGATTTTTCACAGGATCATCATAATCCCAATACTTATTATTTTCTTAACGGAGTAAGGGTCACTTCGGATACTAGCGGCAAATTTAAAAGTATTGACATCACGCATAATACAAGCAAAAGTGTGAAGACAAGTAGAGGAATTACTGTTGGGGATTCATTGGAAAAGGTCAAAGCCGCTTACGGTGAGAATTTCTATCGTAGACATGAACAAGGAGCAGGGATCATTGTTTATGTTGATAAAAGAAGCTTTATGGAGTTTTGGCATTGGAACGATATTGTACAGGAAATTCGCTACGGTTCGTACTGAAACAAGTTTGCGGGCTGAACTAACCGGACGATGAGTGCAACTTCTCCGGAAACGGTACCCGAATTAATCAGTGCTGAGGTGTGGATGGCACCAAAGGATAGGTTTTGAAAAAAGACTTGGACGGTAAACTGCCAAAATCACCTGAGAAAGCCATTTCGATCCAGAAGAGCAGGCCGCCAAGGTGGCCGTAATATTCCCCTGTACGACGCTGATGGTGAAACCGTAATTGGTATGTTTCATATTGGAAAGTAACAAACTCAAGAGTTCCGCTAACGAAAGATGATAGTCAAAATAAGTGTCTGCCGCGGCAGTCTGCTTTGTCGCTGAAGAAACGAGCAGGATTGTGGAATTTCCACCCTGATTTGGATAAAATACTGGTATGCTGGAAATGGGGGGCTTTTATGACAATAGGATCGCAAAACGATATCGAGGGTCTGAAGAAAATTGGGAAAATCGTTGCAATGACGATTAGCGAAATGAAACGTCACACACGTGCCGGAATCACAACAGAGGAACTTGATGATATCGGAGGCAGGTTTTTGAAAAGGCATGGTGCTATACCGGCACCAAAGGCAACTTATAATTTCCCCGGCAATACATGTATTAGCATTAACCATGAAGTTGCCCACGGAATTCCGGGAAATCGAATCATCCAGCCCGGCGATTTAATAAACATCGATGTTTCGGCAGAACTGGGAGGCTATTACGCCGATGCGGGACATTCTTTTCCGATAACCCCATACAATCCCTCCTTATTGCGTCTATGTAAATACACACACGATACGATGATGAAAGTCATCTCTTCGCTTAAACATGGAGTTAAATTGAACGAAATTGGAAGGATCATTGAACTCGAGGCTGCTAAAGGCGGTTATAATGTGATCAGGAATTTGTGCAGTCACGGAATTGGGAGATCCCTGCACGAGACACCCAAAGAAATTCTCCCTGTTTATAACAAGCACGATAAACGTGTATTGACAGAGGGTTTGGTAATTACAATTGAGCCATTTTTATCCACCGGCGCCGAGTACGTCGTTGAGCAAAAGGATGGGTGGACATTACGTGTACCCGACAACAGCTATGTGGCACAGCACGAGCATACTATCATTATCACAAAGAATAAGCCCATCATCGTGACTGCGGCATAACCACACGGACAATTGTGCCATTGTTACGCTAACTGGGGGATGTTAGTTCAGCAAAAACAGGGAGCAGTTGCCGCGGTGATATGCTCCCCTTACGGTGGACAGGTGAAATAATAAAAACCTGTTTACTGTGAGGGGAGCCTTTTTTATGCCAAGAGGAAAATATAATGCGTTGGAGAAGCTCGCTGTAATTCAAGAAGTATCAAGCGATAAAATCGGGTTTCTGGCCGCTGCAAAAAAATATGGGATAAATAAAACGACTTTGATGAAATGGCAACGTCGCTACAAGCTCTACGGTGAGGATGGGCTGGTGAGTCAGGAACGGAAGAGTATTATGAGCGCATCGAGCGCCCGTCTACTCCTCACCGATCACGAGCGTATCTCCGTCGATTGCTGCATGTAATCCTAGCGCGGATAAGTTAACGAACGTGGTACCGTCATAGCTGAAGGCGTTCGTTCCTTCCGCATAAGCGGCTCCGGACGTTACGGACGCCACAAGCCGGTTGTTCAAGGAAATGCTGAACAACGGGTCGCTCCAAGACACTGTGTAGATGTTGCTGAGTGAAATGATAGATAAGTATTGATTGCCGTCGACGTCGATGTAGTCGAAGGCTCCCGACTTTTTGAGCGTCTTTACCGTATCGCCGATCGTAAGTGTGAACACAGCTTTCGTCAGCTTTTTGTAGCCGGCTTCCGGGCTTGTCCCCGTTTCTGTGATTACCGGAGCCGCAGGAGAAGTCGCCTGCGCTTCGGGCCCCGTTCGCCTCTCGAGTGTAATCCCCATGTCCGGGTCGAACATGATGTTGTAGCCGAGCGCTTCGCCTATCGCCCGCACCGGCAAGTAAGACGTGCCGTCCACAACGATCGCTTGGTTTGGCAGCGTTTGGCCGTTCAGCTTGACAGGGAAGGCGCCTTGCACCGTTCGGCCGATCAACGCCGCCGCCTCCTCGGCATGGGCCGACAGCGAGAAGGCGAGCGTGAAGCCCACAATGCCGCCGATGATGTATTTTCGCATATTTGACTCGACCTCCTCTATGATGCGCACGATCGACCCCGAATTGTCCCGCTTGAGCTCTGTCACGTTATCCCCAATCCAAGCCGTGACCGCAGTGACTGGTTTACGCGCTTGCCTACTCATCCGATTACCGCGTCGCTTGACTCTGTACATTATACAGTCTATCAACGTAACGCCGGCAATTCAATGCCAACGATTGGCGCTGATCTGCGAATGAATCTTTTGCTCCAGCCGTTTCTACCCGGGTAGGTTGTGAAAAGCTCCGAGCAGCTGCAAGACGGCGGCCGTTTATTTTTGCTCATTATGGTAGAAATTGATCATTTGTTCCGCTCGGATCCCTTGAATGGCGGGGAATGTATCAATAATGATAAGGGATTATCAAAAATGCCGGTTTACCGGAACTCAGACGTAACGGTAAGATGGGATCAGCCCCGGAACATCCGAAAACGGAGGATTCCATGGCTATGTAAACTGTGGATGTAAATAGGTAAGAGATGAAGTTGTTACTAATAACAGAAATGAAAACGCTTTAACGGAAAATTTATGAGAATGAACAGGGGATCTTGTACATATAGCGCCGGAATTGGCAGCTCTACGTCTCACCGATTGTTCCATAAGCGATGGCATTGGCATTAATTAAGCACCGATGTCCGCATCTACATTAAACTTGAAAAAGCTCGTATTGCGCCATTCTCGAGGTGTTTTAGGCATCGATCGTTGTATACGCGACAAGTTTGAATGTAAGCGGTACCAATTCAGGAGGTGATGCCGATTGAAGTAAGTCATCTGGTATGGGTGCAGCACGATTCCCGTTCAAAGAGAGGTGAACAAATTGAAAAGTATGATAAAAATCGGGTTGTTGGAATAGCTTTAGAGAACCGAGTTAAGGAGGGAGGAATATAGCCATGAATGCCAAAACATTTTCCATAAAGAAATCGCTGTTTACCTTCGTTATGTCTTTTCTCATCGTATTCGCGCTTGTTATTTCGCCAAATCCGGGTCACGCGGATTCATCGGGGGGCTTGCCGGCTCGTCAGGGGGAGTATCTGAACCGCGGCTTGGTTGCCGTATTGGTGGATAACGGCGTTTTCCTAAGCTGGCGCTATTTGAATACGGATCCGGATGAGATCGCCTTCAATGTTTATAAAAACGGACGTAAAGTGAATGCAGCTCCTATTAGCGGTGCGACGAATTATGTAGATACGACCGGCGCGGACAGTTCCCAATACCAAATTTCTACTGTCATTGCCGGTAAGGAAGAGATGCAGCCGGAGACGGTCTCTGTCTGGCATAACAATTATTTGCCTATTCCGCTAGATAAGCCGGCCGACGGCAGAACCAAGGATGGCGGCACGTATTCCTACATAGCCAGCGACGCCTCTGTAGCGGATGTGGACGGCGACGGCGAATATGAAATTGTTTTCCTCTGGAACCCGAGCAACTCGAAGGACAATTCGCAGGCCGGTTATACCGGCAATGTGTATATCGACGCCATTGAGCTGGACGGTACCAAGCTTTGGCGAATCGATCTGGGCGTCAACATCCGTGCGGGCGCGCATTATACACCGTTCATGGTTTATGATTTGGACGGCAACGGCAAAGCCGAAGTCGTCGTGAAAACGGCGGATGGCACGAAGGACGGCAAAGGCCAAGTGATCGGCGACGGCACGAAGGATTACCGCAACGAGAGCGGATATATTCTGTCGGGCCCGGAATACCTTACTCTGTTTGACGGTGAAACCGGAGCAGCCGTCTCCACTGTGAATTACGATCCTCCAAGAGGCGATGTGAGCTCGTGGGGCGACGGTTACGGCAACCGGGTGGACCGATTCTTGGCTGCCATCGCCTACTTGGACGGCGTGAAGCCCAGTGTAGTTATGACCCGAGGCTACTATACGCGCACTGTGCTGGCTGCTTTTGATTATGCCGGCGGTCAGCTGGTAAAGCGCTGGACCTTCGATACGAATGCAGCCGGCAAACAGTATGAAGGACAAGGCAATCACGGGCTCAGCGTACTGGATGTCGATGCCGACGGCAAAGATGAAATCATGTACGGCGCTTTGGCGATTGACGACGACGGAACCGTGTTGTACAGCACCGGACTCGGTCACGGGGATGCCATGCATGCCGGCAAGCTGGATCCGAACCGGGACGGCTACCAGATCGTAAGCGTGCATGAACATACGAACGCCGAATACGGTCTCGAGATGCGCGACGCCGCAACCGGAGAAATCATCTGGGGCGAGTATACGGGCATAGACACCGGACGCGGCATGTCGGCGGATATCGACCCTACTTATCCCGGCTACGAATCATGGGCTTCCACCATTGTCGTGGGACAAATGGAACCCGTAACCCGAGTACATTCGGCGACCGGGCAAGTGATCTATGAAGGGGCCGAAGCGCCGAAAAGCACGAACTTCGCGATCTGGTGGGACGGAGACCTTCAGCGTGAGCTGTTCGATCATCAATGGGATAATAGCACGGGGAAAGGGATTCCTCTCGTGTATAAGTGGGATTACGAAAACAAGAAGTTAAATGAAATTTTCAGGGCCACAGGCACTCTGACCAACAATAGCACCAAAGGAAATCCGGCGATTCAGGCGGATATACTTGGAGATTGGCGCGAGGAAATTTTGCTGCGGAGTGAAGACAGTACGGAATACAGACTGTACACAACGACCATTCCTACGGCTTACCGGATTCCCGCGCTCATGCAGGACCCGGTATACCGCTTAGGCGTCGCTTGGCAAAATGTCGGTTACAATCAGCCGCCGCACACGGGATTCTATATCGGCGCGGAAGCGACGACGTTCCCTAAAGCGAATCTCAATCTCACCGGCGGAGAAGCAGCGCTGGAGCAAAAGTTTCACTTTGATTTCGGCGCGGAGCCTGCAGCGAATACAACCGCTGTGCAGAACACGCTCTATACGGCAGAATTGGGCTACGGGTTTGAGAATGTAAGCGGGATAACAGTTGGCGCAAACAATGTCTCCTTGCCGGAAAACGCCAAATTCGCCGTTGACCTGCCTAACGCCAATTATAAGATAACGGTCAAGCTCGGCGATGATGTGCAAAATTCCAATGTGGGCGTCAAATCCGAATTTGTTCAGAAGATGGCCGTGACGAGCGTGGGAGCGGGAGAGCCTCTGGTTTATTCCTACGACATCGCGCTGGTAGACGGTCAGCTGGAATTTATTTTCTCCGGCTCGGCCATTCATGTACAGGAAATAATGATTGAGAAGTATCCGGACAAAACGCCGGGCGTCTCCAAGACGATCTATATGGCCGGCGATTCGACAATGCAATCTTACAGCGCGATGCAGGCTCCGCAGGAAGGCTGGGGCCAGCAATTCGGCCGTTATTTCTCGAACGGCGTAGTGGTCGAAAACCATTCGATCGGCGGCAGAAGCAGTAAATCCTTCATGGTCGACGGCCGATTGGATACGGTATTGCGCATGATCAAGCCGGGAGATTTCTTCTTTATCTCCTTCGGCCATAACGATGCCAGCGCCGGAATTCCGGAGCGGTATGCGTCTCCTGAGGATTATAAAACGTATTTGGCCCGCTATGTGAACGGCGCCAGACAGCGCGGCGCGACACCTGTGCTGCTTACGCCGGTAGGACGCAGGGACTTCAATCTGATTACCCAGGAATTTAACGTGAGCTTCCCGGAATATGTGGAGGCCGCCAAAGAAGTTGCAGAGGAGCTCGGCGTGCAGCTGATCGATTTGAGCCAGCTAAGCATCGCGTATTACAACAAAGTGGGCCTGGCCGCTACCGAGAAAATCTTCCTCTATGCCAATCCGGGCGAATATCCGAAATACCCGAACGGTGTTAGCGATAATACGCATTTCAGCAGTTACGGCGCTCGGGTCATTGCCGGACTGGTAGCGGGAGCAGTCAAAGATATGAAGCTCAGCCTTTCGCCGTTCGTCATTGATCCGGATTTCGTCGAACCGGAGCCGGAGCCGGAGAGCGAGCTCTATGAGGAAAACTTTGAAGGTGATCCTGCCGCCGTCAAATATGCGATGGTGAATGCCACAGGTATCGGAGGCACGATGACGGGAACGGTCGTAGAGCAGAACGGTAACAAAGTGCTGTCCGTTGCCGGTTCCGGGTCCGGACATCGTGCGAAGGTGTTCCGATTGTTCGATGCGGTCAACGGCGATATTGTCAATGTGAATTTCGACTGGAACTCGGGCAATGTGGGGGCGTTCCCATCCGAGGGACATCTGTCGCTGCAAGATGCGAACGAGAATTTGATTTTGACCTTGTACACAACCAGCGGTACGAACACGCCAATCGGTTATTTCCCTGGCCATTACGCACCTGATTACGGTACGGGAAGTACGGCTATTCCGGGCGGAATAATTACGAACATCAAGAAAAACCAGTGGATTAACGTGGATGCGGCCATTAACTTTGCCGAGAAGAAGATCGATTTGACATTGACGAGCTTGGCTGATCCGAGCGTCACGCAGACGATCGAAGATATTCCGATGAGCGCCGGAACAGCTTACGCCGATAACGTAAGGGCGATAAGGTTCCTGGGTACGAGAAAGGGCGGCGGCGGCACGCTGAATTGGACGACGCAGATCGACAACGTGAGAGTGGAGGGCAAGAAGCTTCCGCCGGCTGCTGCCGACAAGACCGCATTAACGGCGCTGTATGAAGAGGCGAAGGCGCTCGATCTGTCGGCCTATACCGAACAATCGAAAGCCGTGCTCAACAAAGCGTTGGCGGCTGCCGAGACGATCATTGGATCGGAGGAGGCGACGCAGGCACAAGTAGACCATGCGTTCAATATGCTGACGGTCGCCACGGCTTCGCTGACAACCGAGCCCGTTGCCGAGATCAACGAATACCGATTCGACTTCGGCGCAGGAAACGCAGCCGAAGGCTATACTCAAGTAGACGCCAAAAGAGCTTATGTGGAAGGAAACGGTTACGGATTTGCCGATACCTCGCTCGTAGAGAATGGAAACCGCCAAACCGGAAATGCGCTGACGGAGGATTTCACCCGCGTTAACGGCACATCCTTCCTGGTGGAAATGAAGCCGGCTAATTACCGTGTAACGATGACTATTGGCGATGCGCAAGAAGCTACGAACGTCGGCGTTACGGCGGAGCAGATGGCAAAATTGCCGGTAACAACCGTACCGGCCGGCGAATTCAAGGAAATCACGTATGACATCGCCCTTATTGACGGCGTATTCAACTTTGAATTTACAGGCAACACGCCGAAAATTAACGCCTTGAAGATTGAACGCCTGCCTGAAAACGGCACGAGCGAAAAACCGGTTATTTATTTGGCGAGCGATTCCACGGTTGCCAATTACGCGGAAGGGTATCGTCCGCAGGCCGGATGGGGCGAAACGCTGGGCGGTTTCTTCGATCTGGACCAGGTCGGCATCGATAACCGGGCAGTCGGAGGCCTAAGCAGCAAAACCTTCCTGGTGGGCGGATATCTGAACGACCTTCTGCTCGATATTCATGAAGGAGATTATCTGTTCATGCAGTGGTCTCATAATGATTCCACGCCGTCGCGTCCGGAGCGTTATCTCACACCGGCGCAGTTCAAAGTCTATTTGAAAACGTATATCGACGGCGCCGTGCAAAGAGGGGCGATTCCGGTTCTGGTCACCCCGGTCAACAGGCGCGACTTCACTGGCGAAACCTTGAACAAGAGCTTTCCTGAGTATGTTCAGGCCATGAAGGAAACCGCACAGGAAACCGGAACTCTATTGATTGATCTGAATCAGGCCAGCTGGGAATATTTCCAGGAGCTGGGTCCGGAAGGGACGAAAACGATTTTCTTGTGGGTAGACGGAAAGGAAGACAACACGCACTTGCAAATGAATGGCGCCATCAAGGTGTCCGAATTGGTGGCAAGACTTGTGAAAGAGCTGAATATTCCGCTTTCCGCTTTTGTCCAAATCGACGAGACGGCGCCTGTGACGACTTCTGTTGTTTCCCCGGCCGATCCGGATGGGGCAAACGGATGGTACCGCCAGGATGTAACGGTAAATCTGAGCGCGCTTGACGAACTGTCGGGCGTAGCCCAAACCGAATACAGCTTGGATGGCGTCACATGGCAGGCGTATACGGCACCGGTTGCACTAAGTCAGGACGGGCAGCATACGATCAGCTACCGCTCGACAGACAACGCGGGGAATGCCGAGGAAGCCAAAACAACCAGCATTTCAATCGACAGAGCAGCTCCTGCGATTACGGTAACCAGCCGTGTCTACAATCTATCTGTGACCGGCACTGTCTATGATTCCTCTTCTTATAGCGGCGCGATTCTGTTATTGCCTTTGGTTTCGGTGACTGATCCTGTATCCGGCGTCGATGCAAGCAAAACAAAGGCGACACTGGATTCGCAGGAATATGGCCTGGGAGATACCATTGCGCTATATACGCTGCCGCTTGGCAGCCATAGCCTGGCGATAACCGCAAGTGATCTCGCGGGAAATCAAGCGAGCCGGATCGTCACCTTCGAAACCTACGCAAGTGTCGACGGGCTGAAACAGCTGGTATCGTACTTCGCCTCCATAGGCTGGATTGACAACGGCGGAATCGAGAGCAGCCTGCAGCAAAAGCTGGACAAAAATAATCTGAAGCCCTTCATCAACGAAGTGAAGGCCCAAAGCGGCAAGCATATCTCCGCACAGGCGGCGAATTACTTGCTGCGCGACGCGAATGCCCTGCTGAACTGATCCTCCTGTGTGAAATGGGGATGCCGCGAGTAAGCGGACACCCGAAATCGAAGAGTCCCCCGAATCCGGTTGATTCGGGGGACTCTTCTCCATGAGGGCTCAGGAAGGGCGGTCCCCAGATCGAACCCAACGGCCCTATTTCTCTAAAACCCGGGATTCTGTGTACGGGACACATGGTTCTTAATCGAGAGAGGCGGAACGTCTGACGCTTCTTGATCTATCGTAAAATGCAACGGCCATCAGCAGCAATAAGTAAACGATAATGATGAGAACACTCACATATTCTTCAAACAGGATATGGGTGACAAGCGCCCCCGTCATAATAGCCATGAGAGCAAACAGGGCGTAATTTGCCAATTTTCGAATCCATAAGCCAATGCCTCCTGCAATTTCGATGAGCCCTACAACCATGCAAAACCAGATTGGGTACCCATAATGTACGAACATGCCTACAGCGTCCTCCGCTCCGATAACCTTCATCGAACCGACCATAATGAAATTCGCCGACAAGATCCCCTTTAGTACCATAACTGCGATTTTTAAGCTTTTACTAGCCACAAACGATCACCACTCCTGCTTCATTTGTCATTATGAGCTTATTATAGGATGATAATATGTCATCTTCTGTCATATATGGACCGGCCAGCGAACAAAGGCCGCCCCGACAACGGAACGACCTGTTCAACATTGATATTCGCCTGGCTCGCAATCAACCTACTCTTCACACAACAACGCACAGCCATATGGCGGCAAACTAAGCTGCAGCCGACCCTCATGCGGATAACGAACCCCGGACATCGCATCCAGGATAAATCCGGACGGCCCCGACCCGAAAGGCGACCCCGCACTCACCACCGCCTCAAGCGGACTATTGTTGATAAGGGCGGCTACCCGCTGCGTTCCGTCATCACGCACGATGCCCAGCACTCCCAAGCTCTCTTCCTCCAGCCACACTCGAACCTTCCCCCGTCGAAGTGCGGCATACTGACGGCGCAGTGCGATCACCTTCCGATAAAATGCCAGCAGCTCCCCGTCCTGCTGCTCCTCCTGCCATAACATCGGTCGGCGGCACTCCGGGTCTTCTCCTCCGCGCATGCCGACTTCGTCGCCGTAATAAATTTGCGGGATTCCGGGATAGATCATTTGGAAGAATACCGCAAGCATCATTTTCTCCTTCACGGCTTTCTCTTCTCCCCATCCGAACCCATGGCGCTCGCACATCGTCATGAAACGCTCGGTGTCGTGACTGCCGATCAGGTTGAACATGGCCGCATTGGCCGCATCCGTATACATCATACGAATCATCGACAGTCTGCCGCTGAACTCGCGAACGCCGATCGACGTCTTGGCGAAGAAGTCGACCATCGCCGTTCGAAGCATGTAATTCATTACGCCGTCGAACTGATCGCCGCGCAGCCACGGGCCGGAATGATGCATGATTTCGCCGACGATCAACGCATCCGGCTTCTCCGACTTGACGGCTCGGCGGAAATCTCTCCAGAATGTCCGATCGACCTCATTCGCAACATCGAGCCGCCAACCGTCAATGCCTGTCTCCCGAATCCAGTAAGCCGCGACATCCAGTAAGTATTGCTTTAGCTCTTCATTGGCCGTGTTCAGCTTCGGCATCGTCGCGATCGCGTTTCCGAATGTCACATAGTTCGGCACGGGCGACTCCACAACCGGGAACCGCTCGGCAAAAAACCATTCCTTATACCGGGAAGCCTCCCCCTTCTCCACCACATCGCGGAAGGCGAAAAACTGGTTGCCCGAATGGTTGAAAACAGCGTCAAGCATCACGCGGATGCCCCGCATGTGAGCCTCATCGACCAGCGCTTTCAGCTGCCCGATATCGCCAAAATGCGGATCGATAGCAAGATAATCGGTCGTATCGTATTTATGGGTGGACGGCGACACGAAGACCGGCGTCAGATAGAGCAGATTGATGCCGAGCTCTTGCAAATAGGGGAGCTTCTCCGTAATCCCGGCCAGGTCGCCGCCGTAATACGATTGCGCGGAAGGACTGGCGTCCGGTGTCCAGGGCTCCGTCCCTGGAGGATCGTTGCTCTCATCCCCGTTGCGGAACCGGTCGGGGAAAATTTGATACACCACGGCATCATACACCCATTCCGGCAGCTCGTGCACCTCCGACGGCGATACATAAGGGATATTGAATACACCGGCCATATCGCGATTCGGCGATGCGCCCAGCTCTCCGAACCAAACCGAATTCCCTTCGCCGTCTTCCAACTGGAACACATAGCGGATCCGCTTCGTCTCCGTCACGATCACGCCTTCAAAATAATCATGGCTGGCCGTAGAAGCAACCAGCTCCAGCTCCTGCGGCATCTCGTTTCTGTAAGCGACATAACGGTCAGAATGCAGCACGTTTGCCTTCCGTACGTCGCCGCGCTTCGCTCGAATGCGCACCTTGACCGCATCCGGCCGCACGGGGAAAGCATAGGGAACATCGTCAATGTGATAAATGGCTTCCCAATTCATAAGCAAGTTTCTCCTCCATGTAACGTTTGTATCTATCCTTTGGCGGCACCGGCTGTCAATCCGTCAATCAGGAACCGCTGCAGCCAGATAAACAGCACCACGATCGGTACCGCAAGCAGCACAGCTCCCGCCGCAAATACGGTGAAGTCGGTGGAATTAAACTGATTGACCATATCGTACAGGCCGATGGCGAGCGTCGTCTTGTCACCTGTACGCAAGATGAGCTTGGCGAAAATAAAATCGATCCATGCCCCGTTGAAAATAACGAGGGAAACGTACGTCAGCATTGGCCGGGACAGCGGAATCATGATCCGCGTAAAGACTTGCCAATTCGAAGCGCCGTCAATTCGGGCGGCTTCATCCAGGCTCTGCGGAATCGTATCGTAGAAGCCCTTCGCCACAAATACGTTGGAGAGGAAGGCGCCCGAGCTGTACACAAGGATGAGCGCCCAATGGCTGTTCAGCAGGTCGAGCTGCAGGAGAAGGACATAAATGGCGATCATCGACATGAAGCCGGGGAACATGTTCAGGACGAGCAAGCCCATCAATCCGTATTTGCGGCCGATGAACCGGAACCGCGCGATGGCGTACGATCCGAGCAGCGTCAGGAACGTCCCGAACAGCGTCGAGAAGAACGCCACCTTGAGCGTGTTGAAGAACCAGAACGGATAATTGTATTTTTGGCCTGAAAGCAGCGCCGCGTAATGCTCCAGCGTCAAGCCTTCGGGAAGCAGCGTTTCGCTGTACAGGCTGTTGCCGATCTTGAAGGACGACAGCACGATCCAGAGTGTCGGATAGAGGCTCACCAGCGAGACGACGGTAAGAATGGCATAAGTGAACAGCAGTCTCGGCTTCATGCGTTCATATCCTCCTCCCGGTAAGAGCTTGTTTTGCGGTAATTATAGATGGACAAGCCGGCCACGACCGCAAAAATGATAATGCCCAGCACAGCCGCCATATTATACTGCCTATTGTTGAGCGTAAGTTTGTACAGCCAGGTGACCAGCAGGTCGGTTGCCCCCGCATATTGGTAGTGCGGCAAAATCGGATTCCCATCCGTCAGCAGGAAGATGACGTTGAAATTATTAAAATTGCCCGCAAACTGCATGATCAGCACGGGAGCCGTCGTGAACAAAACCAGAGGCAGCGTAATATTGCGGAACATTTGCCAGGGCGATGCCCCGTCTACCCTCGCCGCTTCGTATAGATCCTTCGGAATCGTCGTCAGCACACCGGAGATGAGAATCATCGAGAGCGGCACGCCTAGCCACATGTTAACCCCGACAACCGTCACCTTGGCCCAGAACGGGTCCGTCAGCCACGGGATCCCGCCAAGCCCGAGCAATCGCAAATACTGATTGATCGGGCCGAACTCGGTGTTGAGCAGGTTGCGAAAAACGAGGAGCGAGACGAGATTCGGCAGTGCAAACGGAATGATCAGGACCGTACGCCATAAAGCTTTAAGTCTTACGTCCGGTTGGTTAACGAGAACCGCGAGCGCCATTCCTCCGAAATAAGTCGTTACGGTGGACAACACGGACCACACGATCGTCCAGGTAAATACGCCGATGAATGTGCTGCTCCACGTCTTGAGCTGAACCAGGTCGGCAAAGTTTTGAAATCCGACCCATCGGACCAGCTTCGCCGGCGGCAGATTGGGAGGAGCGAAGTTGGTGAACGCCAGCAGTATACTGAAGAGCAGAGGAAGAATGGATAAGAAAATGGCGACGGCTACAGGCAGCGCAAGAATGGCGTAAGGAAAGTTCCTTCCTCCGACGGCACGCAGCGATTCGGTGAACGTCTCCGTTCGGCCCCTTCTGCCGGCAATAGCTGCCTGCCGATGTGCATCGCGAATGCCCAGGACATAGATGATGACAATAAACAGGAGGAGGAGAACAGCGATAAGCCCATCGACCATGAGAAAGATCGAATGGTCCCCCTCGGTCATTTGATATTGATTTCCGACCTTGATCATTTGCCTCGACTTGGTCCCTAACGTAATCAGTCCAACCAAGCTTCGAAGCAGCCCGCTGACGATCCAGCCTGCGCTTGCCGTACCGATTCCCATGAACAGCAAGCCTTTGACCACCTGGCGATTGTACAACTGTCCGAGCCCCATCCAAAGGGCGGACAGAAGCGCCGCCTTCATGGATCGATTCCATTTCATGCTCGTATGGCCTCCTGCGTGATCTGCCCCGCTCCTTACTGGAACGGGCCGGAACCCGGTTATTTTTTAGTGGATTTGTTCTGGTCCTTAATCGTTTGCACTGCTTTATCCAGCGATGTCTTCACGTCCGCCTGATCGTTCCAGATCGCTCCGATCGCCCCTTCCATCGGCGCCCAGACGTTCGCCATTTCCGGAATGGACGGCATCGGCTGCGATTCTTTGAATTGCTCCAGAAACCCGCTGACGATCGGATCATATTGAATGATCGGGTCTTCGCCGGCCTCTTTGTTCGCGGGAATCGTACCGGTCGTTTTGAAATTGTTCAGCGCATTCTCTTTATCCGTAAGGAACTTCGCAAAGAGCTTTGCCGCGTTCGGATATTTCGTATAGGAGTTTACATAGTAGGCGCGTACCCCCGAGAACGAGACGCTTCTCTTCCCGCCCGGCAGCTGCGGCAGCGGCATGACGCCGAAATTCACTTTGCCTTTAAAGCTGCCGCTGGACCAAGGGCCGTCGATGTTGTAAGCCAATTTGCCTTCCTGGAAAAGCTGCGTCTTCACGTTGTAGGTGGTATCCGCCGTGTTGACGGGAAGAATCGACTTCAAGCCTTGAAAATATTTCATCGCCTGAACGGCTCCGTCGTTATTCAGTCCGATATCCTCCGGGTCCGTCCCGTTCTTGCCGAATACATAACCTCCGTTTGTTCCGATGAAGGCGTAATTGTAATACATGCTCCTATTTTCCCACATGACAGCATAACGGTTCTTCGATTTATCGTTGAACGTTTTAGCGAATTCGGCGATTTGATCCCAGGTCTTGGCCGGCTCCTTCACCAAATCCTTGTTATAGTAAAGCGCATAAGTTTCGATCGATTTCGGATAACCGTACAGGATACCGTTGAAAGTGACCGCTTGAACAGCCGTGTCGAGCATGGTATTGCGGGTGTCCTGCTCGAAGACGTCGTTAGGGAGGATCAGATTGGCGCTGGCCATGTCGCCAAGCCGGTCGTGAGGCACCAGGACGACGTCCGCGGCCAGCTTCGCCGGCCCGTCGTTGGAGAGCCGCTGCGCTTGATTGGGGACCGGCACATGCTCAATTTGAACCGGTACGTTGTACTTCTCCTCGAATTCCTTGACCGCCGGCTTCAGGAAACCGAACTCCACCTCCTCTTCCCAAAGTGTCAGTGACGCCCCGGGCTCGGGCTTCACTTCCGCCGTTACTGCCGCGCCAGATGTCTGTGCAGGCGCTGCAGGCGTCGTTTCCGTATTTGCCGCCGTTCCGGCCTGACTGCCGCCGGCGGACAAATGGCTTACGCTGCAACCGCTTGCAGTTAATACAATCAATGCGGTTAGTGCGCTTCGTGCGAATCGGCTCTTCTTCGTATTCATGGGCACGCCTCCCCGTTCAAAATGAAAGTTCAAGGAAACCGGTTTCCTTGAACTAAAATTAGCATATATTGCCGGTTTGTGCAATCGTTTTCTCAATTCCCGATGTTTCGCGGCTTCTGCAAAGCCGATATAATTAGGGAAAACACTGCTGTATTCCAAGTGAAGGGCTGATTAGTCTTGAAAGTCACGATCAACGATATTGCCCGCGCGGCCGGGGTCGCCAAGTCGACGGTATCCAAGGTGCTCAACGACGCTCCGACCATCTCCGAAGCGACGAAAGAGAAGGTGCGGCAGGTCATCAAGGATCTGCAGTACACGCCCAGCAGCATTGCCACTCAGCTAGCCCGCAGCGCCAGCTTCAACATTGCGTTCATCATAAACATGGATAGGAAGAGCGACTTCTCCAACCCGTTCTTCTTCAGCCTGCTCAGCGGGGCGGAGAGCGTTACGTGCGCACACGGGTACGAGCTGACGATCGCCAATGCCAGCTATGGAGATACGGAGTTACTTAACCGGTACGTATATAGCAAGAAAGCGGACGGTTTGCTGATTCACAGCTCGATCATCTCGCCGGAGCTGGCCGAAGAGCTCAGGAAAACTGAGCTGCCCTATGTCGTGATCGGTCGGCCTGCCGTTCCGAAGGGCACCCTGTGGGTGGATATCGATAATGACGCAGGCAGCGAAATTGCCGTCAGCCATTTGCTCGAACAGGGCTATCGCCGAATCGGCATGTTGACCGGCATGCCCGGGGATCCTATTTCGCAAAACCGGTTGAACGGCTTCAAGCGGGCGATGGCTTCGCGCGGTGTTACCGATGACGCTCTGAAGCTGGTCCGTACCGGTCCGGGGGATGAGGCCAGCGGCGAACGCCTGATGACAGACCTGCTCCAACAAAACGAAAGGCCGGATGCAATCGTTTGCACCAACAACTATTTAGCCTTCGGGGCCCTGCAGGCGCTTGAAAAAGCCGGGCTTTCCGTCCCTGGTTCGTTCGGTGTCGTCGCATTCGATAATTTTCCGATCGCACCTTATATGCGCCCCCCGCTTACGGTCATTCACATGGATACGCATGAGCTCGGAATCATGGCCTCAACGATGCTGCTCGAACGGATCAGGGAGCCTTCCGTCTCCGTAGAGCCGCAAATACTGCTGCCGGAGCTGTTTGTCCGCTCTTCGACCCGCAAAGGATGCGGGAAGGATAACGGGACAATCCTAGGTAGCTAGTGTCTATATTGCCGGTAATAGGGGGTGGAGTATGAGACCGACTAGGAAACACCTGGTGATCGGAATTTGCATGTTTGCCATCATAATTATGATGAGCGGAGCCATTGTAATCGGTACCCCGCACCAATTCGTAAGAATAATCCATCTGCTTCTTGCAATTGCAATTTCAGTGTTTCTTGGGGCATTTATCAGGGAATTGTTTATCCAAAGCAATGATGTAAAAAAGGATAAATGATGAACAGATACGATAGTTGAATGGGATACAACGGCAACCGGCAACCGATAACCGATCGCCTGCCGTTCGCTTACAAATAAAGGAATTTCGTATTTGGGGGCGAATTTACATATGCAAAGTTCTATATCCCCTTAAGAGGGAATTATTCCAAGACAAGTTCAACAAAGGAGCAGCAAATCCATGCCGGAGAACGATTTTCCAAGGAATGACGAGTATAAGCCGGGGTACACGCTGGTTTTTGCAGATGACTTTGATTCGGAAGAGCTGGATCGCAGCAAATGGTTTCCCTTCTATTTGCCGCAATGGAGCAGCCGCGCGAGAACCGCGGCCCATTACCGGTTCGAGGACAGCGAGCTTATCTTGCAAATTACGGAGGACCAAGAGCCCTGGAGTCCCGAATTCGACGGGGGGATCAAGGTCAGCAATCTCCAAACCGGAGTTTATTCCGGTCCGCTCGGCAGCGAATATGGCCAGCACCGGTTTTCCAAAAGCCTCCGTGTCCGTGAATATCAGGCGACAGAGCGGTTGTTTACGCCTCACTACGGCTATGTGGAATTGAGGGCAAAGGGGCTTCATAGCCCGAATAACGTGTGCGCATTTTGGATGATCGGGTTCGAGGACCACCCGGAACGTTCGGCTGAGATCTGCCCGTTCGAGCTGAAGGGCTGGAATGAAGGAGGCGCAACGAAGTCGACAATTGGCTTCGGCCTGCACCCCTTCGGCGATCCGAAGATCAAGGATGAGTTCTTCGAGCGTGAATTCCCTATCGATGCGAGCCGGTTTCACATTTACGCGGTGGACTGGACATCGGAGGGGGTCCGATTTTACATCGATAACGAGCTTATTCACCACTCAAAGCAGTCGCCGGACTATCCCATGCAATTGATGCTGAACATTTATGAAATTCCGCGCCCGGTGAGCGAGGGCGGGCAAGCTCCCGTGTATCCGAGCGAGTTCCGAGTCGATTATATCCGGTGTTATCGGAAAGATTAAGTGAAAGTGTGCTTCCGCACATGTTTCCGTCCAGGAAGCCTGACATGGCTTCCTGGGCTCAAATTCAGCACAAGCTTATTGGCAACCTCCAAGAACATCCGCAAAAATGCTTATTCCCTTCTTAAGGGAATCCCGATTTGGCTGTGCATAGGAGAAGCGAACGTAATGGTTCGTGGAACCGTAGACCCCGCCCGGCACGAAAACAATGCCCCGCTGAATGGCTTTCTCGAGCAGCTCGTTCGCGTCGACCTTCCTCAAGATTTTGCACCAAAGATTTAACCCGCCGTTCGGCACTGTACATTCCAATTGTCCATCAAGCTTTTGTTGGATGGCTTGCACCAGTATATTGCGTTTAAGCAGCAGCTCTTGTTTCAAGCCCTCCCGTGATGCTTTCGCAATAATTCCACTAACGTTTCCCTTAGGCCTATATATCCTTGCGGGTCATTCGGAAACAAATCGGAAAACAATTCACCGCTGGCGAAATCAATCATATTCGGATTGTTGCGGATTTCCTCCCGAATTCGGCGGATCAAAGGCATGTAGGCTTCATCCATTTATATAAGTTTATGATATAATTCGGTTTATGAAACCTAATGATTATTCCAACGATATCAATATCGCCGATTTTGCTATGGCCTTCGAGGAACTGACGAGGATTATTATTCGGCTGCCATCTATTGAGAAGCTAAGTTTTACCACCCTTTCCGTGCTTCATACCTTATCCCGCAAGAGTCCTATGCGGTTAACGGAACTAACGGCCACGGAACAAATAACGCAATCGGCAATGACGCAGCTGGTTACCCGTCTTGAACGTGACGGGCTGGTTGAACGCCGCCCGGATCCGAGTGACGGGCGGGTAGTTCTCGTGCATATCACCGGGGAGGGGACGAAAGTCATTGAATCACGCCGCTCGGAGCGCGTGGCTCAGCTTTCAACATTGTTCGAAGGACTTACGAAGGAGGAGAAAACGGCGATTGCAGCCGCAATCCCTGCACTGAGGCATCTGGCCGAAGTTGGAAATCAAAGCTAGATAAGGGAGTTCGTTTGACATCAGAATATCTTTCGTCCAAGGCAAGAAGTGTTGCTTCTTGCCTTGGGGATAGACTATGCAGCCATCTGCGCCTATTTATATTAGAAATTTATATTAGACAATTATATTAATTAATTATATAATTTCCTTAACCTGTTTTTATTAAGGGAGGAATATTCATGGCAACCGCTCCATTCCCGCTTGAACCCCGGCCGATTTTCGTACCGGATGAGGTGCTCGTCGATCTGCGACATCGGCTCCAATCTACCAGATGGCCTCTTGACGCCGGCAATGAGGACTGGTTTTACGGCGTGAATCGAAACTATCTCGAAGGCTTGGTCGATGAATGGATCAACGATTTCGATTGGCGTAAAGCTGAACAAGCAATCAACGCCTACGAACATTATCACGTGGAGGTTAGCGGTGTCCCTGTGCACTTCATGTATAAGCCTGGCAAGGGCCCAAGCCCAATCCCCCTGATCCTGTCCCACGGCTGGCCGTGGACCTTCTGGCACTGGTCGAAGGTGATCGATCCGCTGGCCGATCCCGCGGCCTTCGGAGGCGACCCAACCGAAGCCTTTGATGTTATTGTACCGTCACTTCCGGGCTTCGGCTTCTCTTCGCCGCTTCCTAACCACCCTGACATGAATTTTTGGAAGATCGCCGATCTATGGCACACGCTCATGACGGATATTCTCGGCTATCCGAAATATGCCGCGGCAGGCTGCGATGTCGGGGCGCTCGTTACCGGTCAATTAGGACATAAGTATCCCGATGAACTGTACGCCATTCATATCGGTTCCGCACAAAAGCTGAATTTGTTCAATGGGGAGCGCGCTTGGGATCTCACCGGCGGACGCCCTCTTCCGGACAATCTGCCCGAGCATATCCGAACGAAAATTATCGAACTCGACCGCCGGTTTGCCTCGCATCTCGCCGTGCACACCCTCGATCCCGGCACCCTTGCCTACGGGCTGAGCGACTCTCCAGTCGGCATGCTGGCGTGGATATTGGAACGCTGGGCCAGATGGAGCGATAATAACGGCAATATCGAGCATGTTTTCTCAAAGAACGACCTCTTGACACATGCGACCATCTACTGGGTTACGAACACCATCGAAACCTCCATGCGCGTTTACGCCAACAATAATCGCTATCCATGGACTCCCGTACATGACCGCTCGCCAGTGATCGAGGCGCCAACCGGCATCACGTTCGTCGGCTATGAAAATCCGCCGGGCGTCACGACTGACGCTCGCGTGCAGCATTTTCTGGAGAGCGATCGGGCAGCTTGGTACAACCATGTCAACATCACGGCACATGAACAGGGCGGACATTTCATTCCATGGGAAATTCCGGATGAATGGGTGGGGGACCTGCGCCGCACTTTTCGCGGATACCGATGAAACCTATGGCTCGCCCCCTCTTTGGGCGATTGCCATACGAACCTCTAATAGCAACAACACAAACCAGGCGCAGCTATTACGCATGTATATAGCGGCGTCTTCTTTTTGTTTCATTTAAGAACTTTCCTAATCACTTCTGATCCAATAGTGAACGCAACCGTAAACTTGAAATGATCATGAACGAACTGAAATATGCTATAATTATGAACACAATACACATTCACGTTATTCAAGGGGCAAATTACATGTTTGCTATAGAACGTCAAAACAAAATTAAGGAACTGCTATTTCAACATAAAAGGGTAGATGTCGTTGAGCTCAGCGATATGTTTTCGGTGACTGACGTAACGATACGGCGGGATCTCGACAAGCTTGAGCAGCAGGGCTTTCTTGTGAAGACCTATGGCGGCGCTGTGCTGAACGAAAAATTGACCGCGGCGGTGCCAAGTATTGCCGAGAATGACGATCAGTACGCTGACAGTAAGGCGATGATCGGTAAGATCGCCGCTCAAATGATCGAAGATGGGGACGCCATATATTTAAGTCCGGGATCAACCTGTTTGGAAATTGCGAAAAATATTAAGCAGCGGTCGTTGACCGTGCTGACCAACGATCTTTCCATTGCTTACGAATTGAAGGATAGTATCGGACTGAAAACCATTTTACTTGGAGGAGATTTGGTACCGTCAACAACGATCCTGGTCGGCGGGCTTACCTTACAGATGTTGAAAGGAATTTATTTGAGCAAAGCGTTCATTGGCGTTAAAGGCGCACATATGGATGCCGGATATACGCTTAGCAATTATGAAGAAGCTCAAGTGCTTCAAGAAGTATCCAGAATTTCAACCGAAATCATCGTTACGGCCGACTACAGCAAGTTTGGAAACAAAGGCTTTGCGCGGCTCGGTGACTTGACGATGGCGAAGAAAGTGATTTCCAATAAGCAAATTCCCAATGATTATAAAAAATATTATTTCGAGAAGGCAATCAAACTGTATACAGCCTTTGAGTTCGAATAACACCCTCGCTCTTAGTAAAAAGACAGATGGTTTGAAAGAAAAGGGGGAAATCGGGTGTCCGGTTACTTACAAATGAAAGGGATTACAAAACGGTTTCACGATAACGTTGTGCTCAGCGGCATTAATTTCAGCGCGGATGCCGGTCAGGTGCACGCACTTGTCGGTGAGAATGGAGCGGGCAAGTCGACGCTCATGAAGGTACTGGCAGGTCTGTATCAGCCGGATGAAGGAGAAATTCAAATCGGGGGACAGGTGGTGTCGATTGCGAACCCGAAGCACTCGCAAGAGCTCGGAATTGCTATGATATATCAAGAGATTCGCCTGTTTCAGGATTTGGACATCGCTGAAAACGTCTTCATCCGCCGGGAGCCGCTCAAAAGCTGGAACCTGTTAATCGATTGGAACAAAGCATACCGTGAAACACGCAAATATTTGCTGGAGTTCGGCTTGGATATTCATGTGAAGACGCCGGTAAAGGCGCTGAGCTCCGGTCAGCAGAAGCTGGTTGAAATTATTAAAGCGGTTTCGCAAGACGCAAAGATCATTATTATGGATGAGCCGACTGCAGCGCTTACCGAAACGGAGATTGCAACGTTGTTTAAGGTCGTACGAGATCTCAAACGGCGTGGAGTTACGATCATTTATATTTCTCACCGGATTGAAGAAATAATTCAAATCGCCGATCAAGTGACCGTTCTGCGCGAGGGAGAGGTCGTGCAGGTCAGCAATGTGAACTCGGTGGATTTGACGAATATCGTGAAAATGATGGCGGGGAAGGAGCTGGAGGACCGCTACCCGAAGCTGAAGGTGAAGCCCGGGAAGGAATTGCTGCGTATCGAGAGTTTATCGTACTTAGGGCGAATCCGAAACATTAACCTCGAAGTAAGACGCGGGGAAATCATCGGCCTAACGGGCCTAAGCGGTTCCGGCCGGCGAACGCTCGCGAAGGTGTTGTTTGGCATCAACGGGCCTTACGAAGGCAAAATTATCATGAAAGGGAAAGAGTTTCGTTCGATTACGCCGCATATTGCAATGAAGCATGGGCTTTGCTACGTGACCGGCATTCATGCGGAGGAAGGCTTCTTGACGAACACTTCGATTACGGAAAATATTACGTTAACGAGTCTCCGCAGAGTGTCCCGCTTCGGCTTCTTGAACAAGCGGCAAGAAATGAAGGCTGCGCAGGATATGATCGAACGCTTGGAGATTAAAGCAGGCGAACAGGAGCTCGTCGATAATTTGAGCGGCGGGAAACAGAAGAAGGTTATGTTCGCCAAATGGTTGTTTGCTAACGCTCAGGTCCTTATTATCGATGAGCCGACAGCCGGAATCGATATTAGCTCTAAGCTGGATATTTACAATATGATCAATGAATTGGTGCTGTCGGGTGCATCCGTAATTATGATCTCCTCCGATATTTCCGAAATACTCGGGATGTCGGACAGGATTGCCGTGATGTATGACGGGGAGATTCGAAGGATATTTGAACGGAGCGAAGCGACACAAGAAAACATCCTATACTTTGCCTCCGGCGGGAAATGAACAATAAACGAACAAGAATAAAATTAAATGATCATAAAAACACAGAAGATGTATTGTCTTTTGTGTTTTTTATGTTATATTAGTCATCAGAGAGGAAATGAATAGAACTTCAGGATAGGTAGAGGGGGTACGGCAATGAGTGAATTCGTTCTTGAATTGAGAGCGATTACAAAAGTCTTTCCTGGCGTCAAGGCACTGGACCAAGTGCATTTTCAGTTAAAAGCAGGCGAGATTCATGCACTGATGGGCGAGAACGGGGCAGGCAAGTCGACCTTTATCAAGGTAATCACCGGTGTTCATCGGCCGGATGAAGGCGAGATGTATGTAAACGGTACCAAAGTTGATTTTAGAAATCCGAACGATGCGAAGAAGTATGGCATTGCTGCAATTTACCAGCATGTTACCTGCTATCCGGACTTAAGCGTGACGGAAAATATTTTTATGGGTCAGGAAAAAATAAATCCGGCAACGAAACGCATATTGTGGAAGGAAATGCATGAAGAGGCTCAACGGCTGCTGAACCAATTAGGCGCAAACTTCGGGCCCAAGACACAGATGGGTTCCTTGAGTGTGGCGCAGCAGCAAATTGTGGAAATCGCGAAAGCGCTTTCCTCGGAAGCGAAAATTATTATCATGGATGAACCGACAGCGGCCTTAACCAAACGTGAAAGTGAAGAGTTATACCTGATCGCGGAGCAGCTGCGGGATAACGGTGTTGCCATCATCTTCATCTCTCACCGCTTCGAGGACATGTATAGATTGGCAAGCCGAGTGACGGTTTTCCGGGATTCAAGATACATAGGAACGTGGGGAGTGCGCGAAATTTCTACGGAAGCGCTGATCGTGGCCATGGTCGGCAGGGAAGTGACGCAGCTATACCCAAAGAAAGAAGCGGTCATTGGAGAAGAGCTGCTTCGAGTCGAAGGTCTGGGACAGACGGGGCACTTTGCCGATATCTCGTTTCGATTGCGTAAGGGTGAAATTCTTGGGTTGACTGGGCTTGTAGGGGCGGGACGGACCGAGGTGTGCAATGCGCTGTACGGGATCACGCAGGCGGACCGGGGAAGCATTTTCGTCCGTGGAACCCGGAGGCAGATCCGCAGTCCGCAGGATGCGCTCAAGCTGGGGATCGGCCTGCTGCCCGAGGACCGTCAGAAGCAGGGACTGGTGCTGCAGTGGGAAATCGGGCGCAATATTACGCTGCCCACGCTTGATAAATTTTCGAGCAAGGGCTGGCTGAACGAATCCAAGGAACGGGAAGTATCGAAAACGCTTGCGGAGAAAGTAAGGGTGAAGGCAAAGGGGATTTACGATCTGGCTAGCTCGTTGTCGGGCGGCAATCAGCAGAAGATCGTATTCGCCAAGCTGCTGATGGCGGACCTGAATATTTTGATTCTGGATGAGCCGACCAAAGGCGTCGATGTTGGGGCCAAATATGCTATCTATGAAATCATTTGCGAGCTGGCTAAGCAGGGATACGGCATAATCCTGATCTCCTCCGATATGCCTGAGGTCATCGGCATGAGCGACCGCATCGTCGTCATGCGGGAAGGGCGGGTAACGGCTGAATTCGATAAGCGTGAGGTTACGCAAGAGGCGATACTGGACGCATCGATGAACGACAGCAGTGCCGGGTTAGTCGCTGCCGGAGTCGCCAACTAACAAGAGGTGGGGGTACACATGAGCAGTATTGCCAAATTTCGGGAACTCGGGTTACTCGTATTTATTATCGTATTGTCTGTCTTCGTACAGATCGCCAATCCAAGCTTTCTCTCGCTGGAGAACATCAGCGACTTGTTGACGAATACCGCGATTCTTAGCATTCTCAGCGTCGGAATGATGCTCGTTATCGTTACGCGAGGAATCGATTTATCGATCGGTGCGTCACTGGCGTTCTCCGGGATGGTTGTTGCCCTCATGGTTAGCGCGAATCCCGGGCTTCATCCGTTGATAGCCATTGTAGTCGGTATTGCGGTCGGAATTGCTTGCGGTATGCTGAACGGATTTTTCATCGCCAAAACCAGCGTGCTCCCGATTATCGCCACGCTGGGCATGATGAACGTGCTGCGCGGGCTAACCTTCATGATCAGCGGCGGCAAGTGGGTCAGCGCGCACCAGATGCCCGATAGCTTTACAGCGATTGCAACGAGCTCCGTGTTCGGCATCAATTCATTGATTATTGTCGCTGTTATCATTTATATCATTTTCTACTATTTCATTAATCACACCAGAACAGGCAGACAAATTTATGCGGTCGGAAGCAACCCGGATTCGGCAAAAATCAGCGGGATCAACAATGACAAGATTCTGTGGATGGTGTACTCGATCATGGGCGGCTTGGCCGGATTGTCCGGTGTTCTGTGGGTATCCAAATTCGCTTCGGCCCAAGGCGACACAGCCTCCGGCTATGAGCTTAGCGTCATTGCTGCCTGCGTACTCGGCGGGGTGAGCATTGCGGGAGGCTCGGGAAAGATGTCGAGCATCATCCTCGGCTCGGTGCTGCTCGGCATCCTGAACAATGCGCTGCCGCTCATCAACGTATCGCCGTTCTGGCAAATGGCTATTCAAGGCTCCATTATTTTAGTGGCGGTCCTCTTGAATGCCATGGTGAAGCGCGGCGTGGACCGCAGTCACTTGATGAGGAGGAAAATCTAATCATGGACCCTATGCTCAGAACCTTGGAGACGAAACGTCCCTTCAATCTAAAAAGCTTTTTCTTTCAGTGGGAATGGCTGCTCGTTGTCTTCTTCATCTTGATCAACATTATGAACATCAATTTATCACCTTACTATTTAAATGCGGATAACCTTCGCGACGCAACGATGAGCTTTCTTGATAAGGCGTTTATCGTGCTGCCCATGGTATTCGTCATCATTTTAGGGGAGATTGACATTTCGGTCGGCTCGATCGTAGCTCTTTCCTCGGTTATGATGGCCGATCTATACAGTATGGGCGTACCGATGCCGCTCGCCATGCTATGCTGTCTCTTGGTCGGAACGATTTGCGGGATGATCAACGGACTTTTAATCGTCAAATTCAAAGAGCTTTCCTCGGTTATCATTACACTCGCTACCATGATTATTTTCCGTGGGATCGCTTACATCATTCTGGAGGACCAGGCGAAGGGGCAGTTCCCGGAGTGGTTCAGCTTCTTCGGCTGGGAGTATGTAGGCGGAGTGCCGTTTATCCTGATCGCCTTCATTTTCTTTGCTATCATCTACGGATTGCTGCTGCATAAGACGACGTTCGGCCGGCGCGTTTACGCGATGGGCAACAACTTGACTGCGGCCCGATTCTCCGGGATCCAGGTCGACAAAATCAAAATCATTGTATTTACGCTGACAGGGCTTATGGCGGGGATAACAGCTATCTTCTTGACCTCCCGGATGGGAAGCACGAGACCGAACGTGGCAACCGGCTACGAGCTTGACGTTATCGCCATGGTGGTGCTCGGCGGGATCAGTACCGCAGGCGGCAAAGGCCGCATGATCGGAGCGATTATCGCCGTCTTCCTGATCGGCATGCTCAGCTACGGATTAGGTCTTGTTAACGTTCCGGCACAGGTTTTGCTGATCATCATTGGTCTCTTGCTCATTGTTGCTGTTATTTTATCGAAGCTAAAGCTTGGAAAGCGAAAAGCGTTAAAGCAATAACCTTCGTTATAAGTCATAGTAAGCCGGCATGCTTAGGAACCTGCAGGCCAAGTCGGCCGGCGGCAAATGATTTATATATAACCGATGCATGTATAAAAAGGGAGGACTATCAGATGAAAAGAATGATTGGAGCATGTCTTACTGTGGTTATGTCGATGTCGCTGCTCGCTGCTTGCGGCCAAAGCGCACCTACCGGAGCTGCCGGTACGAATAATGCAGCTGCCCCCGGCAAAGCGGCCGACGCCGGTGCGGCCAGTAAGAAGCATGCCATTATTTTCAAGAATGCGGGCAATCCTTATGGAGAGAAAATGATGGAAGGCTTTAAGACCGCGATTACGGAGCTGGGGGGCGAGCCGATTCTGAAGGCGCCCGATCAGCCGACTGCCGAAGCGCAAATTAAAATGATTGAAGAGCTGATCTCCCAGAAGGTCGCTTCCATCGCCATTGCAGGTAACGACCCGGATGCGCTGCAGCCGGCCTTGAAAAAAGCGATGAATGCAGGCATTAAGGTTCTCTCCCTCGACTCCGCAGTCAATGCACAAAGCCGAATTGTGCATGTTAACCAAGCGGATCCGGAGCGAATCGGAAAAGTTCAGGTTCAAGCCATCTCCGAGATGATTGGCGGCAGCGGCGAAATCGCCGTGCTTAGCGCCACTTCGCAAGCTACGAACCAGAATGCGTGGATCGAAGTCATGAAGAAGGAATTGACTGACCCGAAGTACAAAGACATTAAGCTTGTGAAAGTGGCTTACGGCGACGATCTTCGCGATAAGAGCGTATCCGAAACTGAAGCTCTGTTGAAGGCTTATCCGAACCTTAAGGGCATTATTGCTCCAACAACGGTCGGTATCGCGGCTGCCGGCAAAGTGCTGACGGACAAAGGCCTGAAGGGCAAAGTACAATTGACCGGCCTCGGCCTTCCGAGCGAGATGGCGGCTTATATTGAGAGCGGCGTAAGCCAGTGGATGTACCTGTGGAATCCAATTGATGTGGGCTACCTGGCCGGCTATACTGCTGACGCTTTAGTGAAGGGCACACTGACAGGCAAAGTCGGCGACAAATTCAAGGCCGGCCGTCTCGGAGACAAGGAAGTCGTCAAGGACGGACAAGGTACGCAAATTATGCTGGGCGATCCGTTCAAGTTCGATGCATCCAATATTGCCGAGTGGAAGAAAGTGTACTAATATCATATTCTATTATTGATTTGTGTCCCTAGCGGCTAAACCGCTAGGGATTTTTTTTATAATTGGGCGCGGATAAACCAAACGAAAGGCAACAAAGCACAGACAAAGGGGCCTGTCTCGGATGTCATCACAGATTGAATCTCTTAATCAGATTAAAAATCTCCTCTTTATTGGCGAAGATATTTCGATGATTGGAATGTTCCGCCGTGGTATAACTATTTTCGGGGAGTGAATTTCCCCGGAATGTTCAACGGATAATCACTAAGGGGGATATGAGATGGCAATGAAGAAAGCGCTCGCACTTGTACTCGGGACGGCGATGACCGTTTCGTTGGCCGCAGGCTGCTCGAATGCAACAAATAAGGACAGCGGGGCGGCTCCGGCATCGACCGGGGGAAGCACGGCTTCGTCATCGAAGAAAGCTGAAGAAATTTACTTCCTGAACTTCAAACCGGAAATCGCGGAAGTGTATAACAAGATCGCCAAGGACTACGAAGCGGAAACCGGCGTGAAGGTGAAGGTCGTTACGGCTGCAGCCGGATCCTACGAGCAGACGCTGAGAGCGGAGATCGCGAAGTCGGAGCCGCCGACGATTTTCCAAATTAACGGACCGGTCGGCTACAACAACTGGAAGGATTACACGGCGGACCTCAAGGACACGAAGCTTTACAGCACTCTGTCCGACAAGAGCTTAGCGGTAGGCAGCGGAGGCGGCATCTACGGTATTCCGTACGTTGTCGAAGGCTACGGCATCATTTATAACGACGCAATCTTGAAGAAATATTTCGCACTGCCGGATAAGAAGGTCAGCATCAAGGACGCTACGGAGATCAACAACTTCGATACGTTGAAATCGGTCGTAGAGGACATGACGGCGAAGAAGGATGCCCTCGGCATTAAAGGCGTATTCTCCTCGACATCGCTTGCCGCAGGGGAGCAGTGGAGATGGCAGACGCACTTGGCCAACCTTCCGTTCTACTACGAGTTCAAAGACATGAGCGGCTTTGACAATACGGTGATGGCGGGATTGTCCGCAAACGAGATTAAGTTCAAGTACGCGAACAACTTCAAGAATACGTTCGATTTGTACATCAATAACTCGGTAACGAAGGGCTCGCTGCTCGGCAGCAAGACGGTAGCCGACTCGATGGCGGAATTCGCCCTCGGCCAAAGCGCGATGGTGCAGAACGGCAACTGGGCTTGGTCGCAAATCAACGAGGTAAAGGGTAACACGGTGAAGGCGGAAGACATCAAGTTCCTGCCGATCTACACCGGTGTTCCGGGCGAAGAGAAGCAAGGTCTCGCTGTCGGCACGGAGAACTATCTCTCGATCAACAAGCAGGCGTCCCCGGAGAAGCAGAAAGCATCCATCGCCTTCCTGGAATGGCTGTTCAGCAGCCCGAAGGGCAAAGAGTACGTATCGAAGGAACTGAAGTTCATCGCTCCGTTCAATACGTTCAGCGATAACGAGAAGCCTTCCGACCCGCTGGCGAAAGAAGTGCTGGCATGGATGGGCAAAGGCGGAACTTCCGTAGCATGGACGTTCGCTGCATTCCCAAGCGAAGACTTCAAGAACAAGTTCGGCGACGCTCTGTTGGTATACGCTCAAGGAAACATGACTTGGGACAAGGTCGTTACCTTGGTGACCGATTCTTGGAAGAGCGAGAAGGCGAAAACGAAGAAATAAGTGCGGCACCTCAGTTCATGCCACTGTCAGCCATCCGGCACGCGGTGGCATGAACCCTATTCAAGATTGACGGCGATAGGGGATTGATTATGGAGAGATTAATAAAAAGACACGTACTGTTCTTTACCCTTCCCACCTTGCTGGCCTTTACCATCGCGTTCGTCGTGCCGTTCGTACTCGGTATTTATTTGTCGTTTACGAGCTTTACTACAGTCAACGATGCGACATGGGTCGGAGTTAGCAATTACGTAAAGGCGTTCTCGAATACGGATTTTCAGAATGCGCTTTGGTTTACCGGCAAATTTACGGTCGTTTCCGTCGTTACGGTCAACGTACTGGCGTTCCTGCTGGCGCTGCTGCTGACTCGCGGGAAGCGGGGAACGTATTTTTTCCGTACGGCGTTCTTCATGCCGAACCTGATTGGCGGTATTGTCCTCGGTTACATCTGGCAGCTCATTCTTAACGGCATTCTGTACAATTTCGAGGTGACGCTGACCTTTAAAGCTACGTACGGGTTCTGGGGCCTGGTCGTGCTGATGAGCTGGCAAATGATCGGCTACATGATGGTCATTTATATTGCAGGGATCCAGGGCATTCCGAAGGATATGCTGGAGGTGGCCAAGATCGAAGGCGCAGGACGGCTTGATGTGATGCGTTACGTAACGATCCCGATGATCATGCCGGCGATTACGATTTGCTTGTTCTTGACAATGGCGAATTCGCTGAAGCTGTTCGATCAGAACTTGGCGCTGACAGCCGGAGCACCGTCGAAGCAATCGACGATGCTGGCGCTGGATATTTACAACACGTTCTACGGCACTCCGGGCTGGGAGGGCGTCGGGCAAGCGAAGGCGGTCATCTTCTTCGTGCTGGTGGCGATCATCTCCATGATTCAAGTGTCCATTACGAGAAGAAGGGAGATTGAGCACTGATGCCAACCCCACGTATGACTGCCAAAGACAATATGATTTTCATTTTCTTCCTAGCTGTCATTGTCGTATTCTTATCCCCTATTCTGATTGTGCTTTTGAACTCGTTCAAGGGGAAATTCTTCATTAGCGACACGCCGTTTCAGTTCCCGAACAGCGAGACGTTCTCTGGTCTGGACAACTACACGAGCGGGCTGGAAAAGACGAATTTCTTCAGCGCGTTCGGCATGTCGCTATTTATTACGGTGTGCTCGGTGCTGGTGATCGTCGGTTTCACGGCGATGACGGCCTGGTATATTACGCGGGTGAAGACAAAGTATACGAAGCTGTTGTACATCGCGTTCGTCTTCTCGATGATCGTCCCATTCCAGATGGTGATGTTCACGATGACGAAGGTGGCAAACGTGCTGTATCTCGATAATCCGATCGGCATCATCCTGATTTACTTAGGCTTCGGCTGCGGATTGTCGGTGTTCCTCTATTCCGGCTTTGTGAAAGGCATTCCGCTCGAGATCGAAGAGGCCGTGATGATGGACGGCGGCAGCCCGAAGCAGTCCTTCTTCCTGATTGTGCTGCCGATTCTGAAGCCGATTTCGATAACGGTTGCCATCCTGAACGTGATGTGGATTTGGAACGACTACTTGCTGCCCTATCTGGTCATCGGTACGGAATACAAGACGATTCCGATCGCGGTTCAATATCTGAAAGGCGGCTACGGTTCGATCGATATGGGCGCGATGATGGCGATGCTGGTGCTGGCTATCGTGCCGGTTGTCATATTTTATTTGTTCTGCCAGCGATATATCATTGAAGGAGTCGTTGCGGGGGCCGTCAAAGGCTGATCCGACGCTTCCTTACTTCGAACCCCTTGTTCTTTTACTTGGCACCCCAAGTGAAGGGAAAGGGGGTTTTGTTGTAGAATAGAAAGATGTACGCCAGGATAGGAGAGCACCGGCTGCAGGAGGTCCTATGTGGTTTAAGAGAAGTTTATTGTCCAAAGTCATCGTCGGCATGCTGATCTCGGCCGTTGTACCGCTGATAATTACGATTGCGATCTCTTATCGGACGACAACCCAATCCGTGCAAAATCAAGTCATCGACCTGAACCAGCATGCGATGGAGAGCAGCATGTATGTGCTGAAACGTTACTTGGACGATTTGAGTCACGTATCGATACAGTTTTATTACGATTCGACGATAATGGATTATCTGCGGTCGAAGACGCAGATGGATTATAATAAGAGGCAGTATATCTCCAATCAGGTATATACCGTCTCCAAGGCGCGCCCGGAGTTTCGCGCGGCGCGGTTCACCAGTACGCCGACCGGCCTAGTATTTACGAGCGTCAATTTTCTGCAGCTGGGCGAGGACGACCACTTGGATACCGGGTCGACGATGGATACGGACCCGGCCGGTTGGACGGGGTCGCACGGCTACAACGTTGTGACGCTAAACGGGCAGAAGCTGCTCGCGTTTCACCAGCCGATGTTCGATTATCCGCGGCCGACGCTGCTCGGCGTTCTGTCCATCTACGTAGGGCCGGAGCTGTTCGAGCGCTTGGTCCGGCCGTTCTCTTCCACGGCTGCGGAAGGGGAAAGAATGTATCTGATGATACGCCAGGATCGTCAGCTGCTGTATGCCATGGGCGGTCAGTCCGGGGACAGTGTACCGCTCCTGGCGGAAGGGGAGATCGGTCAACGCGGCTCGATGCAGATGACGCTGGACGGCCAGAACGGCGTCGTGTTGTACCTCATCGACGAATTTAAAGGTATGCCGCTCACGCTCGTCAAGTTTATCCCTTCCGCCATGATTAATGATGCCGCAGACCAGGCTTTGCGCAAATCGCTCGTGGTTCCGTTTCTCATGACCGTCATCGTATTCGTATGCGCGTTCGCGCTGACCTACAAGCTGGTCGTTCCGATCAAGCGATTGGTCCGTAACATGGCAAAGGTGGAGACCGGCAATTTCGAAACGCAGCCTGTCCCTTTGCGAGAAGATGAGCTCGGAGTGCTCGAGCAGCGGTTTCAGTCCATGGTGCGGGGACTCGATGATCTCATGAATCGCGAATATCGGAGCAGGCTGGAACTGACGACCGCCCGGCTGAAAATGCTGCAGGCCCAAATCAATCCCCATTTTCTCTACAACTCCCTGCAGTCGATCGGTACGCTGGCGCTGCGCCACGGCGCTTCGGAGATTAATGACCGGATTGCGGAGCTGGGCAGCATTCTGCGCTATAGCATGGATCTGAACACGGAGACGGTGCCGCTGCAGAAAGAAATTGAGCATATGGAAGCCTACTTGTCGCTGCAGGGCGCGCGGTTCAAGAATCGGCTCTCCTTCACCATGTCCTGCGCCGAGGAAGCCCGGTACATTCCCGTGCCGAAGATGATTCTTCAGCCCCTGGTGGAGAACAGCATCATTCACGGCATTGAGAAAGGAAACGGCTTCGGGACTCTGCATATCGGCATCGAACTGACGGATGAGCTTGTTATCCGCGTCATGGATAACGGCAAGGGCATTGATGAAGAGACGATAACGAAGATCCGATGGGAATACGAGGGACGGCTGCCGGCCAGCGGACAAGAGCGGGGAATCGGGCTGATCAACGTGCTTACCCGGCTGCGCTTGCGGTATGACGACAAGTTTGTGTGGGAGCTAAAGAGCGTTCCCTATGAAGCTACCGTGATTACACTGCGAATCAGCCTTCAGTGATGAGCTTGGCGACATCCATAGAGAGGAGGAACAGCATGAAAGCGCTGATTGTTGACGATGAAGAGCACGTACGGGAAGCGATAGAACTATCCGTCGATTGGGAGAAGTTCGGCATCTCGCAGCGGCTCATGGCGGAGGACGGCGCCCAGGCGTTAAGCCTTATTCGCGAGCATAATCCGATGATCGTATTTTGCGACATGAGCATGCCCCGCATGGACGGTCCTGAGCTGCTGCGGCAGCTGCGGGAGGAGAATGGCGAGACGCAAGTGATTGTCATCAGCGGGCATGACGATTTTTACTATACGCAGGCTGCGATTCGGGCTTGGGGTGTCGACTATTTGCTGAAGCCTTTTCGGAAGAGCGACCTGGAGCAGGCGGTTGCCCGCGCCGTGGCAGCATGGCACGATCGACAGAGCAGCAAGAGCGACGACCGGGAGACGGAATATCGCCTGAAGAAGGGGGATGCCTTGCTGGAAGAGCAGAAGCTGGCTGACTACCTGAAGGGGGAAGTTCCGTTCCACCACGGGATCCGCAGCCTTCTGCACAAGCTGTCCGATGCGAACGGCGGCTTCCAGGTTGCACTTGTTGTTCCCCGCAACCGGATCGAGCTGGTGAGCGGTCGCTTTGACGGGGACGGGGAATTGTTCATCTTCGCGGTTAACAACATTGCGCATGAAATTTTGCAGCCGTTCGGCCCCCATCTGTTTTGCCGGCTTGATCCTCAGCGGTGGGTGCTGCTGGTAACGCGCCAGAGCCAGGACATTCCGCCGTCCGAATTCGAGTCTTATCTCGCCCGTTTAGCGGATGCGTGGTGCCGGACATTGGGCTTATCCGCCTTCATCGGTGCTTCCGGCGGCGAAGTGCGGATGGAAAGCTTGCCCGCAGCATTGAGCGAAGCGAAGGCCTCTCTCTTGAAATCCAACATTCTTGCTGTTGAAGCCCCGCCGGAGCCGGCCGATGATCTGCCGAGGCTGTCCGACCAAAGGCTGCTGCTCGAAGCTGCGGTGGCCGGAGCCAACAAGGCGTATGCGGCGGAACTGATCCGCTCATTCACCGACAGCTTGCGGGCGCGCGGGAAGCTGACACTAAAGGAGCTGCAAGCCTGCACCTTGGAGGCGAACTTGCTGCTGGAGCGGGCGAACTTGGCCGGCTTATCAGGCAAAGAGCTGGCCGATCTGTACCTGCCGCTGTGGATCAGCGATTTGGATGAATGGGAACGGCTGCTTGTACAGCAGTGGTGGCGGCTGATTGAGAGCTCAGGTTCGGAAAGCAACGGCCATCATGCGGTGGAATCGATGCGCCAGTACATCAATGGGCATTATCAAGAGGACATCTCGCTCACAAGCCTTTCGGAGCGGTTCCACTTCAGCCCGCAGTATATCGCCAAGAAGTTCAAAGAAGAGTTCAACACCACGGTTGTGACCTATTTGACCGAGCTTCGCATGGAGAAGGCGAGATCGCTCTTGGCTCATACCGGTATGTCGCTGCTGGAAATTTCGGAGGCGGTCGGCTATACGGATGAAAACTATTTCGGCAAAGTGTTTAAGAAACATATGGGCGTGACGCCGTTTCAATATCGGAGACAGGAACAGAAGGGGGATACGCGATGAGAAAATGGCTCGTGCTGCTGTCGGTTAGCGCCTTACTTGCTCTCGCCGCAGGAGGATGCACAACAACGAATACGGCGAAGGTGGATGTTCCGTCCGGCAGTGCGGCCGAAGCGCCTAAGGTCACGATCAAGCTGCTGCAGTTCAAAGCGGAAATCACGGAACAAGTGCTGGATATGGCGAAACAGTATATGGCTGAAAACCCCGATGTCGTCATCGACGCACAAGTGCTGAAGGACTATGATATCGCCTTGGTCACGAGCTTCGCTGCCGGCGAGGCGCCGGATATTTTCAGCATCAAATCGTTTACCGACGTGCAGGACTGGTCGCCTTTCTTGGCCGACTTATCGGGGGAGCCGTGGATGAGCAAGGTATCTCCCTCCGCCGTCCGAGGGATGACGGTTAACGGCAGGCAGCTGGGCTTTCCGATGTCGGTTGAAGCATACGGTTTTATTTACAACAAGGACCTGTTCGCTAAAGCCGGCGTTAGGCAAGTTCCCACTACGATCAGCGAGCTGCGGCAGGTGAACCGGAAGCTGAGAGCGGCGGGGATCGTCTCTTATTCGGAAGGCTACAAGGAGTGGTGGGTGCTCGGCCAGCACCTGCTCAATTTGCCCTTCGCGTACGAGAAGGAGCCGATCGGCTTCATTGAACAGATCAATCGGGGGGAGAAACGGATCGCCGATTTAGCCAAGATCGACGGATTCTTTGATGTACTCGACATGACGCTGGAATACGGGAAAGGGCGGGAGTCGGTCGGGGTTAGCTACGATGAGCAGGTGTATGCCTTCGCATCCGGTCAGACGGCCATGATGCAGCAGGGGGTCTGGACCCTCGAGTCGATCCGCAAAATCAATCCGAATATCCGCATGGGCATGTTTGCGATTCCACTCAGCGACGACCCCGCGGATACGAAATTGCCGGTCGGAGTACCCGGCTACTATGTCGTGAATAAGGACTCCAAGCATCTCGAGGAGAGCAAAAAGTTTCTAAACTGGCTGCATGATAATGGCCAGAAGTATTTGGTGGATTCCTTCAAATCCATTCCGGCCTTCACCGATCTGCATACCACGGAGGAACTGGGGCCGCTGGCCGCAGACCTTACCGCATATGCCGCCGCCCAGAAGACGATTCCGTGGGCGCACGCTTGGTGGCCTTCGGGGACGATACAGGAGTTTTCTTCTACGCTGCAAGCTTATGTCGGGGGTGTCCTGAATCGGGAGCAAGCTGTTGCGGAATTGCAGCGCCTCTGGGAAGCTCACCATGAGTGAGCCGGCCCGGCAGGAAGGGGCACGAGAGAGTGGCCATTAACATGCGGCTCAAACCTTGAACATGTCCGCCGCCCCGGGCGCGACAGCTTAGCAGAACTGCAGCTATGCGAAAAAATAAGGGCCAAGCGCAGCCGGCTTGGCCTCTTCACCGTGCAGTCGGAAGAGGCTGTCCCCCTTTTGCATCCGATCGGTACCCGCGCAACATCTTAAAAGACCGCACACGGAGCTTAAAAAACAGCATTTAACAGAAAATGGGGGTATGGTAGTCTAAAGACGCCATGGCGAAACATTTCAGGCAGGATGTTTTCGGGAAACAGAAACGACGGATAGGGGGGATTTAGTACGGACAAACCGGTAAGCGGTTTCAAATTATATCGGATTGAACATCAGTAAGGTGGTTCAACGGAAAGGACGAAAACTGCATTGGCAGTTTTAGATGACGAGTGGAGGTAAAACTTATGGACAAAAAGTGGATTCCGTTATTATTATCCATATTTGTAGCAATCGGGAGCTTGCAATTAGGAAGTGTAGTCTCCGCTGAACAACAACATACGTCTGATGTGACTGAGGCTGTAAAACTCATTATCGAGGAAAAAGACGGATTCGTTCATCCGGGAATCAGCGTCGATCCGCAAAAGTTAGAGAATACGAGACGAGAATTGATGAAAGGGAACGATCCTTGGCTTAGCTATTATAACGCAATGAAAGAAACGAAATACGCCTCGTTAAAGTTCGAATCGGCTAACTTAAAGGCAGGGACGATCGATACCCCTAAAGATTCGACATTTACCAAGGCCGCTGCGAACGTGAATTTAAGCAGCGACGGTTTTCGGGCGTATACGCAGGCCGTGCTGTATTATTTAACAGGTAACAGCCAATATCGCTATAATGCCTTAAGGCTTGTCCGGATATGGGAAAATATGAACCCGCATGCATATCAGTATTATGCCGATTCCCATATTCATGTAGGCACACCGTTTTACTATATGGTCAGTGCAGCGGAGCTGCTGCGCTACACGTCAGTCGTAGACGAAGAGTACGATGATATACCGAACGGTATTATGAATTACAGCTTGAAATGGACGGAAGAAGATACAGAGAAACTGACTGCAAACCTTATCGATCCCGTAATCAGCACATTCTTGTATACCAATTACCGGTATATGAATCAGCACCTTTACCCGGTAATCGGGGCTATGGCCGGATATATTTTCAAAGACGATAAGGCACGTTATGAAGAAGCGGTCGAATGGGCCATGGTCAACTCTACGACGACAAAGCCGGACATCAACGGCGCCTTACAAAATCAATTCCGTTTGATAGAGGCAAACGATCCAAGAAATCCTACGGGCAAAACCTACGTACAGCATTTGGAGATGGGACGCGACCAAGCTCATGGTGCCGGTGACGTTATCAATTTTACGGGCATCGCACGTATTCTGACTCAGCAGAGAACGAAGCTGGATCCGGAGAAAGGGACCGTATCGACAGCCACGTATGCCCAGACTCCTTATGCTTTTCTCAATCAGCGTATATTGGACGGATCCGAAAATTTTTATCGATATATGGCAGGGTACACGATCCCCTGGACGGAGCTGGGCTATCAGGATTTCGGCGGAAAAGTATCGGAAGCTTATCGCGGCCGAACGGGATTATATTTTAATATGAGCGAGCTGTACGATGCTTATCGATATTTGGAGGGGATGACAGAAGAAGAGCTGGAAACAAGGGCCCCTACTCTAACGGTAATGGCGAAGCATTTAACTTCACCGATCTTTTATAACGGAACGAACAAAGTAAATTTTTGGGGAAGTTTCAGTGATAATAAAATGACGGAAATCGGATGCGAGTATTGGTTATCCCTTCCAAGCGAGCGTAATGCGGACAAGGGGATCGCTATTGCGGCACAAGCTGCAGATAGTTCTGTTGCATTCGGCGAGAGAGGGGCCATTTTAGATAAAGGCTTGGCTGCTGCGATCACTGAAGAAGGAGCAACTTACATCCGGGTAAAATCTGCAAAGAGTCAAGATCAGATTAAAGAAACGGAATACGACTCTCATTTCCCGAACGACACAACAACGGTACGCGGAGGCAATCAGATTGCATTGCCCTCATTAATCAAGATCAACAAGCCTGAAAGCGAATTTCTGTCCTTGCGGATTCGTTCAACCGGTACGGCCAAGCTGTTCATCAGCAGCAATAATTATTTTGGCGAAGCTTATCAGGAATTGAATATCCCCAATACAAACGGACAGTGGAAACATATCGTGTATAACACGAATGAGAAAAAGCAAATTTCCAGGACGGCTCGACAATTGGCCAATATGGACTTTTACTCCGTCATTTCCGATACGGATGTTCAAGTAGACTTCGATCGCCTGCAATATGTGAATGCAAGCGGCGGCTTGATCACGAATGTGCCGACTTTTAAAGGGAATGGGGAACAGGTGCATTATCTTCTTAAAAAAGTTCCTTTTGAACAAAAGGTGGAGCTGGAGAATGCCGACAACGTTACATTAAGTCTGTTCAATGCTCCGAATGGCATGTCGATAGACAGTGACGGAATGCTCCGATGGACGCCGGATAAGAAGACAGAAGAACCCATTACGGTTATCGTCGCCGCCGATAACGGCACGGTGATCAATACACAGCAAATCGGATTCGTTGTTTCCAATAATCCGCATCAAGCATATGAAACGGTATTATCCACGCATGATCCGGACCAGGTTTACACACACAAAAGTTATCTGGAATTTTCGAAACGTAAAGAGGCAATACAAGCATTGTTGAAGGGGAAGGTAGAAGATCGTACTTTCTTATCAGCTTTAAGCGGATTCGTGAACAGCTTACAGGCGCTGGAACTGTTGAATCCGAAATTAGAGGACGGAACCTTGAATTATTATGCGTATGATTCTATGATATCGAATGTAACCACGATGAACAGGGACAATCTCAAAAGGCTGGTCGATAACGATACCGCAACCTTCAGCGGGGATATGAGAGCTCCAAGCACGTTTGATTTTGGAGCGGAGTATAAGATCTCGGCGAAAGCATTTTCGTTCCAAGCCAGGAGAGGGTTCCCAAACCGGTCCGAAGGAATGAACGTTTACGGGTCCAATGATGGAGTGAATTGGATACTGCTAACGGAAACTTACACGACCAATACGGAAGCAATGGAGACCCTTCGAGTGAAACAATCGTTATTGAACGAAGCCTTTCGATATTTGAAGTTCCAAGTGGATTACCCCGGTATTCCTACGGATCCTGCATATCCCGGTATTTCGTCTTTCGCTGAACTTAGGATCGATGGAACTCGATATGAAGTGAACCCTTAGGATACTCCGGGAAATCGAATATCTTGATGCAAAAGGAGGCCAAATACACAAGACTTGGCCTCTTCAGCGTTGCTGGAAATATGACCGATTACAGTGATATTAGTAACAAAGTAGCGGCTAATGTAAAGTTAATGGTCCGTCTTGAGCGTCCTGGGGCTTATCGGATGTTAGGGGCGGACTATTGTCGTTCGCCGGCAGTAAATGGTATGCAGCCAGCAGCTTCTCCAGGTCGCCCAAGGTTGCCGGCTTTGCGTGAGGGGACCACTCGAAGCCCAGCTCGCCGTTGACCTCGATGGTCCCGATCTTAACATCGGAAAGGCTGGCGATGCCCTTTTGACGGAGACGCATGTTCAGTTGTTGATGGGTAATTCGCATCTTGCGGAGCATCCGCTCGTCCACCTGGCCATCGCGAATGACAACGACCGGCTCGCCGGACATCCACTTCTGGAAAAGGGTCGACTTTACCTCCAGCCATTCGAGAATCACCAGGGTGAGCAGGAACAAGCCTACGGCGGCCGTGGCGCGCCAGATCTTGTTGTCGATGATGCCCGATGCCAGCAGCTCGCCTATAGAGATCATGATGACGGTGGTGGCGACGGTCATTTGGGCGATCGATTTGCGGCCAGACAGGCGCATGAGGAGAATCCCGGTCAAAACGGTCATTGCACATTTCCAGATGATGTTCCATGTTATATCCATTTGATAAGATCCCCTTTGGCGGAATACGGTTCCAGGATCTTCAACAGCATCATATTTTCTTAATCAGACGGCTATCCACATCTTTGATGCTGCTGCGTCCGCAAATCGCCATTTGTAGCTCAGTTTCAGCAATGAGGTTCTCCAAAACATAGGTGACCCCTTTTTTCCCGGCTACAGCCAATCCATAAATATAGGGTCTCCCGACAAGTACGGCTTTCGCCCCAAGCGCGATCGCCTTGATAACATCGGCCCCCCTGCGAATGCCGCTATCCATGAGAACAGGCACTTCGTCCTTCACTTTCTCGACTACATCAGGAAGAGCCTCAAGCGTGCCGATTGCGCCATCTAACTGCCTGCCGCCATGATTGGACACGATGATACCGGAAGCACCATGTTGAACGGCTAACAATGCATCCTCAGGATGCGTAACGCCTTTCAATAAAACGGGAAGCTTTGAATAGCGGCAAATCAACGAAAAGTCTTCCCAAGAAAATTGTTCATTGTTCCCTTCGCTTAAGGCCAGTTCTACTGCCGCGTGAAGATCCTCCTTCGGTGATTTCTTCAGCTTAGAACGAAAGACAGGGTCCGAAAAATAATTCCCCATACCTTGACCGGATAAAAAAGGCAGGAATTGATTCCGCAGATCTTCCTCACGCCAACCGAGTAATTTCGAGTCAACGGTAACGACAATGGCGGTATAACCGGCCTTTTGAGCCCGATCAATGAAGCTTTTGGTCAGATCTTTATCCTTGGGGGGATATAACTGAAACCATCTGACCCCATTTTTATTATGCTGCGCCGCTTCTTCCAAAGAAATTGTCGACACATTACTGAGTATGTAAGGTACCTCCAGCTCTGCAGCGACTTCCGCCGGTATTTGCTCAGCAGAAGGATGACAGATGGAATTGACTCCAATGGGAGCCATCATTAAAGGAAATTTGAATTTATGCCCGAGAAGGTCTATGGTTAAATCTCTATTCGCTACATTACAGCAAGCCCGCGGGATAAGACGATATTTTTGAAAACCTTCCGAATTCGCTTTAATAGTGTCACCGGCACCGGCCCCGCCGTGCACATACCCGAAAGGGCCTGCACCCAGTTTTTTCCTGGCCTCATTTTCCCAATCGTGAAAGTCAATCGGCAAGCTGATTCCGTCCTCCTCGTGCCTTCTATAATAAGACATTTGGATTTTAGACCCGTCCGTGTGCAAACTAATGCCTCCTAAGCCGTAGTAAGTGCCGATTTGGCTTTCGGTAGTCTGCCCTTGTTACCTTTATTGATACGTGTGGTGAACACATAAATGGGAACTTGACTTCCATGATATCTTTTACCTTTCGCGTCCCTTCATACTCTCCGAGCTCGGATATCATCCGTCATTCGGTGCGCGGCCGCTGCGCCGCGTGATTCAGCGGCACGTGGAGGACGCAATAACGGACATTGTGCTCGAGGATGAGAAGGTGGAACGCATCCGAATCGATGTCTAAAGTTGAAAAAGCTTAATCTTAGAACGAAAATAAACGACCTGCCCAAAATGATTTGCGGCAGGTCGTTATTCGCTTCAGCTATTCGGTTTCGGCCGATTCGACTTGCGAGATTCCCGGCATGCCTACACTCCCTAAAGCATCGCCCGTATCGGCACTAAAGTTGCTGACAATACCGTCACTGGCACCCGCCATATCCTTTCTAACGGAGCCTAAGGCTTCTCCGGTATCGGCGTTCAAGGAGGTGACGACTTCCTCTGTACGGTTACGGTTGTCCGATCGGTCATTCGTTAACAAGCCATTTTCCTCCTTAGCGGCCAAATTCTTAACATGACACCGATAGTATTCCCAGAACCGCTTCGGGGCATGTTGAATTTTTTTGGCGCCGGCGCAGGAAAAAGCCTCTACAATTTTTGATCCTGCATCGCCTCAAACAGAACGCGGTATCCGTCCAAGCCTGCCCCTTCGGCGCGCACCCATTCGTTCAGGCCTTCCATCTCCATCATTTTGCGGATATCCGGCTCGGTCGGATCCATTGCAAACAGCAGGTCCGTAAACCGCTGTGCCAGCGTATCGTCCAGATTGGGAAGTGCCGTGAAGTTGCAGTGGCTGTATCCCGGAGAAGTCCACACGGAACGGATTTCGTCCGTATTCACTTGGCCCTGCTCCAGCAGCCGAATCCAGGTCGATTCACCGATCGCTCCGGCGTCCGCCTCTCCTTGCTTCAAGGCTCGCACGACCTCAAGCTCGCTCGTTCCGGTGTCACCGTGCTTGCCCACATCGAGATTGAAACGCAGCAGCGTCAAATCCGTTTCCGGATCGATGCCGCTCTGCTTTACATAATGATACGGCAGGATCGCTGCCTGGCCCGAATCGGCGCTGCCAAGAGCCAGCCGCTTGCCCTTCAAATCCGCCAGAGACGAGATGCCTTTATCCGTTCTGGCAATGATTTTTGAGGTGAAGCCAATATCCGTGTCGCGCATCGCCAGTGCCTTCGCTTTCCCTTCCAGCAGGCGCTGGATGCGTACATACGCCACGTTCGTATTCCAGGCAATATCGATAAATCCATTCAACAGCGAATCGACCTGCGCCTCATAATTGGAGAATAGCACGTAATCGATCGGAAAATCGTTCTTCTGGTAATAATCACGAATAATATCCCAAATAGGAATCACTTTAGGGTCGTATGCGACCGCTCCTACCATCAATGCTTTTCGCGTGCTCATATGCGTCAGACTGCACCCTCTCGTATAGAATTAATACCGTTAAAATAACGGAACTCCAGCCACCGACTTGCCTACCCATTCCTTCAGCACTTCTGTGGTCGGAGCCATCACAGCGCCGGCTCTGGCATCCCGCAAATAACGCTCCACCGGCAGCGCCCCCGTATAGCCCTGGCCTCCGCATACCTGCATGGCGAGATTCGTCACTTTGATCGCTTGCTCGGAGGCGAACACCTTCGACTGCATCACATGCAGGATCGCGTCCGCATCGCCTTGAACGGCTTTGGCTGCCGCATTCCGAACGAAGAGGGAAGCCGATTCGACGCTGCCGAACATATCGGACAAATAAAATTGAATGGCCTGGATGTCCGCGAGGCTGCGGCCGTCCGCGTATTTCCGCGTTTGCGCGTGATTAAGCGCGGCTTGATAGGCTCCTCTGGCAAGCCCGGCATTAACGCCGGAAACCCCGAGAATAAACGTCGGAGCCACCACCTGGAAGATGATCCCCATGCCGTCGCCTTCCGCTCCGACCAGCTGCTCCGCGGGCACCTTCACTTGATCCATATACAGCGCAATGCTGTTGTTACCTGTCAGCCCGATACCTTCCCATTTGCCATCGAACCGAACCCCGGGAGCCGATGAATCGACAATCAGCATGTCCAGTCCCAGCTCTGCAGAAGACGCATTGGTCACTACGACGAGGAAATCCGCCTTATCGCCGTTTGTAACAAAGCTTTTCTTTCCGCTGAGCACAAATTGGCCGCCATCCTTGACCGCCTTAATTTCAGGGGAATAGAAGTGAGCGCCGGTTCCTGTTTCGCTGAAAGCTAAAGTACCCAGCTTTTCGCCACGGGCGATCGGGCGCAAATACCGCTGCTGTTGGTCCGGGGTCGCCTTGGAGGCAACGACCATCGTTGCGCAGGAATGCATCAAATAGCACATCGCCGTAGAACCGCAAGCCTCCGCTATAATCTCCGTAACGGCCGCCAAATCCGATAAGTTTCCGCCTAATCCGCCTAGTTCCTCGGAGACGAGCAGGCCGAGCAGCCGAGCTTTTCCAAGAGCCTCCATCGCCTCTTTAGGAAATCTCCGCTCGCGGTCGATTTCCGCGGCAAGCGGGGCGATCACTTCCTGTGTAATCTGCTTGGCGAGTTCAACAGCTGTTGACATTTCGGAAACAACTCCTTATCAAAAGTAATGATTACATAAAGTTGGGCGTATGGGTCTGTGAAATGGCTTCAGCTGTTTCACGGTCCAATCCGATTTGCAGAAGCCGCTGAATGCGATGGTCGTGCATCACTGCTTTCAATCTCCTGACCCGCTCGAAGCCGGCTTTCAGCCGGTCCGGGCTGCGGCCGCCGCCCGCAAGTATGGCCATAGCCTCCATCAAATGGGTGTTCTCTCCGGCATCCGCCGCATTCAAATATTCGTTGCGTTCCTCTGCGGCCTCGATTAAGGATTTCACCATGTTCGGATTTCGCTCGAGAATATGCCGAACATGCCCGATGCCATAAGCGACATGGCGGCCTTCGTCGATTTTGGCCAAAGTGACGATTTGTTTGGTGACCGGATCGGGAGCGTACTCTTCGACAAAAGTCAGCAGGTCAAGAAAGGTACCTTCCCCAAGTACATGCAAGAGGAAGGAAGATTTGAAATAGTCCTCCTGAACGAACAAGCTGAGCAAGGAGCGCTCGGTAAGCGTAGACGAATATTGCAAGCCTCCGCCTCCGGCCAATGCACGCTTCATGAACGCTTCGATATGTCGGGATTCATCCTGGACCAGTGTGGATAAATACATGAGCGCTTCAATATAATGGGGATTGATTTGCGCCATGAACTTGGCGGGGATGTACAATGCCGAATACTCGTTCTCGGCGAGGAACGTCATGATCTGGCAGACGGCCCACTCCAAATCTTCCGGCAGCTCCGGAAGCCGGTCCCAAGCGATATCCGTCGTGGCATTCCATTGGTTTTCCTTGGCTTGCTCGTACAAATCGAGCAAATTATGGGACCATACGTCGTCCTTCTTGTTCAAGGTGAATCCGAAATCGGGGACCCCCGGCTCCGCCACGGCCCCGCGCGGAACGAAGCCGACATAAGCCGGCGCATGCTCCTGCAATTCGCCGCCCCGGCCTTGAAACCAGTCCCGGATATCGAGTCTCCCGCCTTTTCGCAGCGGAAGCTTGATGCCCCAGTCGGGCTGCTCCAGCGCCTTGACGGGATTGTTTCGAATCAGGAAGCGAAAGTGATCGCCTGCATCGAGCGCCATGAAGAACGAATGCCGGTTCAGCCTGCACCAGCTTTGCAAGTCGTCCTTGACGGCGGGGTTCGTACTAACGATTTCCAGAACCTGGCCTTGTTCCATTCTCTGCAGTGCATTTTTGACAAGAAGAAACATGTCGGCGCCGGAGGAAAAATCACCCAGATCCAGCTGCCGGTCCGGCGTCAAACCGTGAACGTCCATTTGATGTTCCTGTTGCTCGTTGATGGCGAATCTCTCCTAACCTAGCGGTTGTCTTCTACTATTTTCCATGAAAAATAGCGGCAAAGCAACCTTAGATTTCAGTCCTTACTTTTCGGTATCCGGAACGAAACGGTGGTTCCTTGATCCGGGGCACTAACGATGGTAAGGCCTCTGCCATAAAATTGCTTGAGCCGTCTGTCTGTATTTTTAAGGCCAATTCCTTTCGAGGTGCTGGATCGATGATCCAGCAAATGGGTCAGATCATCCGGACTCATACCCACTCCATTATCATGAACGGAAACCTCAATCCATTCGCCAGCCTGAGCAGTGCTGATCCATACTTTCCCCCCTTTGGAACGACGAAGCAATCCGTGATGGACTGCATTCTCCACTAAGGTTTGGACGGATAACGGCGGCAAGAAGAATACCAGGCCGGTATCCAGATTCCACTCCACCTGAAGCCGCTCCCCGAACCGCTCTTTCTCGATAAATAAGTAATATTGAACGAGAGACAGTTCGCGTTCAATCGACACAAAGCGGTCAGAATTATGGAAATCGAAGCTCGTTCTCAGGTAATTGCTGAAATGCTCCAAGAACGTCTGCATTCTCGACATGTCAATGGATCCGAGAGCGGCGATCGTGTTGATCGTGTTAAAGAGAAAATGGGGCTGGATCTGTGCTTGCAGCCACGCCGCTTCGATTCGAAGTCTTTCCTCGATCGAAAGCTTTAGCTCAGTCAAGGCTCGTACGCGCGATCTTAACTCGGTGGCATCTACGGGCTTGATGACGTAATCGTTGGCTCCCGCTTGAAACCCTACAGCAAGGTCGAGCGAACGGGTCCTTGCGGTCAACAATAGGATAGGGAGCTCGGACATGGAGAATCGCTCCCTTATCGTCCTGGTGACTTCATATCCCGACAAATGAGGCATCATAACGTCCATAACAATAAGATCGTAAGCAGCGTTTGCCAGCTTTGCAATGGCTTCTGTTCCGCCAGTAGCAGTGTCAATTTCGTATTCGTCCGGGCCAAGGATGTCCATGAGAATTTTTAAATTCAAATTATCATCATCGACAGCCAAAATTTTCGGATTGCAGCCTGTCGCTTGTCGGGAATGGCCGGAAGTCTCTCCGCTCCCATCCTGGCTAGCAGCGAGGAAAGGTTCGGAGGAAGCGCTCCGATCCGCTTCCCTGCCGGTTTCCGCTTCATCGGCAAGCAGTAGGGTGAAAGAGAAGGTAGACCCCTGGCCCGGGGAAGAAGCCACCTGCAGGCTTCCCCCGTGGAGTTGAATCAATTGCTGGCTGATGGTCAGCCCGAGTCCAAGTCCGCCATAGGTTTCTCCCATATCGGCGCTTCCTTGCTCATAGGGCTGGAGAATCCGGTTCTTCGTTTCCTCGTCCATACCGATGCCCGTATCTATGATTTGAATTACGGCTTCTCCGTTTGCAGCCTGAGCCCTAACGGTAATGGAGCCATTGTCCGTGAATTTCACTGCATTATGCAACAAGTTGAATAAAATCTGAATCAACCGGTTTTCGTCGGCTCGAACAGATGGGAAGCGATCCGCAATTTCGATATGTAACGCAAGCGGTTTATTCTCAAGCATATAATGAATCATATCGACCGTACCCGTGACAACAGAACGTAAGTTTACGCTCTGGAACTGCAAGCGGAGCGTTTCTTCTTTCAACCGTGCTACATCGAGCAAATCATCCAGCAATAGGGACATCCGTTTCGCAATGTCGACCTGAATCTTCAATTTGTTTTTCAGCTCATCGCCCGTCGGTTGGGAAGGGGCATCGAGGATGCTTTGCGCGATGTTCATCATGCCGTGAAGAGGATTTTTAAGCTCATGAGAGGTCGTAACCAGAAATTCGTCTTTTCGCTCGTTAGCTAATTGGAGCTTCTCGGCAAGCTGCTTTGCTTGGGTGCCGGTTCGAATGAATCGTTTAAACCAGAAGGCGGCAAAAGCAAAGACGGTAATAATCAAGTCAAAGGGATAATGATACGTATCCAGTTTCGTCCTATTGATGATCACAATCCAAACGATATTCGTACCCAGACTGACGCATGCAAGCAGCACATAGATGACGTCTTCTTGTTTGCGGATGGCAAAGTACAGAATATGGATGCAAAGGAAGACGGAAAACAAGAGGACCGCGAGCAAGCTCCCGTCTTTCAGGGTTGGAAGTGTATACACGGAGGGCCCGAATAAGACGAAGAGCGCGTAAAGCAAACTGAATATGGTATACAGCCGAACGAGATTACGCCTTCTATACTCAGGAAACATGAATTGAAGCAAAGAAGGCAGGAAAATCACGACGCCGACATAGGAAAGGAGAGAAATTTTCACGGTTTGCTCGAATGGCATCGGCAATAGAACGAACAACAGCCTGTCATCGGCGACAAGCACGCTCGCGATGGCGAACATCATAACGATCGTAAAATAAATGATCCCTCTATTGGCAGCCCCCAAGAAGAACAGCATGAGGGAGTAGACTCCATGGATGAAAAACACGAGACACAGAACAATTTGGATTCCCATGGACAACAGGATCCGATTCTCTATCGCTTTATCCGTACCGAAATAAATGGGCCTCGTTATTCCGCCCTCACCGGCGTGATTGGCGACTTGTATGGACAGGTCAAGCGTTTGGCTCCCGGCAGGTACATTAACCGTAAACGGCATCTTCCGGGGCGTATAGGTTCCTTGCTTGTCGGAAGGGTGCCCGGATGAGCCGACGAGCTGCCCATTGAGATAGACGGCTGCTGCGCTTGAGATGTAAGAGAGCCTGAGCTTGAAATCCCCGGCTTGGCGTTCGTCAAGCAAAATTCGTAATTGATAAGTCCCATAGCGATAGGAGGAAGCGGGAACAGAAGGGAAAGACAGCTCCCAGGGGCCAGGCACTTGGATATAAGTGTTGCCGGTATTCGACGCGGGATCTTGATGCCGATCGGACGAAGCTACCAGCTGGTTCGGGTAAAAATCCCACTCGCCGTTTAAAGATATGGTCCGGTCGGAGGGCCAGTCCCAGCCGCGCAAATCAAGCACCCCTTCGATCGCGGGCGGATGCTCGACCGGTCTTAGAATACTGTACACGGTTAAGCGCAGCCCCGTAATTGCGAATAGAAATAGGGCTATAGTCATGAGCAATTTCCTCGTGAACGGCAATCGGACAACCTCAATTCATGGACATCATTTCCTCCTATCATACCATTATCTGAAGATTTCTATTAGCTGATTTTAGAATAAATTGCAAATTTCGATAGAAGATTGCCGAATGCACAAGGTAATTGTCGAGAATTTGTAGAGTCGGACATTCCAAAATAATGGGTATGTTCTCCCGCGGCGTGCAGGAACGAAAAGGCTGTCCTTGTGACGGGAAAATGGAAGAGTTACCAACGGTTGCGCAATTAAGGAGTTGATCTGATGTGAACGTAGAAGGAAGTTACAACTATATCATAGTCGCTTTATCAGTAGTTATCGCGATCCTGGCGTCGTATTCGGCGCTTAACATAACGGCCAAGATTTCGTACTCCAGCGGAAAAAGCCGTTTTTTTTGGCTGCTGGCGGGAGCGTTTGTCATGGGCAACGGGGTTTGGTCCATGCATTTTGTCGGCATGTTAGCCTTCCATCTTCATGCTGTGGTCCAATATGACGTCTGGCTTACCTTGCTCTCTATGGCGGCTAGTATCATCTCTTCTTTTATCGCGTTCTACATTACAATGCCTAAGAACATCAATTGGTATAAGATCGCACTCGGCGGCTTTATTATGGGAAGCGGAATTGTGACGATGCATTACATGGGCATGGAAGCCATGATCATGTCCGCTGATCTGTCGTATGATAAGTTTTTTTGGACGCTTTCGGCCCTCATCGCTTTTGCGGCCTCCTATGCGGCTTTATTTTTGTTTTTGCGCTTCCGCAATCAGTCTTCCACCAGCTGGCTGAAATGGCTGTCGGCCGTCATAATGGGCTTCGCCATTTGCGGGATGCACTATACGGGGATGAAGGCCGCACGCTTTCATGTTCATGCCGGCGCGATGATGGAGCACGAGCATGACATCGATATGTTTCTTCTGTACGGAGTGACGGTCACGATATTCATCATTCTCTTCGTATCATGGGGAGCTATGTTCTTCGACCGGCATGTACTCGAGCGGATGGCTTACGAAGATTCCATTACAGGCCTGCCTAATCGCAACGAAATGAACCGTTTTTTTGACACACACATCGGCAAGGAAAGCCTCGGCGTTCTGTTCCTTGATCTGGACCGGTTCAAAGCCATCAATGACACCCTTGGACATAATATCGGAGATCTCCTGGTGCGGGAGGTCGGCGCAAGACTGCGCGAGTTCGTTCGCAGCGACCAGCAGGCGTTCCGGATCGGGGGAGACGAGTTCCTTATCATTGTCAAACGATGCGATCAGGAGCGGGCGGAGCGGTTAGCCCAAGATATTCTTCGCTCGATCAAGAAGGTCTACTATATCGAAGGTAATGAGCTTTATGTGACAGGAAGTATCGGCATAAGCATCGGTTCCATTCAGGATTCCGATCGTTCCATTCTTCTGAAAACCGCGGATACGGCCATGTATAGGGCCAAAGGGCAGGGGAAAAACCAGTACAGCGTCTATACGGAGGAGATGGGTACCCTGGCCGTACGTAAAATGGAACTGGAGAAGGATTTGCAGCGAGGCCTGGAGGATAACCAATTCTTTATCGTATATCAGCCCAAATGGAATGTGAAGACCAATCAATTGTACGGCTTCGAAGCTTTGATTCGCTGGCAGCACCCCCGGCTTGGGTTGATTTCCCCGGGTGAGTTCATACCGATTGCCGAAGAAACCGGTTTAATCATTCCCATAACCCGATGGACCCTGGAAGAAGCGTGCCGACAAAATAAAGAATGGCAGCTGCAAGGAATCTCGCAGCCCGTATCGGTCAATCTATCGGTTCGCTTGTTTCAAACCGACAGCTTGACCGAGCTGATCGAATCCGTCTTGAGCAGAGTAGGGCTCGATCCGGCCTATCTGGAACTGGAGGTTACCGAGTCCATGGTCCTCTACGATATCAACGATATTATTCGTCAGCTCGACAGCATCAGGAAGCTGGGAGTACGCGTCTCTATGGATGACTTCGGTACAGGCTATTCGTCCATTGGGCTGCTGGACAGGCTTCCCATCGACGCTCTCAAATTGGATCGTCTCTTTACCAACGATTTGGACACTCCGAGTAAGAGGGCGATCATTCATGCCATTATTTTAATGGCGGAGAATTTGAATTTGGATGTTATCGCCGAAGGAGTAGAGCAGCAGGAACATATCGACTTCTTGACCCAATTAGGCTGTTATGTCATGCAAGGGTATTACTATGGAAAACCAATGAAGAATGATATGTTAGAGCAGTGGTTCAGGGCTTTTGGATTACCGCAGCAGCATAACGTACCGGATGAAGCGGCTCCTTGATAGAGGGGCCGCTTCTTATGTGCGTTTAGTACCCTTCAATCGGATCACATGTCACAATTTGTATGATACAAAAAAAGAGTGATATATTGGAGTTACCAAAAAAGCACCACGGGGAGAGCTCAATGAAAGTTATCCTAGTTGACGATGAACGTCTGGCTCTGGATTATCTGGAGATGCAGCTGAAGAAAGCTTCAGATATCACCATTGTCGGAAAATTCCAAGACCCGATGCTTGCCAAGAAAAGAGTGGCGGAAGGCGGCATTGATGTTATTTTTCTCGATATCAATTTACCGGAAATCGACGGGATCCAGCTAGCGGAGCACCTCTTGGAGATAAACCCGAATATACATATTGTTTTTGTCACGGCCTACGATGAATATGCAGTGAAAGCTTTTGAACTGGAGGCGATTGACTATATTGTAAAACCGATCTCACCGGAGCGGTTAGCTAAAACTTTGCACCGTATTGAGACAAGATTAGATGCCAAAGCTCCCCTTGCTAAGAATGAATGTATTCGAATGACTATGCTCAAGCAAGTGTCCATAGAAACGTCAAAAGGAGAAGTCATTCACGTTCAATGGAGGACCACGCGAGCCTATGAGTTATTTTTATATTTGCTTCAACACCGGGGTCAATGGGTTCGTAAGTCCGTACTGGTTGAGGTGCTTTGGCCGGAATATGAATCCGGCAACGTGTATTCTCAGCTGTACACGGCGGTTTATCACGTCCGTAAATCGTTAAAGCTATTCGGTGATCATTTTCAAATTGCCAATTCAACAGACGGATATGTGCTGACCTTGCACCATGTGCGCCTGGACGCTGAGGAATGGGAGCGAAAACTGAACTCAGCCCCTCCGATCTCTCCGGAAACGATCCGAGATTATCGGGACATTATGAAATTATACACGGGCGATTATTTACAAGAGCTTGATCTTTGGTGGGCGGAAAGCGAACGTCACCGATTGAGAACGTTATGGTTGCGCACCTCCTTGCAGATGGCGCAGTGGTACTGGAAATCGAATGATTTGGATGAGGCTATAGAGTTATATCTTCACATATGCAGCAGACATGAACTGGCGGAAGAAGCCCATTTCTGCCTCATGCAAATTTATGCGTCGAAGGGGAATGTTTTGGCGGTCAATCGCCAATACCGGTTGCTGGTGTCCGTGCTGGAGCAAGAGTTAAACGAGCGTCCAAGCCCTTATATAACCGAGTGGTACAGGGATTGGAAAGCGGATAAACAAGAATAGGCGCAGTATCACTAGTCCCTGAAAAGGGGCTTTTTTGTTTGGGGAAATATGGAGCCTGCGTGGATAAGCCCAGCATGAAAAGAGATATATCTTTCCATTCTTTGTGCTGGACGGTTCACTGCCGCAATCGAAAACGGCGCGGTTCCGAAAATTCATTTATTGGAACGGCGCAGCCAAATCCGTCCAAACAACCCGGTAGGCGGAAACTCTTATGAGCTATAACGGTTTCCAAAACCGTTATTTGGCTCGAGACTTGATCTCTTACAAGTTTAGCGGATTATGAAGGCGTTATTTCCCAGGAATCGGGAAAAATCATGCCCGATTTCATCAATTGATATTTGATAGCGCCGTCAAAGTCTCCTATTTTGAATGAAAATTGCGATAGCGGTAAAATAAGGCCCTCCAAATCCGTAAACGAGCCGCATTAGTCACGCCATGCCCCGTAGAACAAAGTCGCGCTCATCTCTTGAATGCTCTAGTACATTTGATAGGTTTCGGACTTATGTGCGTCGCAATGAAAGTAGATTCTTCCTGTGGACAGGTTTCAGCCAGTTGCTGATTTGATATGGAACGATATTCTTGCTGATCCAAGTTCCGCAGCAGCGGGCAGTATCCTGTTCGTCGTGTTCCTTACAGCTGTTGCAGTGACGGTTGCGAGGCTAAATCGACAGTTGTTTCTGCATGCGGAAAGACGGACGCTTGAAGCGGTTGAGGCGAATGATGCAAATAAGCGGTTGCTGGAGCAAATCACGAGTTCTGTACAAATGTTGGCCGGCTTCAGCCGACATCTTCGAGAAAGTGTAGTGAGAACGGGGCTGTTGACAAGAGAAGTGACTACAGGCTTCGGTGAAGTAAGGTCAAGTGTACTCACTTGGCCTTTTTTAACGTTTCACTCGTTTATAAGAACTGTTACTAATACCCATGGATTCGCCGGATGTTGGAGATGGTTGCATAAGTTTTCCTTTGCCACCAAACCATAGTCTTAGCACATATGAATGGAGGACATGCCCTATGACCGTTGCAACTGAGCCGATCGTCGTACATTCCATCATTGGTGGGAAACAGGTGCTGACAGAAAAGCGGTATACCCGTGAAAACCCGGCGAATCTCAAAGAAGTCGCAGGCTATGCGCCCGTCAACACGAAAGAAGAAGCGATCGAAGCGATTGAAGCCGCCTATCATGCTTTTGGTACATGGAAGTGGGTACCGGTGGAGGAAAGAATCGAGCGTATGCGCAGAGCTATTGCTAAAGTGAAGGCCGCAATGCCCGAGCTAACCCGACTTCTCTCTCTGGAGCACGGGAAACCGCTGTATGACGCCGAAGGTGAGTTTGCCGTGTCCCTGATGTGGATGGAATTCGCCTGCGACAATGCGAAGGAAGTGCTTCAGGAAGAAGTGAAGGAGCATGAGAAGGGAAAAACGATCATCACGCACGACCCGATCGGTGTCGTATCCGCGATTACGCCGTGGAATTACCCGATCTCACTGTCTACCATAAAGATTGCACCCGCTCTGCTGGCAGGGAATACGATGGTGTTGAAGCCAAGCCCGTTCGCTCCTCTTGCTGTCAGCAAGGTGGTGGAGATCATCTCCTCCGAGTTTCCTCCGGGTGTTCTGAACCTCGTTCATGGCGAAGCCGACGTAGGGGTTGAATTGACATCCAATCCGAAGGTAGCCAAAATTGCGTTCACCGGCGGCACCAAAACTGCGAAAAGCATCATGAAGGCCGCTTCCGAAACGATTAAAAAGATGACGCTGGAATTAGGCGGCAACGATGCGGCTATTATTCTCAAGAGCTTCGATGTGAATGACGAGCGTGCAATGCGACGTCTGGTCATCTCCAATTTCCTCACGGCAGGTCAAATCTGCATGATCGCCAAACGTGTTTATGTGCATCGCTCCATTTATGAAGCATTCGTAACCAAATATATAGATGCCGCCAACAAATGGATTCGCGTAGGCAGTCCGTTTAACCCGAACGTTACGATAGGGCCCGTGAATAACGCCGGTCAAGTCAAATATGTGCAGAGTCTGATCGACGATGCCAAGAGCCGCGGCGCCGAGGTTATCAAACTCGGCAAAGTCATCGATCCGGATATTAATGATCAAGGGAATTTCATGCAGCCGACACTGGTTTTGGGCTGTGATTACAATGACCCGATTGTCGTGGAGGAGCAATTCGGCCCGACCGTTCCGATTTTACCGTTCGACGACGAAGAGCAGGTTATTGCGCTGCACAACGAGAGCATATACGGTCTAACCAGCTCGGTATGGGGCAAGGAAGAAGACGCCGTGCGGATTGCCCGGCGGATCGAGGCCGGCACGACGATGATTAATACCGCTGCAGTCCAGGGGCTGGATGTTCGTTTTCCTTTCGGGGGAGTCAAGCAATCCGGGGTCGGCCGGGAGTACGGTGTTGAAGGCATGCTCACGTACACGGAAACGCATGTCATTAATATTCCGACGATGCTCGAGCTGCCGTACATCCCCGAATAAGTTTCGTTCGTTCCGGCAGGTTTGGATTTTCGGATCGAAACCTGCCATCCCCTATTCATCGGAAGTCTTCTGTCATGAGTTTCGCATCAGCCGAAGGAGTTGGGACGACGTCATTTTGAAATCGATGATCAATTTTGTTATATTCCTGATCACAACTTTATGATTGTCCCTGCCAAGCACTGACGGTAAAATCAATATTAAAGAAAGGAATGTCATTTAGAAACGGGAGTGCAGCCATGATTCCTTCGTGGAAAAGCCTTAACCTGCATAAAGAACCGAGGACCCAATACTACGTCGATCCGGTGCGGATTGTCTGGCAATCGGAAGATGTGGGAGCGAAACTTGAACGTCCGGAGCTGCTCCTTGCCGGACGGGACGGTCAATCCGTATTAAGCCTGCCGATGGAACAGGTGTGCGTCTTACGCAACGAAGGGAGCGCGCCAGGCGTATTGTTTGATTTTGGCACGGAGCTGCATGGCGGGGTGCAAATTTGCATCGCCGGAGGCAGCAGCAAGGATCGCAGAACGGCAAAGCTGCGCATTCGGTTCGGAGAATCGGCCATGGAAGCGATGAGCGAACTTGGCGGGACTACGAATGCGACAAACAATCATGCGGTGCGAGACGGCGTGTTTGAAGTTAGCTATATGGGGGCCGAGCATATCGGAAATACGGGCTTTCGCTTTGTCCGGATCGATTTTTTGGATGAAGGGCATTTCGTACAGCTCTTAAGCGTCCGCGCTGTTGCTGTCATGCATGAAGTAGAATACAAAGGAAGCTTCCGCTGCAGCGACGATTTGCTCAATCGGATTTGGGACACGGGGGCTTACACGGTACACTTGAATATGCAGGATTATTTGTGGGATGGGATTAAGCGGGACCGGCTGGTGTGGACGGGCGATATGCATCCGGAAACGTCGACGCTTCAGGCTGTATTCGGTTATCATGACGTGGTGCCGAGGAGTTTGGATTTTATCCGGGACGAGAGCCCGTTGCCGGGCTGGATGACGACCTTTCCAACCTATTCGATCTGGTGGGTTCTGATCCATCACGATTGGTATATGTATAACGGGGACCTGAACTATTTGCTGGAGCAGCAGCCTTATATGACAGAGCTTCTCCGCCAGCTCGCAGCTTGCGTTCGAGAGGACGGCACCGTGGACATTCCGAATCCGTTCCTGGATTGGCCGTCTTCCACGAATCTGCAAGGGGTCAAGGCCGGTGTGCATGCGCTGTTCATCTGGTGCATGGAGGCCGGTGCCAGACTGTGCACGGTGATGGGAGACCACGATGCGGAACAGCTGTGCCGGCGAACCGAGGGAAGTCTCCGCAAGGTTATTCCCGATCATAATCATAGCAAGCAGGCTGCCTCGCTGCTGGCTTTAGTCGGTCAGCTCGATCCGAAGCAGGCGAACGAAGAGGTCATTGCGCCGGATTCACCGAAAGGCTATTCTACCTTCTACGGCTACTATATTCTGAAAGCGCGCGGCGAGGCGGGGGATATACGCGGCAGTCTGGATAGTATCCGGGCTTATTGGGGCGGCATGCTGACTCTTGGAGCGACTACGTTCTGGGAGGATTTCGATATCGAGTGGCTGAAAGATGCAGCGCGTATCGACGAGCTGACAACGGAAGGTAAGATCGATGTACACGGCACTTATGGAGGTTATTGTTACGAAGGTTATCGGCATAGCCTATGCCACGGCTGGGCGTCCGGTCCAACGGCCTGGCTGTCCGAATACGTACTAGGCATTCGCCCGGTGGAGCCCGGATGCCGGACGATACGCGTGACACCGCAGCTGGGCGACTTGGAGTGGGCGGAAGGCACCTTCCCGACACCACATGGAATCGTTAAAGTCAAACATACGAAGCAAGCGGATGGCACCATCCATTCGGATATTCAGGTTCCCAAGGGGATTACGGTTATGGCATCGTAGTCTTGCAGGCTGATCGGGCCCAATCATGGTGCACCCCAACATGGATATTGGGATCAAAAGTGAATGCATATTTTTCCTTCCTTACTCGCATCTTATTGATGATTCAAGCAAAAGGAGGAGCACACTGAGATGGCGGATCAGAACGAAAAGCACGAATATCAGAACAACGCAGTCGAAAACAAAACGAACATGTTCAAAAACGGATATCAATCCGCACTTAACTACGTCCAAAATGCCGTAGAGAACGTCGCGGAAACTTCGAAGGACGCCACGCAAAACCTGGTGAATCAAGTCATGGGCGATGAAGACAACAACGCTCAAAACAAAGCGGATTAAGGTAATGAATAAGAAAAACCGCCATATGGCGGTTTTTTCTTTTTTATGATTAGTCAGGAAATTATTGAAGCAGCTTATCCGTAGATAAACCGCTAACGGTTCCCGAAACCGTTATTTGAATCGAGACATGATATCTTACAAGTTTAGCGGATTTTGGTGGCGTTATTTTCCAGCAATCGAGAAAAATCAAGCCCAATTTGATGAATTGACATTCGATAGCGCCGCCAAAGTCCTCTATTTTGAATGAAAAGTGCGATAGCGGTAAAATAAAGCCCTCCAGATCCGTAAACGAACCGCGTCAGCCACGCCAAGAGCCCTCTAAAAAAAGACGAGTCCATCGCTGAGCACATAAGCTGGCTTAAATATTGCGGGAAAACACGCGCGTCGGAAGACGGCGATAGCCGGTGCTTCTTATCCAATTAAACGAATACAGGAAGCTTATCGTAGGCTAATTTTTGAATAACGGCATGATGCTCGGGATACTTGGCAAGCAAATCATCCTGTGTGAATAATTCAAAATCCTGAAAATCAAATCCCGGTGCAACCATACAGCCTACTAGTGAAAATGTGTCCTTTTCCATAACGGAGGAACCGAAAATGGAATTTTTGGGAACCAAATACTGAGGTGTTTCGCCGTTGTCCAAATGAAGGCCCAGCTTGACTTCCTTGTAGGTGCCGTCTTCAAGAATGACATGAATGGTTAACGGACTGCCGGCATGGAAGTACCAGAGCTCATCCGATTTGAGGCGATGAAAATGGGATACGTCATGGGATTGCAGGAGGAAGTAAATGCTGGTGTAAAGCAGCCGCTCGCCGTTAAACCGGACGGACAATTGTTGATCCGTGATCGATTCTTCCGATTGATAAGTTCTTTTGTAGTATCCGCCTTCGGGGTGAGCTGCAAGATCGAGCTTTGTGATCCAATACTGGGCATCGTTCATTTGCATGATAAGATCAGTTTCCTTTAGTTGAATGGTATGAGAAATTCAATAGCATTATATAGCACAGCATGCAAATACACAAATGAACGCTGCGAAGGACTCGGGTAATAGTTTTAGCACAATAGATCAGTTTTTGCTGTGATAGTTCATTGTTGGAGTTTGTAAGCGGCGATCAAGGCCGCAACAATCCTTCCGGCATCACCGGCGCTCCGGTCCAGCTGCATGAAGATATCGCTTGACAATTGCCTGCATTTTCCAATATGATTTAGTTAAGTTACTTACTTATCTAATAGTGAAGCTGCATAAGAGGAGTTGTACATCCAATGTCACGGGAGGTCAATGATACGGCGAAAGGGCTCATGCTGGCTTTCCATCGATTTCGGAACAGGGAGGCAGCTACGAACAATGACTGCCGGCGCACTGAAGCGCGGATCCTGCTGATGCTCAGCGATCACGGCGACAACGGTTTGAAAGTATCGGAGCTTGGGAAGCTGATGCGGGTAACTTCGCCGTTCGTAACCCAGCTGGTGAACCAGCTGGAGGCGCGCGGCTTGGTTATCCGCAGGCAGGATCCGCAGGACGGACGAATTGTGCGAATTGTGCCCACCCCGTCAGGATTAGATGAAGCGAAAGAATTGAAGCGTATATTTTACAGGCGTTTCACCGATCTTGTAGAGGAGCTGGGGGAGGATGAAGCCAGGACGCTAACGCAGCTGCTGAATAAGGCCTTCGATATCATGGAACAGAAGAACGGTATGTTCGGAAGAACGGCGAAAGAGAACAGCGATTCATCAGAGCAGACAGACCGGATAGAGGAGGACTAAGCCGCAATGATCTCCTTAATGAAGAATTTAAAGCCATACCGCTTGTACGTCATTCTCGTCGTCGTGTTGACGATGGCCGCGATTTTGCTGGAGCTGAATTTGCCGACCCTAATGGCCAACGTCATCGATATCGGGATTGTGAATCGGGACATTCCTTATATTTTGAAGACAGGGGGGCTGATGATCGCGTGCTCGATCGCTTCCATCCTGCTTACGATCAGTGTCATGTTCTTCTCCTCGAGAGCCTCAATGGGATTCGGCCGTGATTTGCGCCGGAAGCTGTTCGTCCACGTGGAGAGCTTCTCGCTGCAGGAGTTCGAACGAATCGGGCCTTCCTCTCTGATTACGAGAACGACCAACGACATCAAGCAAGTTCAGGACGTCCTGACGATGATGATGCGGATGATGACGAGAGCGCCGCTCATGCTGATCGGCGGAATCATGATGGCGGTGTCCCGGGACGCTTTCATGTCGCTTATCTTTCTAATCGCGCTGCCTCTGCTGGCGGGTACCATTTATGCAATCACGCGCAAATCGATTCCGCTCTTCGGCGAGCTTCAGCGGCGAACTGACAAGCTGAATCTTCTGCTTCGCGAAGGACTTATCGGCGTGCGGGTCGTTAGAGCCTTCAATCGGGTGGCTTATGAGAAGCAGCGGTTTCAGGAAGCGAATGAATCGTTCCGGGACACCGGCATCCGCGTCGGACAATCGATGGCGTTGATGTTCCCGGTAATGATGATCATCATGAACTTTACGCAAATCGCTATCATATGGATCGGCGCGACACGGATTGATGCCGGCCTGATGCAGGTGGGCAATTTGATGGCATTCCTCCAGTATGCGTCGATGATTCTGTTTTCCTTGATTATGCTTTCGATGATGCTGGTGATGGTGCCGCGCGCGCAAGTATCCGCCCGCCGGATTAATGAGGTGCTGGAGCAGCTTCCGCTGATTGTCGATCCCAAGCCGGGTTCGTCCGCACAAGCAAACCTGCAGCGCGGGCATGTCGAATTCCGCAATGTGACGTTCCGTTATGCCGGTGCGGAGAAGCCGGCGCTTGAAGGCATCTCCTTCCGCGCGGTGCCGGGACAGACGACGGCGATCATCGGCAGTACCGGCGCAGGCAAAACGTCGCTCGTCCAGCTCATCCCGCGATTTTATGAAGCGGAAGACGGGGAAGTGCTCGTGAATGGCGTTGACGTTCGGCTGCAAACACAGGAGGAGCTGCGCTCTTCGATCGGCTACGTTCCCCAGAAAGCGGTTCTCTTTAGCGGCACGGTTGCGGAAAATCTCCGGTTCGGCAGCGAGCATGCGGACGATGCGGCGTTATTGGCGGCGCTGGAGACGGCTCAAGCTCTGAACTTTGTGCAGGAAAAAGAAGGCGGGCTCCATGCCAAAATCGAGCAATCCGGAGCCAATCTATCCGGCGGCCAGAAGCAGCGGCTGTCGATTGCGCGGGCGCTCGTCCGCAAGCCTGATATTTACATTTTTGACGACAGCTTCTCGGCGCTGGATTATGCAACGGATGCGCGACTCCGGAAGGCATTGAAGCGGGAAGCCGGCAGCGCGGCCGTGATCATCGTGGCGCAGCGGATCAGTACGGTCGTCGAGGCGGATCAAATTATTGTGCTGAACGAAGGGCGAATGGCCGGGATCGGCACGCATGCGGAGCTGCTGCAGAGCAATGAAATTTATCAAGAGATTGTGGCGTCCCAGCTGTCGCCGGAGGGGGAGGAGATTGCATGAGCATACGCAGGGATCGGCCCGCGGATCCGTCGCCCATGCCGGGTCACCGGGGACCGATGATGCCTCCGGAGAAGCCGAAGGATTTCAAGGGGACGCTGCGCCGCTTGACCCGGTATTTAAAGCCGCGCCAGGGTGCTCTCCTCGTAGTATTGATTACCGCATTGTTGTCGACGCTGTTTAACGTCATTAGCCCGAAGCTGCTTGGGGATGCGACATCCTCCATTTTCGAGAGCTTTGTGAACCGTACGGGAATCCATTACGCTTATCTCCTTCGACTGACCTTGATTTTGGGAGGTCTGTACCTTTTATCGTCGCTTTTTTCGTTCATTCAGCAATATATCATGACCAGCGTATCGCAATCGACTGTCGCGGAGCTGCGAAGCGAAGTGCAGGATAAGCTGTCGCGGCTGCCGATCCAGTATTTTGACAGGCATCCTCACGGCGATTTGTTAAGCCGCGCGGTGAATGACGTGGATAACATCAGCAATGCGATGCAGCAAGGGATCTCGCAGCTGATCACTTCAACGATCACGGTGCTTGGCATTATCGTCATGATGCTCGTGATCAGTCCGCTGCTCACGCTGGTAACGCTGATTACGATTCCGCTTAGCTTACTAGTAGTAAAGCGCGTTGCGAAGTATTCCCAGAAGCATTTTGTCAATCAGCAGAAGGAGCTTGGGGCAGTCAACGGGCACATCGAGGAGATGTTCTCCGGGCATCAGGTCGTGAAGGCGTTCGGACAGGAGCGGAAGTCGATCGAGGCGTTCGACAAGATGAACGAGCGGCTGTACGAAGCGGGCTGGAAGGCGCAATTTATTTCCGGCGTGATGATGCCGCTGACCCAGTTCGTCGGTAACCTCGGATTTGTGCTCGTGAGCATTGCCGGCGGCATTATGGTGCTGATGGGTTATATCCGGATTGGCGATGTTCAAGCGTTCATCCAATATTCGCAGCAAATGACGTGGCCGATGAGCCAAATGGCGTCCGTCTCTTCCCTGCTTCAGACGGCGCTCGCTTCGGCGGAACGCATCTTTGTGCTGCTTGATGAGCCGGAAGAGCTGCGGCAGGAAGCGGCTCCGATTGACCTGAACGCGCTCGGCAGCAGCATCGAATTCGAACGGGTTCGCTTCGGCTATAAGCCGAACGAGCCGGTCATCCGCGGCCTGTCGGTTGCCGTGAAGGAAGGTCAGACCGTTGCGATTGTCGGTCCGACGGGAGCGGGCAAATCGACGATCATCAATTTATTGATGCGATTCTATGATGTGGGCGAAGGGCGAATTTCGATCGATGGGGTCGATCTGCGCGACCTGTCCCGGGAGCAAGTGCGCAGCATGTTTGCGATGGTGCTCCAGGATACGTGGCTGTTCCACGGTACGATTCGCGACAATATCGCTTACGGCCGCGAAGGCGCGACGGAAGCGGACATTGTGGAGGCGGCGCGGCAGGCTCATGCGGATGATTTTATCCGGACGCTGCCCGATGGTTATGACACCTTGCTCACCGAGGATGCCACGAATATTTCCCAGGGTCAGCGGCAGCTCATTACGATCGCCCGCGCCATTATCTCCGAGCCGAAAATATTGATACTGGACGAAGCGACGAGCAGCGTGGACACGCGGACGGAGATGCAAATTCAGAGGGCTATGGGCAGCTTGATGAAGGGCCACACCTGCTTTGTGATTGCGCACCGTCTTTCGACCATTCAAGACGCGGATGTCATCCTCGTGATGAATCAGGGAGATATTATCGAGATGGGGTCGCACCAGGAGCTGCTGCGTCAGAACGGCTTCTATGCCGATTTGTATAAAAGCCAGTTCGCTTCCTAAGTAAACGATGCGATTCATTTACCACGGCTTGGATAAAATGCTAATCGCCTTCTCATACTATGGTGGAGATGATGGAGGTGAGTGTCTTGCCAAAAAACAGCGCCGATGAGAAGCACGACCGAGCGGATAATCGTGCGGATAAGAAAGACAATCTGCAAAACGATGATCATTTCACTGAAGAAGCTCAGTCATTGACAAGTACGAAAGCTGCCGAATTTCCTCCAAACTTAAACGGTATTTACAAAAATGAAGTTTAGCTTACCGGTAAAAACGCAATCTCTCATTATGAGAAGATTGCGTTTTGTTTATATACAGCGGGGGATGGAGGTCTGCCAAACAAATATTTACAATGCGGAGCGCCTCTCCTTTTTTACTATTGACTTGGAGTTAACTCCAATGAGTAAACTGTACATGGTGGGAATATCCAAACGAAAGCGGGGAGAACGGATATGCAATATGTGAAGCTTGGAAATACCGGCTTGGATGTATCCAGAATATGCCTTGGCTGCATGAGCTTTGGCGTGGCCGAACGCTGGACTCATCCATGGGTGCTTAACGAAGAGCAGAGTCGCCCTATTATTAGAAAAGCGTTGGAGCTCGGAATCAATTTTTTTGATACGGCAAACATTTATTCGGTCGGAGCAAGCGAAGAAATTGTCGGTAGGGCTTTAAAGGATTATGCCAACCGGGATGAAATTGTCATTGCTACAAAGGTTCATTTCCGCATGCATCAAGGTCCTAACGGTGCCGGACTTTCCCGCAAAGCCATTATGAGTGAAATTGATAAGAGCCTACAGCGGCTGGGAACCGATTATGTAGACCTGTATCAAATCCATCGCTGGGATTACGATACGCCCATAGAAGAAACGATGGAGGCCTTGCATGATGTGGTGAAGGCGGGCAAGGCGAGATACATAGGGGCCTCCGCCATGTACGCCTGGCAATTTCTAAAGGCTCTGCATGTAGCTGAGAAGAATGGATGGACCCGGTTCGTATCGATGCAGAACCATTACAACCTCATGTACCGTGAGGAAGAGAGAGAAATGCTCCCGCTATGCATGGAAGAAAAAATCGGCGTCATTCCATACAGTCCGCTCGCCTCCGGCCGATTGGCGCGCAGCTGGTCGGAAACAACGCATCGTTCCGAAACCGATCAAGCCCAGAAAAGCAAATATGATGCGACTGCGAATATAGATCGGCTGATTGTGGAACGGCTTGAGCGGATTTCCGGGCAACGCGGCATTCCCCGTGCCCAAATTGCGCTGGCCTGGCTGCTGCAGAAACAACCGGTTACTGCTCCTATTATCGGGGCAACGAAAACATCGCATCTTGACGATGCGGTAGCTGCGCTGTCGGTTACATTAACGCCTGAAGAAATCGTGTCTCTGGAAGAGCTGTACGTACCACATCCGGTGGTAGGTGCGCTTCCGCCTCGATAACAGTTCGATCATAGCCGTGCCGGAACGCTACATCCTTGCGATTGGCGTTCTTTCTTTTCAACGGATGTAAAGAATTTAAGGTTTTATCTTTATTTTCTTCAGTGAAATGAAATCGCTTACCTTCTATAATTTTCCTAGAGAGGAGGTGAAAAGAAACTCACCTGTCAAGCAGCGTGTAGGGTTGCGGCAACCCAATTATACGAGGAGGTAAGTTATGTTTAAGTTTAAGAAGAAACTCTTAACGGTATTGATGGCAGCTTCAATGAGTATGAGCTTGTTTGCGGCAACCTCCAATGCAGCGACAGATTACTGGCAAAATTGGACCGATGGCGGCGGGACCGTAAATGCAGTCAATGGCTCCGGCGGCAATTACAGCGTCACTTGGTCGAACACGGGGAATTTTGTTGTCGGCAAAGGCTGGAACACCGGATCGCCAACCAGGGTCATTAATTACAATGCGGGCATCTGGGAGCCGTCCGGCAACGGATATTTGACTCTCTACGGATGGACGCGAAATTCCCTCATTGAATATTACGTCGTTGATAGCTGGGGCACTTATCGGCCTACCGGTACGTTTAAAGGCACTGTAACGAGCGACGGGGGCACCTATGACATTTATACGACTATGCGATATAACGCCCCTTCCATTGACGGCACACAGACGTTCCAACAGTTCTGGAGTGTCCGTCAGTCAAAGAGACCGACCGGAAGCAACGCCGCGATCACCTTCAGCAACCACGTGAACGCATGGAAGAGTAAAGGAATGAATCTGGGAAGCAGCTGGTCCTACCAGGTGCTGGCGACAGAGGGATATCAAAGCAGCGGAAGATCGAATGTAACGGTGTGGTAACAGGCCGCTTGCAAGCAGGAAAACGGACATACAACAAACCGTAAACAGTATTGATATCGTTACGCTGCAACCTACATGCTGCGGAAAGGCCTCTGACGTTGCCGGAGGCGGGTTGTAGGCCGATACGGCCTACAACTTTTTCCTATTCGCATAAAAGGAGATCTATATGAGAAAGCTATTCATTTGCCTCATATTCGCCATGATGGTGATTGCCAGCGCTTGTACGCAAAACGAAAACGGAAATTCTGAACATCTTAAGGGCCTCGTGTTTGTGAAAGGGGGGACATTCATGAACACCAAGTCCAACTACTTTGGAAAAAGTACAACCGTATCGAGCTTCTATATCGGCCAATATGAGGTTACTCAACAAGAGTGGAAGGAGATCATGGGAAGCAACCCGTCGGCTTTCAAAGGCGACCATTTGCCGGTAGAAATGGTAAGCTGGTATGACGTTGTTGAGTACTGCAATAAGAGGAGTATCAAAGAGGGCTTACAGCCTTATTACCACATAGACAAGAATAACAAAGACCCGAACAACCGGAGTGAATTCGATCCTATCCAATGGACGGTAACGATCCGTGCAGGAGCTAACGGATACCGGCTGCCGACGGAAGCGGAGTGGGAATATGCGGCAGGCGGAGGCCAGCTGAGCAAGAGCTACACCTATAGCGGCAGCAATCAAGCGGATGAAGTCGCATGGTATTGGAAAAACGCCGGAGATCACATCCTAACGGGAGACTGGAGCTGGCCTGCCATAGAAAACAACAAAAATAAAACAAAAACGATCGGTCTCCAGAAGCCCAACGAGTTAGGGATTTACGATATGTCAGGCAACGTAAGGGAATGGTGCTGGAATTGGTACGGAGACCTGGATAGCAGCAGCGGTGCTTGGCGGGTTGTGAAGGGCGGCGGATGGATGGGCGACGTCAGCAACAGCGAGGTATCCTTCCGGGGCAAGTTCGAGGCTAGCGGCTTGGGCCCCGATCAAGGCTTTCGGGTGAGCCGGAGCGAGTAAACGGGACGATGAACGGTAAAGATGTCGGGAAATGCATAATTTATTGTCGTCAAAACGGTAGTGTGACATCGCTGAATTTGGTACCATATCAGTAGGGATACAATTCGATTTAGGAATCGCAAAAAAGAACCGACAATAAGATGATGAGTTGGACTGTCGAGCCTGCTTCGACAGTCTTTTCATTACACATGGAGGAGAGAAGCTATGAAGGTCCCGCGCATTTCATGGAATTCGATTCGTTTCAAGCTCGTAGCGGGACTATTGCTTGTGACGGTGCCGCTCATTTCGCTGATGCTATACAATAATTTTTATGGAATTAGCGTCGTGCACAATCAAGTGGCTTTATCCAATAAAAATTTAATTTCTTTATATATGGGGCAGATCGACACGCAGCTCAGAGACGCAGACCGCAATCTCATCGGCCTAATGACTTCCGATTACGATATTCAATCCATGAACACCCCTAATTCGGAAGATGAGTATCAGCTCGCCAAGCATAGTATTTCCAATAAATTATCGAGCGATATTATTCTATATAAATCCATCGATGCTTTTTTTGTCTATTCCCGCTCCCGGCGTGACTTGTTGAATGTCTTTAAATCGAATATCGAATTTGCCGAGAGAGATCAAGTGGAGCAGGAGCTGCAGCAATTGTTAAGCGGCAATCCGAGCTTTTCGGAGACGGACGGCAGCCGTTGGTTTGTACGCAAAGTCGGGCTAGACTACTATGCATTGCGAGTTCTGCGGTCCGGCGATCTATATATGGGGGCTTGGGTCAATATGAAGACGCTGCTCATACCGCTTAATTTGATTGATTTGGGCAAGGAAGGAAGTGCCTTGCTCGTGACTGCGGCGGGGGTGCCCATGGTGAGTACGAAGGCGCTAGCCGATACGGAAATCGATTTCGCAAAGGGATTTAGCCAATATTATATGACCGGCCGCAAGAATAGTTGGCTTGTCGTCGGGGAATCTTCCCAGGAAGGAAATTTCAGCCTGGCTGCAGTCATTCCGGAAAGACAGATGCTGCAGAACCTGCCGAATTTATCGCGGCTTACCTTATTAATTTCAATCATATCCATTGGATTGCTGCCGATCAGCCTGTTCCTCCTTCGTCATATTTTGCTTGTTCCGTTAAAGCGTTTGATTGCGGTGATGAGGAGGATTAACGACGGGAATGTCAACGTTCGCATTGAGCCTTACCGGACTTCCGACGAAATTCAACTGGTGAACCAAACGTTCAACAATATGATGACTCAGATCGAGGAATTAAAAATTCATGTGTATGAGGAGCAGCTGAATAAACAAAAGGCGGAGCTTCAACATTTACAGCTTCAGATCAATCCGCATTTTTTCATGAATTCGCTGAACATTTTGTTCAACTTGGCTCAAGTGAAAAATTACGAATTGATTCAGGAAATGACCCTATGCTTGGTCCGCTATTTCCGGTTCATGTTTCAGAGCAATTTAACGTTCGTATCCTTGCAGGAGGAGCTCCAGCACGTTCGCAACTATGTGCGAATTCAAGAGCTGCGGTTTCCGGGCAGCCTCACTTGCTCGATTGATGCACCGGATTTTTTGGGGAACGTTCTCATACCGCCGCTTGTGATTCAATCGATTCTGGAAAATTCGATCAAGCATAGTGTAACGCTGGATGAAGCGGTTCATATTTCCGTTTCCATCGATCTCAATGAAACGGGAGTTGAGCCTTTCCTTGAGATCGTCATTCGTGACACGGGAAAAGGGTTCTCGGAACACGTATTATCGGAGATTCGGTCCGGTCATACCGTGATCGACGAGCAAGGGGAGCATATCGGAATTTGGAACGTCCGGAAGAGGCTGCAGCTATTGTATGGGGGAAAAGCGTCGATCTCCTGCTATAACGGATTTCCGCAAGGTGCGGTAGTGGAGATCAGGCTGCCTTATGATTCGGAACGTTTGAAAGGGGACAGCGAAGATGATGCAGCTTCTCATCGTGGATGATGAAATTCATGCCATTGAGGGTGTCCGCTCCGGGGTTAACTGGCAGAAGCTGGGGATCACGGCCGTATACTCGGCTTCTACGGTTAAACAGGCCAAGGACGTATTCGAAAGCGAACGTATTGATATTATGCTTTGCGACATTGAGATGCCGCAGGCTACCGGCCTGGAGCTGGCGGAGTGGGTGAGAGAGAGGTACCCTCGTACGGCAACGATATTCCTTACTTGCCATGCCGATTTCAAATATGCGAAGCAAGCTCTCCAGCTGGGGAGCCTGGATTACATTCTCAAGCCGATCCCGTTCGCCGAGCTGGAGAAGACCATACACAAAGCGATAGAAAAAATTCACAAGGATTCGGAAATCGTTCAGTTCAGTCAATATGGGCAGTTCTGGGTTCAGCATCAGCCGATGCTGATCGAACGGTTTTGGCTCGACATTATCCACCAGGCGATTCCTCCCCGGGCGGAAGCCATCAGAAGTGCCGCGACGGAACGCAACATTCCCTACGATGATGCCATGTCTTTTGTACCTGTACTCATAAGTGTTCAGAGATGGCATAAGCCGTTAACTTTGCGCGATGAGAAAATTATGGAGTATGCCCTTAAGAATGCCGCCGAAGAATCGATGGCGGGACGCAATCGAAGCGGACAAGTCATATCGCTGGGCAGCGGAAGGCTGCTGGTTATATTACACGCGGAAGAAAGCGGGGCCGGTTATGAACGGTCCTTGAAACAAGCTTGTGAACGCTATATTGAGGCCTGCAAACGGTACTTTTATTGCGATCTTTCCTGCTATATCGGGGAAACCGTGCATGGTCACGACATGGTGGGGATGGTCAACCGGCTGCGTGATGATGAGAAAAACAATGTGGCTTACAATAATAAGGTTTTCCAAGTTTCCGGTGTTCCATTACAAGCCTCCCTTCAAGAGCTCCCGGATATGGGGGTATGGGCCGTCATGCTGAAGGAAGGGGAATACAGGAAGGTGCTCCGCGAAGCGACCACTTATTTGGACCGCATGGTTCAACAGAACGCCATGGATGCAAAGTGGCTTCAACAATTTTATCAGGATTTTCAACAAATGATCTATGTAGGTCTTCAGGACAAAGGCATTCAAGCGCATCAATTGTTTAGCGATCCGTTATCGCTGGATTACTCCGCACATGCGACTCGTACCGTGACCGATCTGGTCTCATGGATGGATCATGCTGTCGGCAGGGCCGTGGCATATGTGGAAACGGTGGAGCAATCGCAAAGTGTGGTCAACCGGGTCATGAGCTTCATTAAACGCCATATCGCCGAGGATTTGTCGCGTGAAGACATCGCAAGCCACGTATTCTTGAATCCGGATTATTTAACGCGAATCTTCAAGAAAGAGACGGGAATGGCGATTTCCGATTACCTCTTTCAGGAGAGGCTCAAGCTTGCGCAGGAGCTGCTGGCCAAGACCGATATGCCGATCAGCGCCGTCGCATCGCATATCGGGTATGCGAACTTCTCGCATTTCTCCCGGATGTTTAAGAAGCATACCGATATGAATCCGAATGAATATCGTCAAGCGCACCAGCAATCCGGGCGGGTTTAGGTAGTCGGCAAATGCATAGCGAAAAGTCGTTAACGGAGCAGAGCCGCAGCCGGAGCGAAAGTAAAATATAAATAACTTCACTGCTGGCACCGGATGACCGGTTTCAAAGAGTGAAACACAATATGCTAATGGGGGAGTAATATGAAGAAGAGATTTACTGCGGCAAGCGCACTCGTTATCGGTTCTATGCTCTTCTTAGCCGCTTGCGGCGGGAATAACACAGGCGGAGCTACTGCGGCGGGAGATGCTGCAGCGAACCAATCGGGGAAGACGGCGGAATTGAACGTTGCCTACCCGATTTTCGGTTCGGTACCGAAAGATTTGTCCGCCGTGCAAGAGGCCATCAATAAGATCTCTCAGCAGAAAATCAATGCCACGGTAAAGCTGACACCGATCAGCTTCGGGAACTGGGAGCAGCAAGTGAATTTGATGCTAAGCAGTAACGAGAAGCTCGATCTCATGGTCATCACGAGTAACCTCTATAGCGGCTTGGTTGCCAAGGGCCAGATCGTCGCATTGGATAAGCTGCTTGAGAGTAACGGTCAAGGGATTAAGAAATCGATGGATCCGGCTTATCTGAATGCTGCGCAAATCGGCGGGTCAACGTACGCTATCCCTACGATTCGAGACTTTGCTGCCAGCCAAGGCTTAACGATGCGGAAGGATCTCGTCGATAAGTACAATATTGATGTCAGCAAAATCCGCACGCTTGACGATGTAGAAGCGACATTGAAGCTGATCAAAGAAAAGGAGCCGAATCTCACTCCTCTCGTTCCGGGCAACATCGGCAGAACGATGCTTGACTCCTACCGTTGGTTTGATATGCTGGGCGACTCGATGGGTATACTTCCTAATTACGATAATAACCTCAAGGTCGTGAATTTATACGAAACGCAGGAATATGCCGAGTTCGTCAAGAAGATGCGCAGCTGGTATTCCGCCGGTTTGATCCTGAAGGACGCGGCAACCAACAAAACGTCTCAGTTCGATTTGCTGAAGTCGAATCGCGGGTTCGCTTATTTATCGAATATGAAGCCGGGATTTGAGCAGCAGGAGTCGAAGAGCAGCGGGGTGCCGGTTGTGACGGCGAATCTGGTACAGCCGGTGTCCACAACGACGAATGTGACGAATATCATGTGGGGCATACCGATCAACTCCAAGACTCCGGACAAAGCGATGGACTTCCTGAATTTGATGTATACCGACAAGGATATCGTGAATCTGTTGGATTGGGGCATTGCCGAGAAGCATTACGTTGTCAAATCCGATAACGTGATCGACTATCCTGCAGGCATAGATGCGAAAACTTCAGGTTACAGCTTAAATATGGGCTACTTGTTCGGCAATCAATTCCTGTCTTATGTGTTTAACGGTGAGGACCCGAAGATTTGGGAGAAGATGGACCAATTCAACAAATCGGCGGTTAAATCGAAGGCGCTTGGCTTTACCTTCGACGCCTCTGCGGTGAAGGCGGAGTATGCTGCGGTTTCCAACGTCATTACTCAATACAAGCTTCCGCTTGAAACGGGGAGCGTCGACCCGGATAAGGTGCTGCCGGAATTTATGTCCAAGCTTAAATCCGCCGGGATCGAGAAGATTATCGCGGAGAAGCAGAAGCAGCTTGACGCATGGGCGCAAAGTAAGAAATAAGCGGCTTCTCGTTCTGTTGCCCGTCAACTTGCCGGTTGAACGGGCATTTTTTTACCCGCAACTGCCGCTCAACCATCCTGAGAAAAGAGGTTACATCATGTTGAATACAATTCCGCTAAATGATCGCTGGACGTTCACCAAAGAAAACGATCCTGCTTATGCAAGCGTGTCTATTGAACAAGGGCTGCCCGTCACCTTGCCGCATACTTGGAACGATGTCGACGGTCAAGGAGGAGGTGAACCGTATTACAGGGGAGCTTGCTGGTATCAAAGACGGCTGGAAATCTCTGCGGAAGATATGGGGAAACGCTTCTATTTGGAGATCGGGGCAGCCGGTAATATGGGCAAGGTGTATGTCAATGGGCATCTTGTCGCGGAGAGCCGCTGCGGGTACGCCATGTTTCGTGCGCCCCTGCATCCGTATTTGAAGTCAGGAGACAATGTAATCGCTGTTAGGGTGGACAACAGCTACGACAACGAAGTGTATCCGCTCATGGCTGATTTTACGTTCTTCGGCGGTCTATATCGGGAAGTAAAGCTGCTTGTTATGGATGACATTCATTTTGATGTGATGGACAACGGACGAGACGGCGTATACTTGACCCAGCGAAGCACCGGGGACGGGGTATTCGAGCTGGACGTTCGCGGCCGGGTTGTGAATGAATCGAGCGTAACGGCGCCAGGCAGCTTACAAGTACAGCTTAGGGACCGGGAGGGCGCTGCGGTTTGGGAAGACAAATTGGACCTAACGTTATCCGGTGAAAGTGATTTTACCATCAAAGGCCGGATCAGCAATCCGATTCTATGGAACGGCATCGAGCAGCCGTATCTGTATACGGCAGTGATTTCCATCCATGTACAGGGAGAAGTACGCGATTCCCGGCAAATCGACATCGGCTTCCGCACCGTTGAGCTCACTTCCGATCGGGGCGTGCTGTTGAACGGGAAGCCGATCAAAATTAATGGGGTATGCAGGCATCAGGATTTCGGCGGGGTCGGCAACGCCATTACCAAGGAACATATGGATCTGGATATGGACTTGATCCGGGAAGTGGGCGCCAACAGCATCCGTCTCGCCCACTATCAGCACGATGACTATTTTTACAGCCTCTGCGACCGTCACGGATTATTAGTATGGGCAGAAATTCCGTATATTAGCATCCCTTCGACCAAAGATCCGGAAAGCCATAATGCCTTCGAGCAGCTGGAGCGTCTGATCAAACAAGCTTATAATCACAGCTCGATCTATTGCTGGGGCGTTCAGAACGAAATTACGATAGCCGTCGAGACGGAACACACGTATCGAACGATTCAAAAGCTGGTGAAGGCTGCCAGGAGGCTCGATCCGAGCCGTTATGTCGCCCAAGCGAATATCAACGGCGTTGCGGATGACAGTGTCATCAACACCTTTACCGATCTTGTCGGGTACAATTTATATTACGGCTGGTATTACGGAGAGATCAAGGATCTCGGAACGAGACTGGACGAATTCCATCGTACGAGGCCTGACGTCCCTGTCCTTGTTTCGGAATACGGGGTCGATACGAACCCGGCCTATCATTCGTACACCCCGCAGGTTCAGGATTACACGGAAGAATACCAGCTGAAGTTCCATCATAACGCTTTGGAAACGTTCCGGGAGAGGCCTTTCGTGCTTGGCGGATATGTGTGGAACATGTTTGATTTCGGAAGCGCGAATCGCAATGAAGGCGGGGAAAAGGGTAAAAATCTGAAGGGGCTTGTGACGATCGACCGGAGCTTGAAGAAGGACGCCTTCTATCTGTGCAAGGCCTATTGGTCCTCCGTTCCGTTCGTTCACCTGTCCGGGCGCCGATTTGTCCATAGACACAAGGAGCTGAACGATATTGCTATTTTCTCCAACATGAACCGGGTCCGGGTATATCTTAATGATGTACTCCTTTCGGAAATGGACGGCGGCGGGCCGGTTTACATCGTGAAGGACGTCTCGCTCTTGCCGGGGGATAACCGCATCAAAGCGGAAGGTATTGAAGACCAAGGTACGGTCCTTACGGATGAAATGGTGCTGCGCTTCGTATCGGAAGCGGACCCGAGCTACATTCATGTGAAGGAAGAGAAAACGAAGCATGTCGTCAATTGGTTCGAACAGTTCGACCTGACCGATGCCGGGCAGATCGAGCTGAAGGACGGCTGTTTTTCCATCTATGATACGATCGAGGATTTGTACGGCAACGATGCTGCGAAGGCGGTATTTCTCAAATATTTCGCACATGTAACGAGCAATCCGTTCTTTGAGGTGACCCAAGGGGTCATGTCGATCGAGAAAATGTCCCAGCTCGTCTTTTACGGGATTCCTCCGGAACTGCTGCCGGTCATCAACAGGGAGCTTAGCGCCATCAAGAAAGAAAGCTAGAGAAATGTACCCCGTTTCGGCCATTCCGGCCGAACGGGGTACATTTCTTTCCGAAGTGGAGCGGGTGGTCGGCAAAGTGCAATTCAGAAGTCGTTGGAACGGTAGTTGGGGGCCATGCGATTGAGTACTATGAAATTACAACAAAGACATCCACATCTCGTTGAAACAGAAGGGGGAACTACGAATGACAAAGCGCACGCAGAGCATGGCGATGAAGAGAGCATGGAAATACAGTCCGCTCTATCTGATGATGGTACCGGGACTGATTTACTTGGCGATCAACAATTATTTGCCGATGTTCGGACTCGTGATTGCGTTCAAGGACATTAACTTCGCCAAAGGCATTTGGGGCAGCGACTGGGTCGGATTTGAGAACTTTAAGTTCTTGTTCCAGACGTCGGATGCCTATGTCATTACGCGGAATACGATTTTGTACAACGCGGCGTTCATTGTGATCGGCCTTGTTGTTGCCGTAGCCTTTGCGATTCTTCTCAACGAAATTAAAAGCAAGATCGCATCCCGTTTGTACCAGAGTCTGATTATTTTGCCGTTCTTGATTTCCATGGTTCTGGTCAGTTATTTAGTGTATTCCATGCTGAGCATGGAGAGCGGATTTATGAACAAGACGATTTTGCCGGCGTTCGGTATAGAGCCGATAGCGTGGTACAACGAGCCGCAATATTGGCCGGTCATCCTTACGCTGGTCCACACCTGGAAGGGAGCCGGGTATGCTTGCATCATCTACCTGGCGGCGATCATCGGCATCGATCCGGAGTATTACGAGGCGGCGACACTGGACGGCGCTTCCAAGTGGCAGCAAATCCGCACGATCACCATTCCGCTGATCACACCGGTCATCATCATGCTGACGCTGCTGCAGATCGGCCGCATTTTCTACTCCGATTTCGGTCTGTTCTATCAAGTTCCGATGAATGCCGGCGCTCTGTTCAGTACGACGAACGTAATCGATACGTATGTGTTCCGGGGGCTCCTCCAGCTGGGCAATATCGGGATGTCGTCTGCGGCCGGCTTCTATCAGTCGATCGTCGGTTTCGTGCTCGTCATCGTATCCAATTATGTCGTTCGGAAAATCAATAAAGAGAACGCTTTGTTCTAAGGGGGATCACCATGAATAAAGAAAATCTTGCCTGGCAGTGGGCCGCTCATACGGTGATGATCTTATTTTCTCTAAGCTGCCTGCTTCCGTTTGTGCTGCTCCTGATGTCCTCCATCACAGATGAGACAACCATTGTGCAGAACGGCTATTCCTTCTTTCCGAAGCAATTCAGCATGTCGGCCTACGAATATTTATGGGAGCAATCATCGCTTGTATTTAACGCTTATGGGATCACCGTTCTGATCACGATCGTGGGGACAGCCGCGAGCTTGGCGATCACATCGATGCTGGCCTATCCGCTCTCGCGCCGCGATTTGCCGGGGGGGACGTTCTTCGCATTCGTTCTGTTCTTTACCTTATTATTTAACGGAGGCCTTGTCCCCACGTACTTGGTTTATACACAGCTCCTGGAAATGAAGAATACGCTCTGGGCGCTTATCGTGCCGGGGCTGCTGATGAACGGCTTCAACGTACTTCTGATGCGGACTTTCTTCATGACGACCATCCCCGTACCTGTTCTCGAATCGGCTAGTATGGACGGAGCGTCGGAATTCAAGATGTATTACAAAATCGTCCTGCCGCTGTCGCTCCCGATTCTCGCTACGGTCGGTTTATTTCAAGGGCTGGCTTACTGGAACGATTGGAACAACGGATTAATCTATGTTACCGATCCGCAACTGTTCAGTCTGCAAAATGTGCTGAACCGAATTATGAGCGATATTCAGTTTCTCGCCAGCAACGGTGAGCTGAGCGCGAGCGCAGGCGAGAAGGTTGCCCAGCTGCCCAGCGAAACGTTCCGAATGGCCATCGCGGTCATTGCCGTTGTCCCGATCCTCATCGCGTATCCGTTCTTCCAGAAGTATTTCGTGAAGGGGATGACGATCGGGGCTGTGAAGGGCTGATACGTTAACGACAAACAAACTCCCAAGTTCTTTCCGGAACATAGGAGTTTGTTTTTATTCGGAAAGTTAATATATTTTGTGAAATCTGTTAGCTTAACTTTCGTTAAATGTTATGCTGTGAATATCTGATCGTTTTTCCTCTGTTGCTAACGGAAGCGAGAAAAAGCCGGAAATCATCCGTGTATGCCGTGCGCCAAGCGGATTTCGAATACGCCACAGCCGTGCGAAAGTGCTGAACAACAATTCTCAGTAAGCTCAAATGCATGATTGATAGACGTCCTCTTTTGTTAGGTAAACATAGAGACGGTGTGCTAATATAGGAGGAGAAGCCTACGTATGGAGTGAGTAAGCAGTGAAGACAAAAAAAGTGTCGATGCAGCTAATCGCGGATCAATTGGGTGTTTCCAAATTTGCTGTATCCCAGGCGTTATCGGGAAAGAGCGGCGTAAGCGAGGAAACTCGCGCCAAAATCATGCAAACGGCAGCGGCATTAGGTTACCGGATTGCCCATTCGCTGCCGTCCGCTAAACAGGTAAAGCAAACCGGAGATTTCGATGCAAGCGGCAAAGGGGATCGGAATACGGTCATGATCCTGATGCCAAACGTCCGGTTTCAAGATAGTAAAACAGGTTTTTGGGGGAAAATCATTGGCGGCGTATCTTCCGAGCTGGAAAAGCTGGGTACACGGATATTGATGCTTACGGAGCATAATGCCGAAGGACTAACGAAAATCATTAATCCCGACGCTATCTTAGGGCTTATCGGAATCGGTTATATCGCAAGGCCGTTGTTACTGGAGATTCGAAATTCAGACATTCCGATTGTTTTGGTCGATCATGAAGATTCTTTGGTTCCCTGCGATTCGGTCCTGATGAATAACTACGACTCGTTACGAAAGCTGACAACGCATCTGTATACGATGGGGCATACCCGTATGCGTTTTGTCGGTCCCCCTGCCTATTCGCGAAGCTTCCATGACAGATGGCTAGGTTTCCGAATGATTTTGGAAGAGAACGGGCTGCCACTGCCTCCGGCGGAAGATCCGTTCATTGCGAACGATGAAGATGCAGCCGGATGGCTGGAAAAGCATGTTGATCTTCTGATTGACCGAGATGAGCTGCCGACTGTTTTTGTTTGCGCTAACGATTTTTATGCCAATGTGATGATTCGGATATTACAGCAGCGGAATATGAAAGTGCCCGAGGATATTTCCGTCACGGGATTTGATAACGCTGCGGATATCGATGATTTCTCTCAGTTGACGACCGTGAATGTGCCTAATCAATTGATGGGCATTCGTGCGGTAGAAATCCTCAGGCAAAGACTCGAGCACCCGGACCGCCCGTTCGAAAAAGTATTAATTCATGGGGATTTACTTCTCCGACAGTCTGTCAGAAAAATTTAAATATGGAGTGCATGTGCGGGAGGCCGAGCGGAGGCCTCTCTTTTCTTATCCCCAAAATCTGGTTGAGCCATTGCAAACAAAAAAAGAAAACGTTATGCGATTGTGGCTAACAAAAAGTGAATATATATAGAAAAACGTTATTTACAAGTTAGTTAATATGATGTTAGAATGAAGGTGACAAGATCATCAAACCTGAATAGAAAAAGGAGTCATAAGCGTGCAAACGATGGACATTACGGAAACCTGGAACGAGCTTATAGACGTGAATGAGAAGGAAGGGTGGTTTCACCTACACTCGAAGAACAGCAGCTATATGATACAAATTCATCCCTTGGGCTATCCTCTTCACGTATATTGGGGGGCGAGGCTGCAAGCTCCCATTGAAGTACAAGCGATCCTTCCGAATTTCGCTAACGAAACGAACCTGGATAGGCTTCCGCAGGAATATCCGCAGTACGGTTCCGGCGATTTTAGAAATCCGGCTTACCAAGCGCTTCTTGAGGACGGAAGTCGAATAACGGAGCTAACGTACCAAACGTTTCGGCTGTACAATGGGAAGCAGCCGCTATCCGGGCTGCCGGCAACGTATGTGGAAAGCGATTCCGAAGCGATGACCTTGGAGCTTGAGCTCGAGGATGCTTATTCGGGCTTGAACGTCGTGCTCTCTTATACGGTTTTCGCCGAGTTCGATGTGATCATCCGTTCAGCGCGCTTTCTTAACAAAGGAGTGAAAACGCTTAAACTTCTCCGGGCTCACAGCGCGAGTGTTGATTTCCAGGGCGGGGAATACGATGCGGTATATTTGTCGGGGGCGTGGACGAGAGAAGCGACGATTCGGCGCAGCAGGCTGAACCCCGGCACGTTAAGAATTGAAAGCCGCCGAGGCATGAGCAGTCATCAGCTGAATCCTTTTCTCGCTCTTGTCTCTCCTGCTGCCAATGAACAATACGGTGAAGTTTACGGATTCAGCTTTGTGTACAGCGGCAATTTTTCGATCGATGCTGAAGTCGATTCCATGAATACGACGCGTGTTACGGTTGGAATCAATTCATTTGATTTCTCTTGGAAGTTGCTGCCCGGGGAGAAGCTTCAAACCCCTGAAGTCGTTATGGCGTATTCCCGGGAAGGACTTGGGGAGATGTCCAGAACCTATCATCGCTTGTATAGAACACGGCTTTGCAGAGGGGCGTACCGCGATCAGAATCGTCCGATTCTGGTCAACAACTGGGAGGCGACATATTTCCAATTTGATGCGGATAAGCTGGAGGAAATCGCCAAAGTAGGAGGAGAGCTGGGGATTGAGCTGTTCGTCCTGGATGACGGCTGGTTCGGCAAGCGCGATGACGATAAAACATCGCTAGGAGACTGGGTGGAGCATCGTGATAAGCTGCCGCTTGGCTTGAAGGATCTGGCCAACCGCATCCAAAAGCACGTACCGCAGTTCGGGCTGTGGGTGGAACCCGAAATGATTTCCCCCGACAGCAATTTGTATCGAAATCACCCGGACTGGTGCTTGCATGCGGAGGGGCGCCGCCGGACGGAAGCGCGGACGCAGCTCGTGCTCGATTACTCCAGACAAGAGGTTGTGGACTACATCTTCGAGGCGTTAAGCGATGTGTTCATAAGAGCCCAGGTGACTTATGTCAAATGGGATATGAATCGCGGCTTGACGGAGATCGGCTCGGCCGGCCGTGAGCCGGAGCGGCAGCAGGAGACCGCCCACCGTTACGTTCTGGGCTTGTATCAGCTGCTTGAGCGTTTAACGGCCCGTTTCCCTCACATCCTATTTGAGAATTGTGCCAGCGGCGGCGGCCGGTTCGATCCGGGAATGCTGTATTATATGCCGCAAACTTGGGCGAGCGATAATACGGATGCGATCGAACGGTTGAAAATCCAATACGGGCTCAGCCTCGTTTACCCCGCCGGTTCGATTGGCGCCCACGTGTCGGCGGTACCGAATCATCAAGTAGGCCGCATTACGCCTCTCATGACCAGAGGCCACGCGGCGATGTCCGGCAACTTTGGCTACGAGCTTGATTTGACGAAGCTGACGGACGAAGAGAAGGAAATCGTTCGATTTCAGGTGGAGAGCTACAAACGGCACCGACCGTTAGTGCAAAGAGGGGAATTTTACCGGCTCCTTAGCCCGTTTGAAGGGAATTCGACCTCCTGGATGTTCGTCTCTGATGACCGGAAGGAAGCCCTGGTGTTTTATTTCCGGGTATTGGCGGAAGCCAATATGCCGTCTGCGAAGCTGAAGCTGCAAGGGCTGCAGCCGGATTATATCTATCAGCTGGCGGATACGAAGGAGAAGGTCAGCGGCGACCGGCTGATGTACGCGGGGCTTGCGATACCTGGCCTGAAAGGCGACTTTGCAAGCATGTGCATCCACCTAATGGTATGACAGCAGCACATGAAAGGGGTTGAATGGGGTTGGCTGGAGATTCAACGATGATCACATCTTCCGAAAAACAATTAAAAAGGCGATCCGTATGGTCGCTAGCGCTGGATCAAAAATATTTATTTCTGATGTCGCTGCCTTTTGCATGCTGGATCATTGTTTTTAACTACGTTCCGCTCTGGGGCTGGGTGATGGCGTTTCAAAAGTTTCGCCCGGGCGTGCCTTTCAGCGAGCAGCAGTGGGTGGGGCTGGACAACTTTATTCAGTTATTTTCGGATCCGCAATTTTACCTGGTCTTAAGAAATACCTTGGCTATGAGCTTCATGGGGCTTGCAGCCGGCTATACCGCCCCGATCATCTTCGCGATTCTGCTGAATGAAATTCGAGTGGTTGCGTTCAAGCGTACGATGCAGACGATCTCCTATTTGCCGCATTTTGTATCTTGGGTCGTCGTGGCAGGCTTGATTACGAAAATGCTGGCGGTAGACGGCGGAACGGTCAACGCCATTTTGCTGACCCTTCATATCATCGATCAGCCGATTCAGTTTCTGGCGATCGGGGAGTGGTTCTGGGGGATCGTTACGTTATCGGATCTGTGGAAGGAAATGGGCTGGAGCTCGATCATTTATTTGGCTGCCATCTCCGGGATCGATCCGGAGCTATATGATGCGGCCAAAGTGGACGGTGCGGGCAGGATCAGGCGAATTTGGCACATTACGCTGCCCGGGATCCGTTCGACCATCATGATCATGATGATCTTGTCCATCGGCTGGCTGACCAGTATCGGATTCGAAAAACAATTCCTGCTCGGCAATCCGATTGTTCAAGATTATTCCCAAGTGCTGGATCTTTATGTGCTGAATTACGGGATCAAGCTAGGCAGATTCTCGTACGGCACGGCTATCGGCATCGTCAACACGATCGTCAGCATTACGCTGCTGCTGCTGGCCAACCGGCTCTTCAAGCGTTGGACTCAAGAGAGCGTATTTTAAGAAGGAGGTGGAAGCATGGGGGCTAGAATGAGCGGGCGAGTGAAAGATATCGTATTTGATAGCTTTCTCTACTTATTCATGATAGCGGTGGGAATTGTCACTCTTTATCCGTTCTGGAACGTACTTGCCATATCGTTCAACGATGCGACGGATACGGTAAGGGGAGGCATCTATTTATGGCCTCGCTCCTTCACATGGAATAATTACAAGGAAATTTTCATGTATAACAATTTGATCGTGGCTTTCCAGAACTCCGTACTGCGTACCGTCATCGGCACGCTGCTAGGCGTCTTTAGCTCTGCGACAGTCGCCTACGTGCTCAGCCGAAAGGACTTTATTGCCAGAAAGCAGCTTTCGCTCTTATTCGTCCTCACGCTCTACTTTTCGGGCGGTCTCATCCCGGGCTACATGCTGATGAGAGACTTACACCTGATGAACAACTTCTGGGTATACATTTTGCCGGGGATCGTGAGCGCATGGAATATTTTTGTGGTGCGTTCCTACATCGACGGATTGCCTTACAGCTTGCAGGAATCCGCCAAAATCGACGGGGCTAACGATTTGACGATCTATCTTCGAATTATTTTGCCTCTGTGCAGTCCCGTACTTGCCACGGTAGCGCTGTTCATCGCCGTAGGCCAGTGGAATTCCTGGTTTGACACCTACTTGTACAACAGCGGCAAAGCCTCGTTAACGACGCTTCAGTACGAGCTTATGAAAATATTGGCCAACACGACAGCGGGGAGCAGCAGCGCCGATCTGGCGAGAAGCGGCAATCCGGCCTTGTCGACAAGAGTGTCGCCGGAGTCTATTCGAGCAGCAATTACGATTGTAGCTACGCTGCCTATCCTGCTTGTATACCCATTCCTGCAAAAATATTTCGTCCAAGGTTTGACGCTCGGCGCCGTAAAGAGCTGATTGGATTCGGTACTAACAGAGATCTTCTGTTACTACATACACATATGAACTAGGGAGGTTATGCGTATGGGCATGAAGAGAAAGTGGGGGGCGGCTCTTCTTGCGGTGGTCATGATGGCCGCAACCGCATGTACAAACAAGAACTCCGAGGATAGCAATGGCGAGACGGCGGCAGGGGACAAGAAGCCTGTTACCTTCACGATGTTCAGCGCCGATATGAATTCGAACTACGAGAATATGCAAAGTCCGGTGGGGAAGAAGATTACGGAGCTTACCGGCGTTACATTGAACATCGATTATCCCGTAGGCGATCCGAAAGAAAAAATCGCTTTGATGGCGGCAAGCGGCGAGTATCCGGATTTGATCTTTGCCAAGAACGAAGTCAATATGCTTGTCGATGCCGGGGCGCTTATCGATCTTGCTCCGCTCATCGAGAAATACGGTCCGAATATTAAGAAGCTGTACGGCCCTTACTTGGATCGGTTGAAGTGGAGTAAAGAAGATCCCGCCATCTATTACTTGGGAACCTACGGTGTGAATGAACAGCAGTGGGAGCCGAAGGACGGGTTCATGCTTCAGCATCAGGTCGTGAAGGAGCTGAATTATCCGAGCATAAAGACGTTGAAGGATTTTGAGAGCGCTATTAAAGCCTACAAAGAGAAGCACCCGACGGTAAACGGCCAGCCGACCATCGGTCTCACGCTCATTGCGGAAGATTGGAGAATCGCCCAAAGTGTGACGAACCCGGCGTTATTCGCCACAGGCGGCTCCGATGACGGCGAATGGTACATTGACGATAAGACGAAGAAGCCGGTATTCCACTTTACGCGTCCGGAAGAGAAGGAATATTTCAGATGGCTGAACCATATGTACGCGACAGGGCTGTTGGACCAGGAGAGCTTTACGCAAAAATACGATCAATATAAAGCGAAGATCGCCTCCGGTCGTGTTCTGGCGCTTATCGATTCCAAGTGGCAGTACACGGAGCCGGAGCAAGCGCTGAAGCAGGCGGGCAAACCGGAGCTGACCTACGGCATGTATCCCGTCACCTTGAATGAAAGCTTTAAGAATCGGAATTTCCAGAATGCCGGTTACTCGGCATCTCTAGGCGTGAGCATATCGAAATCAGCGAAAGACCCAGTCGCCATTATTAAATTCCTGGATTGGCTCTGCTCGGATGAAGCGCAAATTTTGAATTCCTGGGGCATTGAAGGCGTTCATTACAAGATCGAAAACGGGAAACGGGTGATCCCGCCTGAGATCATGGCCGCTCGCACCAACGATCCGCAGTTCGGCAAGAAAACCGGGATCGGCGTATACGGATATCCGTTCCCTTACTACGGTGACGGCGTGAAAGACCCGACAGGACAAACGTATTCGATCAAGAGCGAACAGCAAATTATGGACAGCTACTCCGCGCCGGAGAAGGAAGTGCTGTCCAAATATAACGCCAAGATGTGGAGGGATTTATTCCCGAGCGCGTCGGAGTTTCCTGTTAAACCGTGGGGAGCGGCGTGGCAAATCAACATTCCGCAAGATACGGACGGTGCCGTTATTATGAAGAAGCTGCAGGAAATTGTGAGGAAACGCGTCCCGGAAATGATCATGAAGTCTCCCGACCAATTCGATGCGATTTGGGATGCGTTCCAGAGCGATATGGAGAAAGCCGGCGTGCACAAGCTGGAAGCGCAGTTTGAAGGGCTGTTGAAGGAAAGAATGGAGCTCTGGGGAACCAGGTAACCCCCTTATTTGCCCTGCCGATAAAATAAAGGCGAATGTCCGGTGACCGACTTGAATACCCGGCCAAAATGCGTAACGCTGCCGAAGCCAACCTTCTTCGCAATTTGGCCGGCCTTCATCTTCGAGCTCTCCAGAAGCTTCTTGGCTTCCTTGACTCTGACGCTGTTGACATATTCCACAAAGGTAAAGCCTGTCGCTTCTTTAAAGAAACGGCTTAAGTAGTACGGACTGACGTAAAATGTCTCGGCCAGCAGATGGAGCGACAGCTCCTGCATATAATGGCTGTTGATATAACGGACAACCTCCGAAATTCTTTCATGCATGGGGCTTGGGGATTCCAAGGGCTCCATGCTGCTTTGTTTAATATGCCGGCAGCAAATGATAAGGAGCTGCAGAACCGACGTTTGCGCATAGAGGTCGAAGCCCGGCCTTTGATGCTGCACCTCCTGCAGTATGCTTTGAGCGAGCGCTTCGATGGAAAGCCGGTCTTGCAGGGAACATTTTACGATCAAGTACTCCTTCTCAAACAGAGGCTGCAGAATGTCGTCATAAGTCCCCTTCACGGAGGCCATGCAGCTCTCATGAATATTCACGATCAGACGTTCATGCTCAGGCAAATCCGCATTGATGGTCCGATGCAAAATATTCGGCGATATAATGACGATATCTCCTTCATGGATTACAATTGTCCGATCCTTGATGAAAATAGCCCGTTTGCCGGACATCAAATAATACATTTCGAACGTACTGTGAAAATGGTTGAGCGGCATATGGTGACTAAGCGCCTTGCGGTACGATACCTGGAAGGTCCCGTCTCCATTATGATAATAAATGTCACCCATGAGTCCACGCCTTTCCAAGCGTTATATCTTTCATTATATCTGACGATTCGATTTCGGCAAAATATAAGAAGAATTCGCTCAAAACTGCAAATATTGTACATATTCTTTTGCTAAGATGAGCTTAGAAAAAGAAGGAGGTATGAACAAGATGCAGTCAGTAGCGCTTACACCAATTCAATGGGCGGAGAAGGCCTGCGAGGCGTTGATGGCCAAATTTGAGCCGGAAATGCTGCCGCCGGACCGGTTTCACTATCATCAGGGAGTGTTTCTGTCCGGAATGGAGAAATGCTGGAGGGAGACCGGGAATCAAAAATATTATGACTACCTCAAACGGTGGGTAGACAGTCAAGTGCTCGCCGACGGCAGCATCAAGAAGTTTAAGCCCGATGAGCTGGACGATATTCAGCCGGGCGTGCTCCTGTTCAACCTGTACGAGCAGACGGGGGATGAACGCTATAAGAAAGCGTTGTACAACCTCGTTCCTCTGTTAAAATCGTGGAAGACGAATCCGTCGGGCGGATTCTGGCATAAGGAGCATTATCCGAATCAAATGTGGCTGGACGGCTTATATATGGCGGGGCCGATTGCCGTTCAGTTCGGCAAGGCGTTCGGCGAAACCGAATATTTTGATATGATGACGTATCAGGCTATTCTGATGGAGAAGCATACGAAGGATCCCACAACCGGCCTGCTGTATCACGGGTGGGATGAAACGAAGGCGGCCAAGTGGGCTGACCCCGTGACAGGCCTGGCTCCCGAGTTTTGGGGCCGCGCGATCGGCTGGTATCCCGTAGCCCTGCTGGAGATGTTCGAGCACCTTCCCGAGCATCACAAGGATAAAGCGACGCTGGTCGGCATTGTTCAAGATCTCTTGATCGCTCTGACGAAATTCCAGGATCCGGCGACCGGCCTCTGGTATCAAGTGGTGGACAAGGGAGACCGGCCGGATAATTGGCTGGAGGTTTCCTGTTCCGCCCTGTATGTTCATGCCATCGCCAAAGCCGTACGATTCGGCTGCTTGGACGCCGAGTATTTGCAATATGCTTGGAAGGGATATCAGGGAGTCATCGATACGCTAAAGTTCGATGAGAACGGTCATGTGATCATCGGCCAGATCTGTATCGGCACCGGTATCGGCGACTATGCTCACTATATTGCCCGCCCAACCAGCGAAAACGATTTGCACGGCGCAGGCGCCTTCATCCTCATGTGCGTGGAGATGAGTCTGGCTCAGCCTCAGCGTTCGAACGATTAACGTTATACCGGAAAAATCCCTAGTCCTTGTCCAAGAAGAGACAAGACTAGGGATTTTTTTTGCGCGCATATGTAACAGGGCAGATCAAGATCCGGCGTATCGTTAAGATTTTTTAATGGTGTAAAACCCAAATTGTTCGATTTCGTCAAGAACCTTACGACCAAAAGACTCAATGAGTTCATCGGTGCTAATTTTGGTACCTCCTAAAGTTAACCCGTCCCAGCGTACAATTCTACCGTCCTTAATCAAAAAAATATCATCCATACTTATTCTGCCCCCCTGATAAGATGAATATCATTCTTCATCCTTATTTTATTCGATAATGCCTATGATATGCAATCGGTTGCCGGTAACGGTAACTTCTGCTAAGATGGTTTTAACTTTTTAAATTGATTTAATAAGTGACTACACCTTCTTGATGAAAGGCTTGGATCCAGATGACGATGTACATAAAGCCAAAGGAGATGAGGGAGGCGATCCTTCATCGCATCCGCGCGGGGCTCATCATGATGGGCAGCGCTACGAAAGCGGAGCTCAGTCAGCGGCTCGGAATCAGCTTCCCGACGATCAGCAAGTTTCTGGCCCAGATGGAGAAGGACGGAGAAATCCGCTATACCGGCGATGACAATTCCAGCGGCGGCAGGAGGGCAAAGCGGTATACGTACGATCCGGAATACATGCTGGGGCTGGCCGTCTTTATCGAGAAGAACGAGACGAGTTACTCGATATTCACCTGTGTCGGGGAGATCAAGGAGCAAGGGACGAAGCCGAGCGTATTGCAGCAAGACACCGAGCTGCTGGCGGAGCTTATTGAAGAGCTGATCGAGAAATATCCACGGCTTCGTGCGATTGCGATCGGAGTGCCCGGTTCCGTAAATAACGGGCGAATCATCTTTATTCCGCCGTATCAGCAATTCCTTGACTATGATTTGAAAGGGGAATTCGAAGCCCGGTTCCAAATTCCGGTCGTGGTCGAGAATGATATGAACGCATCGGTGCTTGGCTATGCGTCGAATTTCGAGATTGAGAACGAATCGCTGGTTTATTTATATTTCGGCCAGAACGGACCGGGCTCCGGAATTATGATCAATGGCGATGTCGTGCGGGGAAGCACGTCGTTCTCGGGTGAAATTTCTTTCGTGCCTCAGTACGATAACCGATCGTTTCGGGAAGCGCTGCAGATGGGGCAGGGCAATCGCAAAATCATGTTGGCCGGAGACGGCCAGATCGATGCCGTCGCCCGTCTAATCGCCGCGTTCGGCGCCATCCTCAACCCGCGGGCGGTCGTATTTTGCGATGATGAAGTGGACGAAGCGCTTTTGGCTAAGATCGCGGACCGAAGCTCGGCGTATTTCCCGCTAGAGCATTTGCCGATGCTGACGATGAGCAATTGGAGACAGGATTATTTGACCGGTTTGCAGCATTTGGCGCTAAATTTGATGATTACGGATGGTTAGCACGAAGAATCCCTTCTGCAAAGGAGCTGCACGATGGCAACCTTGTTCTTAATGATTATCTATTTATCGTTCATCAGCCTCGGACTTCCGGATTCATTGCTCGGGTCGGCTTGGCCTGTGATGTGGCCTGACGTCGGAGCATCCTTAGGTTCCGCCGGGATCTTGTCTATGGTCGTGGCGGGAGGGACGATCGTATCGAGTCTGGCAAGCGGGAATATCGTCAGGCGGTTTGGAACGGGAAAAGTTACCCTTATAAGCTGCTGCCTTACCGCCGGAGCGCTGTTCGGCTTTTCGACAGCACCGTCGTTCCTTTGGTTAGTTGTACTGGCCGTTCCTCTGGGGCTTGGCGGAGGAGCAGTCGACGCATCGTTGAATCATTATGTAGCTGAGCACTATAAAGCCCATCACATGAATTGGCTGCACTGTTTCTGGGGTGTAGGCGCAACGATGGGACCCATGATCATGTCATCCTTCATAGCCGACCATAACTCATGGAGGGGCGGTTATGCAGCCGTATCCATCATCCAGTTCGTGCTCGTCCTGATTTTGCTTGTGACGCTTCCGCTATGGAAACGGCATTCCTCGAATCGTGAGCCGGAGCGTGCAGATCAACAAGAACAGCGAGACCAGGCCGATTCCGGGCGGTTGCAAGCTAACGTCAACGTACTCCGCATCAAAGGAGTTAACTATTCCTTATTCGCCTTCTTATTCTACTGCGGAGTTGAAGCGACGGTCGGGCTGTGGGGGGCCAGCTACCTGGTTGGAGCAAGGGCGGTTACGGCAGAGACTGCCGCCGGATGGATATCTCTATACTATGGCGGCATAACGGTCGGAAGGCTGGTTACAGGGTTTATTACGATGAAAGTTTCGAATCGGGTGTTAATTCGCTTAGGTCAGCTTGTTGCCATTGCAGGCGGTATCGTCCTTTTGCTTCCGCTGCCTCACACGCTGTTCCTGACGGGATTCATTTTGATTGGACTCGGCCTTGCCCCGATCTATCCGGGCCTCCTTCATGAAACTCCCGCCCGGTTTGGCAGAGAACATTCCGCCAAGCTGATGGGGTATCAGATGGCTGTCGCATATACGGGAACGACGATTCTGCCGCCGCTATTCGGATTGTTTGCACAAACGAGTATAGCGACGTTCCCGTTTGTCGTGCTCGCTTTTCTTATACTCATGATGATGAGTGCGGAGAAAGTAAACCGCTTGTTAGGCAGCCGATTGAGCTTGAAGGAAGAACATAACCGCTGAACGTGATGAGGTGAAAATGCTGCACTTGGAATTTATTCAGTAGGATTGCTTTCCGCTAGGGTCGAATACAGGCGATGAAGATCGATTAAAGGAGCCTGCGCATGAGACTTCTAACGAAAATTATGATATACATCAGCCTAAGCACCGTTATCTTGCTTACGATACAGTATACGTTGTCCGAGAGGTTAATTATTCGTAACTCCGAAGTGCTGGAAATGTCCTATGCCAAAGAAGGGCTAAAGCGCGCATTGCATTCCTTTTTTGATGAAAACCGTAATCTGGGGGCCATCGCCATTAATTATGCAGGCTGGGACGATACGTATCACTTTGTGTCTCAAGCTCACATCCCTCCTGCCGATGTGCGCTATATTCAAACGAACTATCCTCCTTCCTTGTTTACGTCCAGCCGTTTGAATTTTGCGCTTCTGTTCGATAATGACAAACGGGTTTTTCTAGGCAAGTCCTACGACTTTATGAAAAATGAAGCCACCGGTGACTCCGCCGCATTCATCGAAGAGTTGCGCGGACGTCACGCATCGTTTATCGAGCACGCGGATGAAAGCTCCCGAAAGGTAGCGATCATCGTTGTTAACGGCAAGCCGATCGTGGCCGTTTCGGACCCGATTCTGACAAGTGAAAATAAAGGGCCCGTTCACGGTTCTCTCGTGTTTGGGCGGTATATCGATGACCATTACATCCGGTACGTATCGGAAAAGGCGGACATGAGTCTATCTTACCGGATTGTAAATTCTTCGCTCAAGCTGCCGGAACATGCTGTCAAGATGACTGTGGATTCAAAAGAGCTGTCGTACTGGGCTGAAACAGACCGGGACTATATTCGTTCATTTGCAGCGATTTACGACGTAGACAATAATCCGGTCGTCGTGCTGGAATGTGCGCAACCACGGGATTTTTCCAAGCAAGCTCTGGCAAGCATCCGTTACTATTCGCTGTATTACGCCTTATCCGGGCTCGCTTTGCTTGTTGTCGTGATTATCGTACTCAAGCGCAACGTGTTTCACCGCATGTATCGGGCTGTCTCCGGTATGAACAGCATCGAACGGGAGCACAACTTTTCCCTGAGGATCGCCGAAACGGGCCAAGACGAGTTGTCCGATATGGAGAGAACGTTTAATCGGATGATGGCTTCTCTGGAGCGGAAGCAGCTGGAAATCTATCATCAAGCGCATCATGATGTACTTACCGGGCTGCCGAACCGAAAGTCCTTCTTCCTTATGCTGGAGGAAAAAATGGATTACGGACGACAGTATCAAGTTCCGTTCGCAGTCCTGTTTATCGATTTGGATCGGTTTAAGTATGTAAACGATACGTTTGGGCACCACGCCGGTGACCGGCTGCTCGTCCAAGCTGCAAATCGTATCAAGGATTGTTTGCTACACGGGGACGCCTTGTTCCGGTTAGGAGGGGACGAGTTCTGTGTCATATGCCAGAACGAGGTCGACACGACCGCGATTGAGAAGCTGATTGGCAGGATCAAATCAAAGCTGGACACTCCCTTCCACCTGGAAGGCCAAGCTGCATCCATCTCCGCCAGCATCGGGATCAGTCTGTATCCGGAACACGGTACGAATGGCGAGGAGCTGCTGCTGCATGCGGATACGGCCATGCTTGCAGTCAAGGATTCAGGAAGAGCAGGCTATCTGTGGTATTCCGAATCGATCCATGCGGCGAGAAAACGACGGTTAACCATTGAGAATTACTTGCCGCAGGCGATTGATCATAACGAGCTGCTGCTTCATTACCAGCCCAAATGGGACTTGAAGCGCAACGAGATGACCGGCGTGGAGGCGCTTTTGCGCTGGAATCATTCTCAGCTTGGGGCGGTACCGCCGTCCGAGTTCATTCCGATCGCCGAATCGTCGGGACTCATTACCGTAATCGGGGATTGGATATTAAGATCGGTCTGCCGCCAGTACAAGGAGTGGCAAATTTCCGTACCGGGCAACACATGGAGCATTGCGGTCAATATATCCGGTATGCAGCTGCTGGAACCAGACTTTGTGGAGAGAGTACGAACCATGATTGAGGAGGAAGAGGTAGAGCCAAGCCGCATTGAATTCGAAGTGACGGAAAGCTTCGCCATTACGAATTTCGTGGAAGTGAGCAGGGTGCTGATGCAGCTGAGCGAGCTCGGCATTCTCATTTCCATCGATGATTTTGGGGCTGGTTATTCTTCGTTGAAATATTTATGCAAGCTTCCGATTCAAATCATGAAAATCGATAAGTCGCTGGTGGAGCAAGTGTACGAGTCGGTGAGCCACCAGGTGGTGCTATCGTCCGTAATCGACATGGCGCATCAACTAGGCCTGATTGTCGTTGCCGAGGGCGTGGAGACGGAAGAACAGCTTCGTTTCCTCCGCGATCAAGGCTGCGATCGAATCCAAGGCTATCTGGTGGGCAGACCGGTGTCGGCTGAGCGGATCGTCAAGAAGGATTTCGCGATATAGAGCAAAGAAAGGAAGGTCAAGCGTCGGCTTGACCTCCCAACTCACAGATACCGGGCGATACAACGTACCAATTCCGCAGGGAATCGATTTAAATCCGTAATATCCAAATATCTTCCGTCTCCATAAATACGGCTGATCGTCTCTTTGTCATCGCCAATGGCGGCTGCCAAAAATCGTACGCCTCTCCGTTCGTATTCCGCGATCGTTTGCTGAATGTCTTGAAGCGCGGTTTCCCCGCTATAAGCTTCCAGCGCTTTCGGCTGACCATCGCTGATGCTGATGAGCAGCTTGCTCTGCCCCGGGGCTCCGGCCAGCCGGTCGGCCATGATCCGCAGGGCCATCCCATCCCGATTGTTGCCTCTGGCCCGAATCCCCATTAACCGATACCGGTCGTATCGATCGGGCTTGGCGAAATCCGCGTAAGAAAAGATCGACATCTGCTCCAGCCGGGAAACGTCCGCGGTATCCCCGGAGATCAGAACGGGAATATCGCACAGCATACAAAATTCATAAACAGCGATAACCGCACGCTTGGCAGCCTCCAGTCTTCCCGCGGCTGTCATCGATTTGGATTCGTCGACCCGTACCCCCACAACCAAAGTGGGGGATTCCGACGGCGGTCGCTTCTTGGAGAAATATCTGAAGTCCTTATAGGCCAAGCTGTCCGTACGGAACTTATTCCCATAGCAGTGACGGCCTGCATAATCCACGGAGATCTCATGCTCCAGAAGCGGCATCGTTCTCCGTGCGATTTCCCTTACCACAGGCAATAGATTGCGGCTCATGCGTTCATATTCTGCCTGAAGCACCGGTGTAACCTCCGGCCGGTGTACGATGAGCTTGACGTCCTTATGAACCGAGTGAGCAATCACCTCTCTCGCTTCCGTGTTCAGTTTCTTGCGGAATTCCTTTTCTTTCTGTTTATGCTCCTTATCCGGATCATATTGATCCTTGGACACGGCGTAAGAAATATTTGCCCCCAATTCGCTTCGGTTCCCCTCAGCAGACTTCTCGAATTGGATGCTGTGGTTGCTGAAATTGTCGTCGCTCTCTGCCGACTTCGTAAGCGCGAGCCCATCCTCCGCGTCGGCGTCATCGTGCGAATCCATGCCGTCAAGCCGATCCGAAGCGGTGATATCAAGTGTCCCTAGAATTCGTTTTTTTTTACTGCAGCCTCCAGGCCATCCAATTGTGTCATCAGGCCGCGGGATTGAAGAGCTTCTTCCAGCAGCTTGATTTCATCAGGGTCTGTCGTGATTTTGTAGATGACTTTATGATAGAGAGATTCTTTGACAGGTATCCCTGCCGAGACGGCATCTGTCCAGTAAAAATAAGAACGCATTCCCGCCACGCCTTTGATCGCATTGGCTTTGGCTGCCTGATCCAGCGCGATGATGGCATCCGCCAATATGCCCAAAACGGCCTGATCTTGATATCCTACCATGGCGCTCGCCCTTTCGATCATGACCTCCTTGGTTGGCGTCTCCATTCTTTCCGTATGCTGGACTCTGTCTCTCAGCGCCTCGTTTAAGGGCTTCGTTCCGGCGTAACTCCGGTTCGTCGTAATGACGACAACGAAATCGGGATGTCTGCGGATGATCTCGGTCGGAAGGTTGAGGCTGCCGTCAGGCTCCAAAGCGGAATTCAGAGCCATCAGAACGGCTGCGTCGCGGATCACGTTCGGCTCCTGGATTTCCAGCAGGTAGCCGTTCTGATAAGCTCTTACGATCTCGGATGGATAGAAGCGGTACTCGACCGGAGCTTGCTCCCGCTCATCGGTCCGTTCGCTCTTATCTGATGTCATGACAGGCAGGATCGCGCCGATGACATCCGATTTATCCATATCGGCGAAGCATGTTACTTTCGTATAAGGCAAACCGAACTCTGCGGATAACGCCTTCGCCAATTGCGTTTTTCCCGAACCCGCATCTCCTTCCAGCAAAATCGTGGAGATTTTCATCTGCCCCCGGTTCCAATTCCGTTTCACTTCTTCGCAAATTCGCTTCTCTGCATCGCTGACGATGTGAGAGGAAGGTTTTTTCCATACGAGTGCTTTCTCCATATCCGACAATTGCCGATCGGGCGATAACAAATAAGGTTGATTCCCGTACAACGCTTTCACCGCTTCCATTCGTTGATCATTTAGAACCCAAGTTCCTTCAAGCACCGGGACAACGCACGCAATCGCTCTCCAAGCAACTCTCCATCGTTGCTAAGGAGCTGGTTAAACACTTGGATGTCCTCTCGAATCTCTTCATTGTCTGTGCAAATGGATACATTCAGCGCACTGCCTTGGAGGCCGATGCGGTCAATCGAAGGCTTCTCCGGATTGAAGAGATGTTCATACATATAAGCTTCGTTAAAATGCTCCAAAGCGCGGCAAATCAGGATAGAAAGGTCAAGCACTCGATGCAGAGGCAGCTCGTCGGATGGCTCTGACAGCATCTCGCGGGTATTTATCCAGACTTTGGCGGATAGTTCTGCCTTTCCTCCGGTGCCTGCCGTTAGGCCTAAGGACACGCAGCTTGCATCGGATTGGCCTGCATAGCGGCCGTCAACCCGGTCATAATGATCCGCGACGACCACTGGCTTATGGTTACGCGCAGATGGTATTTGCATCGGTTTCCCTCCGTCGGTATATAGTTCGGGGTGATGTGTTTTCATAAACATTATACATATTCGTTGACTATAACACAAACAAAATAACATTACGTTTATGATTACGGTTCAAGAATTTAGTTCTCCATAAAAACAGCCTGCCTCGTTATCGAGTCAGGCTGCCTTTATGTTCACAGAATAGACCATTTGTTTTAATACTCATTTAATACATCGACAGTACACTTACCTTATTGATAACCGCAAAGGAAGTGAGCTTATGATGGTTGTATACGATGTTGTCGTAAATGGCGAAATTATCCATACGATCAAGCCGATCAATAAGAGCCTGAAGGATGTATATAAACATGTTAAAGAACAACTTGTACTGATGAAGGCGAAATACGGTAACAACATCATATTAAATAGGCGTATAGTATATTGATGAGCTTAGTTAACGGCTGCCCGTACCGGGAAGCCGTTCCGTACGGTTTGGTGACATTCGCCATGTACAATTTTCTCTTGCAAAGCGGTTCGTGAAAAGGTAAGATATGTTTGTGATAAATGTCGTATTTTGTCACAGCTGACCCGCTAAAGGGTATTAAAGCACATATAATTTATCCTTATTTATATTTTTTACACACTTATTTAAAGCTGGTAACATTTTATGGGTCTTAGGGCATGCCAATATATGGCGGTGTCTAAGGCTTTTCTATTTTTTCGTGGGGGTTTTGCGGGTATGGAAGATGGGATGATCCTGAATTGGTTGATGCAAACCAAGCTCGAGCTGGGGAAGTCCCGGTGGAATCTGGATGAAGAATCCAAAGATTTGGCCCGATTCCTTGCACATTGTAAGAAGCAGGGGTCCTTATCATTCCCCTCCGGAATCTATCTTTGGGTGATCGTGAGCTCGGGGCAATCCATATCCGACGCGGCAAGATCGGAAATCGTCATGCAAGTACATAAACAGTTGTCTGCAGAAGACCGGAACCGGCTGCAAGGCAGGCTCGAGGTCATGTTCGTCGGTAACCCCGGTAATCGGCTGACCGATTGGCTGACAAGGCTCGAGCCGATGATGCATCGGTTGTCGGTGCGGCATCCTTTTGCATCGTTTGGACAAATAGCCGGAAAGGGGGCTTCCTTGTTCGCTCATGCATTTTTGCTGGAAGGGTTTCGGCAGTGGGAGGACCGCTACGTAAGTCTCTACTGGCAGCATGACAACGTTTACGAGTGCCCGGTTGAGCTCCATGTCTATTCGCATAATTGGTACCAAGTGTTTCGACAATTTCTTATGGACTACGATTATCGGGCTGCTTATGAATGGGTGCGGGAGCAGCTGAGCCTCACTGGCCATGCAAGCATATGGGAGCCTGTGCTTCATGTAGTGGGAATGCTGGGAGACCGGTTAAACTTTCACGATGGGCATACATGGGAGCATTGGCAGCAAGCGCGGAAGATGTTGTTCCCTACGGAGCTGGTGCAAAGCACCGATCGTATCGTAACGGATTTGAGACGGGTCGAAGGGGAGCAAGCCGGGGATTTGGCGCGCATTCAGGAATTGTTTCGCCAGATGGATCTGTATCTGGAGCTGGATGATATTCCGTCCTTTATGATTCGTTTCTACAGATCCCGCGAGGCTTTGCTGCAATACATTTACCGTTACGGCCGGGACGGGGCGCCACGGGACATTCCAGAGCGGCTGACACTGAATGAATTAGCGGAGCTTGTGGAAGAAGAGTATGCATCGGGCGGGATCTCGCGCTTTGCAGCCGCTTATTTCTACAGCCGCAGCAAGAACGTCGCGGATACGCTGCTGCTCCGCAATCGTTCCTTATTGGGCCATGGGCGCAAAGGCTTCAAGGATCGTGAGATCTGGACCGAATATACGGGATATGCCGGCGGTGCGATATACCGCTCCAAGCTCCGGTTTGAACGGGACGCTGCACTCATGCTTAAGGATTTGGGGGCTCAATGGGACTCCCATTATGAGGAATGGAATCATTTCCTCCTGGAGTGGTTGAAGGAAGGGGGAGCACGAGATGGGCAGGAGATTGCTGCTACCCGTAGCGGGGAATAGCCGGGATGAAATCGCGCTGCCGGCCTTTCTGGAGGACGGCTGGACGTCCCTCCAAGCGTTCAACGAAGAAGCGACAAGACTTTGTTGGATTATCGCTCCGGAGATCGGGGACGGGATCGAAGACTGGCTGCATGCCAAGGGGAAGCATTGGAGAGGCGGCTATACGGTCCTTAGGCTGGAAAACCGGGACATTCGTCAACAGCAAATCTGCATACGGGCATTACTGGCGGATCAGCCTGCGGGTGAACGAAGCATTCTTCATTTTGGCTTTGCAAACCATAACGACGCCATGGTTCACCTTCTTCACCAGGAATGCCTTCAATCGAATCTGGATGAGATGATCATTCCGGGCGGCGGCACGAATTCAGTCGGCAGCAAGGTTGATGTTGATGAATATATGGAGAATGAGCGGGTGTATCACATTTGCCGGGAGTGGGTCTTGTCGGGAAACTATCGGGCGGCGCTGAAGCTGACGAAATCGCTCCAGCTGAGGCCGGAAGTCGGGCGCCTGCTGCAGCTGGGGGATAATGTGCTGCGCTATTCTCTGGAAGAGGCCGAGCAGGAGTTTCGCTTGCTGGAATCGGTTTTATCGTCGCAAGGATCTCACGAGACAGAGCTCGCTTATATCCGGGAATGGAGCGGACTTTGCCGGTATGACGCCAAGAGCACTATTTATTATTTATACACGATGTCGGAAATGTATTACGAGCAAGAGCGACTGGTTGAATTTTTCGTGTTCTTTTACCGGCTGGTGGAAGAGTGGCTGCTGTATGCTTTAGGCTGGGACCTGCAATATGGGCGGCCCGTTCGGAAATCGAAACCGCAATCCGGGTACTCGGTTCCGGTGCCTCCGATGATGACATATTCGCTGTCCAGCATGCTGCGGGTATTGTCGGAGCAAATCGGGCAGCTGCAGCGCAGAAAGAAGATCTCGATCAGCAAAACCGGCTGGCAGGCGCATTCCTTCCTGCAGGAGTCCGAGCGCCGCTTACTATCGCTGTACGTTCTTCTCAAGGATGAAGGATTTTCGGATCTCCTTGACTTGCGGCATGAAGGGGTCAGCGGACATGGCTTTGCCGATTATTCCTTATCGGAATGTGTGAGGCTTTGCCAAGGGAAAGCCCCGTTGGACAAGATTAAGCCGCTGTTGAATCAATGGGGGCTAATTCCGCCGCTTCGGTTCTTTGATGTGCTGAACCGGTCCATCGTTTGTTTGCTGGATGAGGAGCTGTACCGAAGGAACATGCAGCCGGTGTAGGAGGGAGCGGGAACGTTGTCCAACGTGTATTTATATGCAACGGTGATCGGGATCAATCTGATCAACCAAGTCAACATAAGAGAGCTATACAACCGAATCGTGCAAACGGAGCAAACCGGCAACTGGGATTATGAACAGTGGGAACATAAAGTGCATCAGGAGCTTCTCCTGCACGGCGCTCAACAAGCCCCGACCTTGTTTGAGGTGACGGGCTGCTTGAATTTTATCGAAAATAAAGAACCGGACAAGCTGATTTTTGTCAGTTTATTAAATCGATCGCCGGAGTGCTATTTTTGCTATGCAATCATGAAGCATTATTTTACATGTCAAGTCCCGGTAATGCATATTGAAATTGGCCTTGATACGGAAACCAAGGACGAGAACAAGATATTTCGGGATATTCTCGAGCTGATTCGAATCATTAACCGGGAAGGGCCCGATACGATCGGCTTTCATATTGCGACAGGCTTGCGGCAGTATCTCCCTTATTTCTTTTATATTGAATCGATTCTAGGCGCACGCTCTTCGCTCATTGACCCAAACTTGAGTAAAGAAGATTTTCAGTGGAACACCTTGTTGAATTTCGATTTAGGGAAAAAGCAGCAGACGGAGCTGCTTTACTTTTTCGAGAAAGTGATGGCGAAAGATTTCCGCATGGAGAAGCGCGGGTCGTTGATCGGGCGGTATATCGCCAAATTTTCGAGAAAAACGGAGCCTGTCGTGAGCGGCGAAGCCGTCTATGTACCGGAAGATTTCCTGCGCAGCAACATGAATACCGACCCAACGATTAAGCTGATTTTGGAAAGCATTTTTACCAAACAAAACATGACCGACGAAGAAGGAAATAAACTATTCATCCTCAATACGCAGGGGAAAATCTTTTGGGAGCTCTATCCGTATATTTTGAAAAATGCAAGGAGAGGTAGAGCGTAATGCGGGAAGACGACATTCGGAGGATGTACCAGAATCAAAGAAGGCTGGACCCCGATTTCTTTCACCTTGATCGGAGCCTTCGGCAGACGATTGAAGCGGGCGGCGATCCGGTTAAGAAAATATGGGTGCATTACCTCATTGCCGGCTTGAAAAATGATCTATCCGCCTCGGCCGACGGGTTCCTGCTGCATGCGGAAACGAAAGAGAAGCTTGCCTATTTGGTAGAACTGCTGCCTATATGGATCAATACGCTGCTCAACAAAACATACGGGAAAGAGTACTTTATGAGCAACCGGTTCGGGGAGAAGCCCATCTTGGGTGACATCAAGCAGGAGTACAGGCTGCTGCTCTCGGGAAACGGCAGCGAACGATGCCATATGAAGTTTGAGCATGACGGCTTGATTCCGTTGATCAAAAAAATGATCAAGGCGAAGCCCAAGTCTCAGGAGCCCGAGGTCATCGCGAACATCGAACTGCTCGAACAGATCATCCACCAAATGGTCGGAAACCATGTCATGGGGAAGTACATGATCGAAGTCATCTTCTCGATCTACTATCGCGCCTTGTCCTTATCGCGAGCGTGGTTGTTCGTATTTGCCTTGCTCCTTGCCTGTGTAAGCTTCTTTCACTTATGGCCGACCTATCATGGACTTCAAGACGCGCAGCCCAGTCCTGCAACGGTCGTTTTCTCCAACCTGGCCTTTGTTATTCTTGCGGCAGCTGTCTTGATGCTGGTCGTTATGTATCGGTACGTTGGGCCGCTGGTCAAATATTTTCTTTATATCCGGCTCGTGATGACCATTATGGCGGGAAATTTGCTGCTTTTATTTGCAGATGAGTATTGGAGATTTTTTTATTCCTCCTCCCATATCCGGCTCGCCTGCCTCATTGCTCTATTGGGATTGTGCGTATATATAAATTTGATTTATTTTGAACAGGCAAGTCGCCGGCTGCATGTCCATCGCGAGCGGAAGCGCCGCTGGAGAGATTTGATCGGTGCACCGGTAGGATTTTTGCTTATTGCATGGGTTCCTTCCTTCATTGTGACCTGCTTGACTCAATTGTTTGTGTTTCCCTCTCTTTATTCGAGTGCTGTCAGGACAGTAACCGATTTGGGCATGCAGCCGTTGATTCAGCCTCATGATATCATCTTGCTGCATGAGACCGTTTATGTGGCGCCACTCGTTTTGTTCTACCAATCTTTGCTTATTGGATTCGTTGGTATATTGGTTCAAGGCTTTCTAGACGAAAAATCGATGATGGAACCGATCTGAGACGAGGGGGATGTTGATATGAAAATTTTGCTGATTTCCGTTGGGGGCAGCGATATTCCGGTAGTCACTTCCATTAAAAGTATTCGTCCCGATAAAGTGATTTTCTTCTGTACAGGCGACAAGCTTGGCAGCCGGGTAACTGTTGACGGGGACGGCCTGGTGTGCGGGGACTTTCAAGACGGCAAGCGGGTCAACACGAGACCGAATATCGTCGTCCAAACGCAGTTGAATCCAAGCCAAGTGTACGTCGAGGAAGTGGAGGCGGATAATCCGTTTGATACGTATGACAAAGCGTTGAAGCGGATGGAGGATTTTCCGGGAGAAGACTTCATTATCGACTATACCGGCGGAACGAAATCGATGTCGGCCGGTCTTTGGGGTGCAAGCACCGAGGTTTCCAACTGCAGCTTGGTTATCGTGAAAGGGCCGCGGATCAATTTGGAAAAGGTGAGAGGCGAGCATAGCCGGGTACAACGCTTTGAGCGTAATGTCATTTTGGGTAAAAGGCTGCTTCAATCGGCAAAAACGCTGCTGTCAGATAGAAAGTACGATAGTGCCTATGTGCTGCTTCACGATATGCTTTCTTTGGAAGGGGTCAGCGAAAACGAAAAGCTGGATCAAATTCGATACTTGGTGAGCGTTTACCGGGACTGGGACCGCTTTGAGTACGAAGCGGCCCTCGAAACGATGGAGGTTTATTGCAAGCTGTATCGTCCGGACCGGGATTTGGTTCAATACAAGATGACGCTGGAAAGATTGGTTGACGCCAAAGAAATGTATGTCCAGTTTAAACAGCAATCCTACTCCTCCAAGCGGATCGCCAACGGATTTGTCCTGATCAATGACCTGTTGATGAATGCCAGCCGCAAAGCTGCCGAGCGCTGCTACGACGACGCCGTGTCGCGGCTATACCGGGCGGCGGAAATGTATGCGCAGTTCGCACTCTTGCGCTGCCAAGTCATTACAGCCGACGTGAACCTGGACGAATTGCCGGGGCTGCCTGCGGAACGCAAAGCTTATTATGAGGAAAAACGAAACGAGAAAGGCAAAATCCAGATTGGGATGAAGGATGGCTACGACTTGCTTCAGGATCTGGGTCAGCCTGTCGGCGAAGTATGGGAAAGATGGAAGAAGAAGATCATCCAAGTGCTTCAGCTGCGAAATTACAGCTTCCTGGCCCACGGGATGAATCCGATTAAGGAACATGAGTATCTGGAATGCAAGGAAGCGATCTGGTCGTTTATTTCCGAATGCGATGCGCTTGACGCAGCTTTGTCGAAAGCGAAAATCGGGCTTCGTTTCTATAACGATTTGCCGAATTCCTTTATGGACCTCGAAGACGCAAACTAAACAGGGACGCGGTGATGGGAATGAAGTGTATCAGCATCCTGGAAGTATCCAAGAAACAAGCCTATATTTTTAACAGCAACAAATTAAAGGACAACATTGGCGCTTCATTGATTGTACGTTATATCAGTGAGGAATTGGCCTATGATCGGAATTGGCTGAAGTGCGACGATCCGCTTCAGCAGTGCTCTTCCTATACGCTTATGGAAGGCGGCGGACAGGCCGTTTACGTATTTCCCTGCGAGGAAGAAGCGGTCGCCTTCAATCGAAACGTGACCGGCTTTGTTCTACAGGCCTATCCGGGCGTGGAGATGTTCTGTATTGTGCATCCCTTCGATAACGAATCGACGCTAATCACGGATGCGCTTGCCGAAGCGTTTCGGAAGATGGCGGTAAAGAAGGGGGAGCGCAGCAACGTTGCGGTTCAGACCAGCTACGGCTTTCATGAAGTGTGCACCCGCACGGGGATGCCTGCTTCCCATACGGACGACAACGAATTCATCAGCGATGAAATCTATGCGAAGCGGCAATTTGCCAAGAGGGAACAAAAAAAGGCTTACGCTTCATTGATTCCGGAAGGCTATGAGATTCCAACCGAGTTAGAACAACTAGACGATCTGGCTGTTATTCATATCGACGGAAATCAGATGGGTAAAAAATTGACGGCGTTTCAAAATCACTATAAGAAAACGGAAGAGGAATCCGTTCCCGAATTTAATGAAAGATACCGAAACGAGTTTTGCAAATTCAGCAAAGAGGTGGATGACTGCTATAAGCGCGCTTTCACCCGAATGACCGCGAAGCTTCATAAATACTTGAATAATCAGCCTAACGATTCGGATACGGAATCGAACGAACTGCCTATCTTTCCGTTGCGCCCCTTGATTGCCGCGGGGGATGATATTTCTTTTGTCACCAGCGGTCCAATCGGAATCAGAGCTGCCCGGATGTTCCTGGAGGAATTGCAGCTTGAGGCGGTTAATGTGGGCTCTCAATATATGACCATGCATGCTTGCGCAGGAATTGCTTTTGTGAAGAAGGGCTATCCGTTCTCCAGGGCGCATCAATTGGCGGAACAGCTGTGCACCAATGCCAAGACGCGCATTTTGGAACAGAACAGGGCTGCAGGAATACCGGAGGAGCAAAATTTTGACTTTAGCGCCCTTGATTTTCACATCCTTAGCGGGGATTCCGATGAGAGCTTGCGGAATCTTCGCAAACAGCAATATTCGCCTTCGGCCAACACGACTTTGTGTTTAAAGCCTTACTACGTAACGCTTCCGGAAAAAGGCTCGACATATCTGCATGATTCGCTGCTGCCTGATGGAGCCAGTGTGAAACAGCTTCCGCGATCGTCACGGGAGGCCTTGATGAAGGAAATGGAGAGAGGATTTGATCAAGTAAAGCCGTTTCCGGACATTGAGCTGTTCGAAGCTATATGTAATCGTGTTCAATCGATGAAATTGAGTGCGAAGAAATTGAAGGTATGGATTGACGTGCATCATAAGACAGAGTCGGAGCAGCGCTATTTTATCGTTCAGGAAGCTATGGAAACCGTTTTGCTGCAGCGAAGAGATTTACCTAAACATTCGCTCCATGTTACCCGGGACGGGATTCGGTACGCCATCTATTATGATGCGATTGAATTGTTAAGCATATTGGGTGTGAGGGATAGAAACATCGAGAAGGAAGTGTAACCATGACATGGTGCATACGGATAGCGCTTCTATCGGAGGCAGCGCTTGGCAGCGGCCAAGCGATGGCCGGTGAAACGGATACGGAGTTGACCTATGACGAGCACGGTATCCCGTACTATAAGGGCAAGACGCTTAAGGGCAAATTAAGAGAGCAAGCGGAGCTGGTGGGGCAGCTATACGGGGAAACCGCAACGGTCGAGCGGCTGTTTGGAAGCAGCACTTCGCGCAGCTCGATGCAGGAAGGAAGGCTTAGATTCGGAAACGCTTATTTGCCCTATGAATGGTACCGGGAATTGGCACATTTCCGGCATGACGAAATTAAGGCACGGCTAACGGCTGTCCGTATCATAGCGAGTCTTCATCCCGAGACGGGTACTATGATTCAAAATTCCTCGAGACAAGTACGTGTTTTAACCAAGGATGCCGTGTTCTATAGTCAGCTGCATGGCATGGAGCGGCTCCAGGAAGAGGAAATCGCCTTTATGGCATTGGTCATATCGATGACCAAGCATATTGGCTCAATGCAGAGCAGAGGCAAAGGTCATGTTTGGATGCAATTATATGAGAATGATCAAAATGTGACGCCGTACTATATGAATAAGATCAAGCTGGGGGCGGGGAGTTGAAGTGAAAACCATTACGTACACGATTGAAACCGTACAACCCGTTAAAGTGGGCTCGCAAGCTTCCCAAACGGACGTCCAGCATGCCCCCGACTTCCTCCCCGGAACTTCAATAAGAGGTGCTTTATTAGCCGTATATGCCCGGAAGATGGGACTTGATTTAGACACCAATGTGACTGAGCGAAGACGCTGGCTGAACGGAGACACTCGCTTCTTACATGCGTACCCGGAGCGGAACGGGGCTCGCACCATTCCGATGCCTTGCCATCTGTATGCTCAGAAGCCTCTGATGAAACTGTTTGATTCGGGCTCCAGCATGGAGCTTCCAGTGAATAATGTTTTTGAGAATCGGCTGGAGGATAACGATAAACGGGTTTCTTACGGCGGGTTCGTTGAATTTGGAAGCGACGGACGGTTGGTTCATCATACGGTACGAAAAAAGTTTCATTTGCACGTCAGTTTAAAGGAACGAGTGTATCAGCTGTTTCGATTTGAAACGATAGAGCCTAACCAGACGTTTCAGGGCATGGTCGTGAATGCGGATGATGCGCTTGTCCAATTTCTTTCGACTATGCAAGGGCAGCCTCTTTTTATTGGCGGATCCCGAACGAGCGGGTACGGGCATTGCATCATTCGTGAAGTCACTTGTTGGGATCAGGCGATCGACACCGTTTCGCCGGCAGGAAATAAAATGTACATCTATGCAGTATCCGATTGGCTGCTGAGAGATGAATTCGGCCGGCCTGCCACCGATTTAACGGCTGAACGGGCAGCAAAACTCATCGGCAGTGAAGATCTCGTGTTACGTGCAAGCCAGTCTGCGGTCCAAACCGCATCGATTGGCGGATATATTGATAAGTGGCGTTCGCCTATGCCGATTGTCACCGGCGTGCAGCGCGGTTCTATTTTTGCTTATGAGATTGTGCAGGGAACCGTTGACCCGGCCAAAGTTCATCGTCTTCTTCTCCGAGGCATCGGCGATCGGCGGGTTGAAGGCTATGGCGAGATCATGGTGAGGAGTGCGGCCGATTTAACGGTTTCCAGTATCATCCGCATCCGCTCCCAAACGAGCCCGTCTGCAACGTTCGAAGGCTCGCCTGCCTTAACGATGCAAAAAAATGAAGATGATCGTATGCGCCTGGCGCGGATTCTGAAGCGGGGACAGCAGGTTCTGTTGCAGGGGAAGAGGGAGGAAGGGGTTCTCGTTCTCTGGGGAAAAACAGTGATCGGCAAACAAGTGAACAACTCCCAAATTTCGAAATTGATTGACCTGATCAATGCCGCTCTATACAAGGTGGAATTACATGGGGAATCCGCGATTGAGAACACTCGACAGGATGTTCTGGACTACTTCCGGCATTTAACTGTAAGACGCGACGGCGCGGAAAGAAGCAATCAGAGGGCTAGAGAACAGCTGGAACGGTTTAAGGTTGATCATAAGACCATCATTGATTTTATGATCAATTTCATTCAAGGTGCAGACGAGCCGATCTTCGATCAATATTTTGGTACCGGCCACGACGGCTCTTTGACGAAAGATGAAAAGTATATTCAGTCTTTATGGCTGCTGCAGCACTATTTGCGGTTTGTCCGAAGAAATCGCAAGCATCAAGATGTTCGTGACGGGGTGGGCACAATTTGATGGAGAACCAGGACAAAGTTCCCTTATTTAAACGAACAACCTTCGTAGGCGAATGGAGAGTCGATATCGCATCGGATTCCGTATGGCGTGTGAAAAACGGCGATGAGCTCTTGTATGACGAGAATGGGAAGCCGTGGATTCCCGGTACGACGATTGCCGGCGCTCTTCGCAAGGCGGCCTCCACGATGGAGTTTGCCGAGACTAAAGCAGTCGGCGAAATGTTCGGCTATTTGTCATTGGATGGTACGAATCGGGACGTACAGTCCTCCCTTTACGTGTACGACGCTGAAGTCAATGAATCTTTGTCCACAATCTCGGAAGAGATTCGGCCTAGTGTAAGCCTGAATCCGGTAACGGGGAACGCCGCCAATCGAAAACGGTTTGAACGCGAATACATGTCACCGGGCATCGTGCTTACGTTCGGTCTGCGGCTTTTTGCCCGCGATGAGGAGGATTATGAACGGAAAAGAAGCCTGGTAGCGAATCTCCTCGCCGCACTGCATCACGGTACGGTTCGATTTGGGGGCGATCTCTCGAACGGTGCCGGCCGATTTCACATTCGTAAGATCCACCATATGGAATACGATTTGAGAAGCAAAGCCGATTTGCTCTCCTATGCAAGCTCATTGCAAATCGGAGGAACACATGAGATTACCGAGCAAATTATTGGTAATGGTCATACGCATGCGTTTTATAAAGTACAGCTGGATGTCCATATTCCGGCGGTGCTTATAGGCGCGCAGGATAACAGTTCGAACAAGACGGATACCGCCAATATGCGGACGGATCATGGACAAACGTCCATCATACCGGGCTCCTCCTTAAAGGGGCTGCTGCGGCATCAAGCGACACGGATTGCATTCGCGAGGTGCTCCAATGAAGCTACCGCTGAGCAGCTGGTTGATTTTCTGTTTGGGGCTGACAATAGTACCACAGGGGAGAGACCGGTTGCCGGACATGTCTTTATCGGGGATGTAAGGATCCGTAATGAAGCGAGCACGGTGATCACAGGGATCAGAATGAATAAACTTACAAGCACAGGAATGAAAGGCGGTATGTTTACGTCAGAGAGAATTGCCGGTGAGGGTACAATCGAGATCATTCTGCGGCCGGCGAGAACCAGCATCTCTCCGTTCCTTGAACACGCAGCGATGACTCTTTTGCTGTTCGCCATAAGGGATCTGGCGTTCGGACATGTCAACATAGGAGGCGGCGGAGCCAGAGGATTCGGCCGGTTATCCGCACAACAATTGACGATGACTCATAGGGAACATGCGGTGGTTGTCACACATGACGGGAAAGTAACCGGCTCCAAAGCGTTCTTGCTCGACAACTTGCTTCATGCATGGCGGGAGGTAACGAAGCTATGAATTTTTTATCCGTGTATCCTCTTGACATCGGCGAACTTGTCGAACAAGGTTGTTTACGTCTTGTTATGGGGTATAGCAAAGGCATTCAACTGATTGAAGATGATGAAAGCTGGAAGGCAATGCTGGAGGATCCGTACTTCATGGAAGATCTGATCCAAATGCATGTCGTAAGCAAAGAAGCCGCTTACTTCGTTTGGAAGCGTGATGAGGAATGGGTTACAACGCGCTGCCGGTTTCAAGATGCTCCCCGTGTTCAAATCACAAGGAAACAAAGGCTGCTCGGAAGAAGGGAAAGCCTGGTTAGTACGCAATATGTAGAGCATGATTCCGACGGGCAAGCCTATATTTCGTATTCCCATCCCAGCGGTTTGCAATAAGTAGGGGGCGAACAAATTGACTTACGTAGGTGCACCATATAACTTTGTATCTTTTCCGGATAAGGTAATCGTTCGATACGATGACATCAGCCAATTGCCCAGACATGACCGATATGTCGAGGGAGCCTATACAGGCAATATACAATTTTCGATTGTCGCGGAAACCCCCATCATGGTTTCGAACGGAATCAGTTCCCCCAAGCAGTTCCTTCGAAATGAAAAAGGAGACTTTATCATTCCGGGCAATACGATGCGGGGATTGCTGCGTACAGCGGTACAGGTGCTGGGGCAGTGCGACATTTCCGCCGATATTGAAGACCAGCGGTACTTGTACCGGATGTTTTCCAATGCGAATAAGTCTCTTGGCAATCAATATAAGCAGCACATCGGTTTTTCCGTAGAGGAGCAAGATATAGGGGGCTTTACGTCTGCAAAAACAGTGCTGACTCATGTAAAGGCAGGATATATAAAAAAGACGGGAAAAGACTCTTATGTCATTATTCCCGCGAAGGTAGATCATCAAGGACGCCAATATTATAAGGTCAAAGAATTTGAAATGCGTCGAATGCCCGGCATTGCCGCTATCCAAGACAAAATTAAATGGATGTATTCCAAGGACATTGCCAATCACGTGCATGCAAGAAAAAGGTTAATCGCCAAGGACTGGGAATGGTATGAACAGCTGAAAAGGATCGAACAAAAAACGTTTGAACCGTATTCGACTTCCATCAGTTATTCCTTTGATACGGGCCGCGATAAAGTTACCGATTTGGCTGAAGCGTCGAAGCTGCCGCTGCAAGGTACGATACTTTGTACCGGGTTTGTGCAAAGGAAGATTCACCATTATGTAGTTCGCGAACCTGATGCTCACGTACCGGGAATACCTATCGATAAGTCCGATATCGAAGCATATGAACGGGACTTGCGGCTGAAGAAGGGGAATAAAGAGTATTACCGATTGCCGAGAGATGAACATATGCTGAAACCCGTATTTTATATCACGAATGGCGAACGGGTCGATTTTGGCTTCATGCCTTATCTAAGAGTGTTTTATAATCATTCTGTTCGTGAAGGAGTCCCTCCTGCGGCCCGGATTAGCGGGGAGCAGATGGATTATGCTCAGTCCATATTCGGCTTTGTCAATCGACGGAGCGGGGATGAGAAGGCCAGTTACCGCGGCAGAATTTCCGTGATGGACTTGCACTGTACAGAGGGTAAAACGATGAAGGAGCAGTCCATGATGCTGTTTGAACCCCGTGCTGCCAGTTATCCGTTGTACGTCAAGCAGAATGACGTCTGGACTTCTTACAATGATTCCGGCTTTGAGCTGCGTGGAATGAAACAATATTGGATGCGGCAGGCAGAGGCTCCCGAAGCAGTCTTAGACCGTGACGGTTAACCCCATAAGCTCAACACCGTCTTTGTTCCGCTGGAGAAGGGGGCCGTGTTTCATGGGAAGATCCATTTCACCAATTTGTATGAGGATGAACTTGGCTTGCTATTATGGGCTTTGATGCAAGAAGATCATTGCTATCATCAGATTGGCATGGGCAAGCCATACGGCTATGGGAGAGTGAGGGTTGATGCCGTAAAGGTGGAAGTGTACAAGCTCGATCAGTGGTACGATACATTCGATTTCGAAGAGGGGCGTTCCGCATATGCGGAAGAGATCGATGCCGGGAGTTTGATTACTCGATATAAGGATACGGTAAAGGCCAGAGACGGTATTGATCTGTCCCAAGCGAATAACGTGAAGGAATGGATGGCCATGAAGTCCGTATTACTGCCGGACGATGTCATTCGGTATATGGAATTAAAGAAAAAAGAATTCACGCACATGTTGAAGAATCAGACTCCTCTTCCCGGCGTGGAGGAACTGATCGCTCTCGCGAAGTCTGAAGCTGATGCAGACGCTGACGATGACGATGCAAGCTCCCCGGGAAAATAGCGGCAGAAGGGAAGCAGAGGGATTGTTCCTTTGCTTCCCGGTTATGCAGTTCTTTCCTCTTGCAAGTACATGCAGATATGATAAACTAGAAGATATGCAGACCCGTCATAGGGTATTAAAGCACATATAAACATGCTCCATTTTATTTATTTCGTTGACCCGATTCAGGGTATTAAAGCACATTTGATTCCTCCCATTATTTATTGTTAACTCATCGATTGATTCGAGGCAGTGACCACGAGGCCTTAAAGTTGCCTGACTCAGGGAACTTTAGAGGCTTATTTGTGTTAAGGCAGGTGCTTCTTTGATCAGGCTTCCAGTTTTCCGGCTTCGTCTAACGATGCGGATGAATCAGAGCGGGGGCATACCCCGGAATAAAGGATCTCTCCTTAGAGGCGTCTTTGGACGTGCCTTGAAGGAGACGGTCTGCTTGGACGTAAACCATCAAGATTGCGGTACATGCAGCCTTCAGCATGAATGTATGTATACGCATGTGTTTGAAACTAACGAAAAGAGACAGAATCATTTCCAGAGAGGCGCCACCCCCCCGCAGCCGTACATGATTTTATGCGAATCCGATGAAGAATTTATGAAAAAGGGTCACACGCTATCGTTTGAGTTTCAGTGTATCGGTCCACATGCACTGGAATGGTACCCGCCGTTTCTTCGTACTTTTCGCAGAATGGTTCAATATGGAATGGGACCGCAGCAGCTTACGGCCGAACTTGTTCATGTTGAACAATGGTCCTTCGAGACTTCGACCTGGACGTATCTGGTCAGGGATCAGGAGCTTCTATCGGCTCCCGTTCGCACTTTGTACATGCCCCCAGATTCGAAGGCGTTAGCGACGAACCCATTATGCTTGAAATTCGTTACTCCGGTACGGCTGCAGGAGAAAGGAACGCTGCTTCAATCCCCTTCCATCGAACAATTCCTAAAGTTACTGATGCAGCGAATTGTAGTGATTCATCATATGTATGGGTTGGGGGAACTGCAAATCGATACGGACCATATTCAACAGGCATCACAGCGGATCCGGGTAAAATCTCAGGACTTTCAATGGGTCGACATCGAACGATTTTCATATAGGAAACATACCAAAATGAAAATTGGCGGCCTTGTCGGGGAATGGGTATGGGAAGGAGAGGAAGAAGAGCTCTCCGCTGTCCTCCCGTATTTACAGCTGGCCGAGTGGATTCATGTCGGCAAACATACGAGCTTTGGATATGGAAAAATTAACGTTTGTTCATAGGAACTTTATGATTCCTAATATTTTACTGAAAACTATCTAACAAATCTCCGCTAAAGTTTACTTATGAGATAAACGGCGGGAGAGAGTGAGATGGCGATACGATCGGGAAAGCTTCGGAGTGCAGCGATCAGTGTTTTACTATGCATCAACTGGTTAACAGTGTATGTGATGAACGGTACAAGCACTCCTATTGCACCAATTTTTTACTGTCCCATTATTCTTGCAAGCCGGTTTTGGGGAGTGAAGGGCGGAATCATTACCGCTATCATTGCAGGCATTATTTGTGGCCCTATTATGCCGGACGATGTTTCAAGAGGTACTCATGAAGCGCCGATGGATTGGTTTATCCGCTTATTTTTCTTTATGAGTATTGGGATTTTTACAGGAAGGCTCTTTGCTGTATTGGACCGCAAACATAAAGAAATTGTTCAACAGAAAAATGAAATCGAGAAGCAGCGCAACGATCTCAAGCTGAGGAAGGAAGAAAATAAAGCGCTGGGCACCGGGATTATCGAAGCGCTTGCCCAGTCGCTGGAGCTTAGGGATTCGTATACGAGCGGACACAGCCATCGTGTATCGTATCTTTCCGTTTGCATTGGAGCACGTATGGGGTTAGATCAGCAGGAACTGCTATATGTCAAGTGGTCCAGCATGCTTCATGACATCGGAAAGATCGGAATCTCGGAAGATATCCTCAATAAAACCGGGAAGCTGACTGCCTATGAATACGATATGATGAAACAGCATCCCAGGCTCGGTGCGAAAATTCTTGCCGGAATCCCGTACGCAGACCGGATCTTGGACGGCGTACTCCACCACCATGAACGCTTGGACGGCCAAGGATATCCGTTTGGTCTGTCGGGAGACAATATCGGATTACAAGCTCGTATTATTGCTGTCTGCGATGTATGGGATGCCATAACTTCGAAACGCTCTTACCGAGATGTGATCCCGCATCACGAGGCCCTGAATATCATGGAATCCGGACGAGGAACGCAATTCGATCCGGTCGTCTTGGACCATTTTCTGGAAATTGTGAATGAAGAAAATAATATGCAAGAATTGAAGAGCATGCAATGTAAACTTTCAGCTTCATGAGCATCTGTTCTTCTCAATTAGAAAGTTCTCCGGAGCATTCCCTCGAGACTTGTTTCCTTTCGCTGTATCCCGTCATAATTTCAACTGCCCAAGTGTTCGGGCGACTCTATTGAATGAGGTGTATGTGCGTTCGGCTAGTTCCTAATCTTGTCTTGTCAAAACGCTGCGCTTATATTATAATAATTATAAAATAATAACCATTATCGATATTTTCCTTGTCGAAGCAGGGATGAAAATGGCTCTTTAACAATTGAAGAAAGGGGCAGGACCGGATATGAGTATTTCGACGAGGCTGGAGAACATTGGCCGGCTGCTTAAGGACAAGGGCCATAAGCTAACGGTGCAGCGGGAAGCTGTCGTACGAGTTTTGCTGGAGAATGAGAACGGGCATTTAAGCGCCGAAGATGTATTTATGATCCAGAAAGAGACGTTTCCCGAAATCGGTCTTGCGACAATCTATCGGACGTTAGAACTATTGAACGAGCTCAACATTGTAGAAAAAATGATATTTGCCGACGGTGTGGCCCGGTTTAACCTCCGCAGCGAAGGGCATGCCCATATGCATCATCATTTGATTTGCGCATCCTGCGGAAAACTGAAAGAGATCAAGGACGACTGGCTGAGCGAGCTGGAAAACCGATTGGCACGCGAATACGGGTTTATTGTTACTGATCATCGTCTTGATTTTATGGGATATTTTCAAGCTTGCAATGGGCATGACTGCAGTAGAACAAGCAAAGCCGTTTCTTAATTTCTGGTCTCGCTGCCAACTTATATTCCCCGGGAAATCGTAGAAGAGCATAAATAGATAATTTTACGATAAACCGGACAATATACTGCAAGAAATGAACCGTTATATGCATTACAATAAGAGAAGCCAAAGAAATTGCTTCGTTACGGCTTGGGAGCATGCTTTGGACAGGCTTATGAATGCGCTTGCAGGAGGCGGCTGGAATGGCAACAGGTGAGCACAGAGTTCGGTTGAAAGCAATACTGACGGAAATGGATGGCTTGTTTGAACATTTTTTCACTTGGCTGGACGATCAATACGATCCGGACACCGGGGGCTTCTTCTATGCGCGAAGCTCGAAAGAGTCCGGCAAATTTACGCCCGATATCGAATCGACGGCACAGGCTCTCAATATTTTGCAGCGCGTCGGAATGCTGGAAGAGTGGAATCCGGCTTACAAAGAGAAGGCGATTCGTTTTTTTCAAAATAAACAGGATGCGGCCAGCGGATACTTTTACGATGAAGACCCGAATATGAGGGCAGACGACGTCATGGTCGGGCGGGCGATCAGCTATTCCTCCAACGCATTGAGGCAGCTGGGGGGCCGTCCCCTATATCCGCTGCCCGATCCGTTCCGCGATGCGCCGGCCTATATGCGTTCGCCGAAGGATTATGCTGCTTGGCTGGAGAGCATCGAGCTTTCGAACAGCTGGCGGGGCTGCGACCGGCTGTGCAACTCGGCACCATATTTGCGTCAAATGGATGCTGAAGCCCGCAAGCCTTACTTGGAAGAGGCGCTTCGCTTCTTCGAAAGGATCCAGGACCCGGAGACCGGCTTGTGGGGCGAAGGCTCATGGTACGTGAGAATCTCAGGAACGTTCAAGCTGCATACGTTCTACGGCACGTTCAACGTTCCGATGCCGAGGCCTGAAGCGATGTACCGCAGTATTTTGTACACATTGCGAAACGAACAAGCTATCGATATGTGTTATATCCGCAATCCGATCAATCTGCTGTCTTCGATGAACGCTCAAGTTCCCGAGGCGGAGATGGAGGAGATCGCTTCGATCACGCTGCGCAATATGAAAGCTTTGCTTCGTCCGGACGGAGGGTTCTCGAGAGAGCTGGCCCATTCTCCGGTGGCGCCGAATGTGGCGCAGGTCAAGGAAGGCGAGTTTTACCCCGACATGCCGAAGCCTGTACCTCTGGGTCTCGGTTTGATCGAAGGCGATATGAACGCCGGTACGCAAGCCGTGCTCATCCGTACGCAGTGCTATGAGCTTGCCGGGCTTCAGGCGCCGCCGTTAGTGCTGGTTAATAGTTGATAGACGTCAACCATGTCCGTCCGGCTCATGAAGCTGGGCGGTATTTTATTTCTTTGGAGGTTAGGCGAGGTCTGCGGCAGCGCACCAAGGCCCAAATGGGCGTTGTTGCAACGAGATTGGGGCCGGTGACACCGCAGCAAAGCCCAAATGGGCGTTGTTACAACGAGTCTGGGCCCGCGGCGCCGCAACAAAGCCCAAATGGGCGTTGTTGCAGAGAGCCTGGGGCCCGCGGCACCGCAACAAAGCCCAAATGGGCGTTGTTGCAACGAGTCTGGGCCCGCGGCGCCGCAACAAAGCCCAAATGGGCGTTGTTGCAGAGAGCCTGGGGCCCGCGGCACCGCAACAAAGCCCAAATGGGCGTTGTTGCAACGAGCCAGGGGCCCGTGGCACCGCAACAAAGCCCAAATGGGCGTTGTGCAGAGAGCCTTGGGCCCGCGGCAGCGCAACAAGGCCCAATTGGGCGTTGTTGCAACGAGATTGGGGCCCGCGGCACCGCAACAAAGCCCAAATGGACGTTGCTGCAACGAGCCTGGGGCCCGCGGCAGCGCAACAAGGCCCAAATGGGCGTTGTTGCAACGAGATTGGGGCCCGCGGCAGCGCACCAAGGCCCAAATGGGCGTTGCTGCAACGAGATTGGGGCCCGCGGCAGCGCACCAATGCCCAAATGGGCGTAGTTGCAACGAGATTGGGGCCCGCGGCAGCGCACCAAGGCCCAAATGGGCGTTGCTGCAGAGAGCCTGGGGCCCGCGGCAGCGCACCAAGGCCCAAATGGGCGTTGTTGCAACGAGATTGGGGCCCGCGGCAGCGCAACAAAGCCCAAATGGGCTTTATTGCAACGAGATTGGGGCCCGTGGCACCGCAGCAAAGCCCAAATGGGCGTTGTTGCAACGAGTCTGGGGCCCGCGGCGCCGCAACAAAGCCCAAATGGGCGTTGTTGCAACGAGATTGGGGCCCTCGGCAGCGCAACAAGGCCCAAATGGGCGTTGTTGCAGAGAGCCTGGGGCCCGCGGCGCCGCAACAAAGCCCAAATGGGCGTTGTTGCAGAGAGCCTGGGGCCCGCGGCGCCGCAACAAAGCCCAAATGGGCGTTGTTGCAGAGAGCTTGGGGCCCGCGGCAGCGCAACAAAGCCCAAATGGGCGTTGTTGCAACGAGCCTGGGGCCCGCGGCAGCGCAACAAAGCCCAAATGGGCGTTGTTGCAGAGAGCCTGGGGCCCGCGGCACCGCAACAAAGCCCAAATGGGCGTTGTTACAACGAGATTGGGGCCCGCGGCGCCGCAACAAA